>CAKUXX010000001.1 GCA_934702355.1 uncultured Methanomassiliicoccales archaeon
GGATGGGATCCTGCCCTTCCGGCAACCATGCCCGCAGAGAACGTTACGGTCAAGGCACAGTGGGAGATCAACAAGTACACCATCACCCTGAAGTTCGACAACGGTCAGCCGGACCAGGCGATCACCCAGGACTTCGGTACTCCGGTGACCGAGCCTACAGCTCCGACCAAGACTGGATACACCTTCAAGGGATGGGACAAGACGATCCCTGCCACCATGCCCGCAGAGAACGTTACGGTCACGGCACAGTGGGAGGTCAACCAGTACATCATAACCTTCGACACCGACGGTGGAAGCGCAGTGGCTCCGATCACCCAGGACTACAATACTGCGGTGACCGCACCTGCTGATCCTACCAAGACCGGATACACCTTCAAGGGATGGGATCCTGCCCTTCCGGCAACCATGCCCGCAGAGAACGTTACGGTCAAGGCACAGTGGGAGATCAACAAGTATACAGTCACTGTAGTGGTCAAGGATGTGAACAGCGGCAGTGTGATTCCGTCTGAAGTTTCCGATGTAACTCACGGTACCCAGATTACAGAAGCCGGCAACGTACTGAACGTCGGAGGAACGCTCGTTGAGGCAAAATCCGCTACGAACACAGCCGAGTTCACCTACTCCTTCGTCGACTGGTCCAATAACGCTACCGGCACCGTCATGGGCGACATGACGATCGTCGCGAACTTCAAAGCCGAGACGAACAAGTATCCTGTGACTGTGGCCGTCAACGACAGCACGATGGGATCTGCCACATTCTACCTCGACGGAACCAAGATCGATTCCGGAACCGAGGTCGAATACGGCAAGACCGTCACGCTGTCTATCTCCCAGGAGAAGGGCTACATGCTCACATCCGTGAAGTTCAACGGAGAGGACAAGGACAACATGCTTGTGCATGTCTTCACCGTCGGAGTCAAGAACGAGTTCGAAGTCGGATTCACCAAGACCACCGAGCTGCAGTTCACTGTCACCCTGACATGCGGCGACAACGGAAGCATCATCCCCGGTGCCGACGGCAAGTGCGTCCTCAAGGGCGAGTCCTCACAGGACTTCCAGATCTCCGCAGATTTCGGATACAAGATCAAGTCCGTCAAGCTCGACGGAATCGACCAGACCTTCGACAAGGTCTTCGCTGTTGTCCCGATAAAGAACATCGTCGCCGATCACGAGATCGTCGCCGAGTTCGAGAAGGCCGACACCTACTCGGTCCAGCTCATCGGAGCATCCAACGGAAAGGTGGACATCACCGGACTCGATGCCGAAGGAAAAGCAGTCGAGGGAAGGACGATCACCATCACCGCGACCCCGAACTTCGGATTCTACGCATCCAAGTTCCTCGTGAACGGTAAGGATATCGACCTCACCCTCGGAGCAGATTCCGAGTCACGCACAATAAGCGTGGACAAGAGCCTTGACGGCGACAAGATCGTCGTCGAGGTCAAGTTCGCCCTGTCCGCAACCGCAGACGATGACGACGATCCCGTGCCCTCTCCCAACCCCTCGGGTCCCGAGACCGGAGGCAAAGGAGGCAACGGTGGGTCCGCCAAGGTCGTCGCCGCAGCTGCGGCATGCGTGGTCGTTGTCGTAGCCGCCCTGTGCATCGCGTTCTGGAGAAAGAACTGATCCCGACACCATAACCTGAACAGCAAACCGTTTGGGGCCCGCAAGGGCCCCATCAATATTATACAAGACAGGAAGACGACACGATGTCCGGCCACGAAAGATTATCATTTTTCAACGAATCCCACATGGTCGACATAATCCTGTACATCCGCGACCATCCCGAATGCAGACAGATAGAACTCTACAGATATGTCGCCCGCAACGATAGGATGCCCGTCAAACTCGGCATCCTTATGGACATAGGCATCGTGGAGGACCTGTCCGAGGAATATCATATCAGCACATTGAGACTCACGCCGGTCGGCGAGAAGGTCGCAGAGCATCTTCAAGCGATAGCGGATCTCCTGGATGATCATTCTTCGTGAACCTGCTGGATGCTGTCCCGTTCCTTCCATGGATGGTACGTTACGCCACCGTCTCCAGCTAAATCGATCCGCGTATTCAATACCGTTAGACCAACCTTAACCTATACGCCTGGCGGATTCCATTCGGATTTCCCACCTGAAACGGATGGTCTGATCTTCGGCAAGAACTCTCTTATCGTCGCATCGATCACCGAAAAGTATGGTATGGGGCGGTGCGGACATAGATTCATATTGTCACCTGGAAGCTACTTCGGACAGTGACCTGCTCATTCATCAAGTCGACAGGACAGCCGACCCTTTCATTAAATACTTCGAATGACACCCCGGATGCATGAGGTCCAAAGCGTATCCCGACGGTGTCTCCGACTTCAAGGCCCTTGTCACGGGGAACTACCACTTCGTCGACAAGACCCTGATGATACGCGACCTCTGCGGAAACAAGAACCAAACACTCTTCTTCACCAGACCCCGCCGCTTCGGGAAGTCCATCAACCTCTCCATGCTGGACTACTTCTTCAACATCGAATACTCCGGAGAACCGGACATATTCGAAGGCCTGAAGATCTCTTCGTACGAATCCTGCAGGAAATACAGGAACGCATATCCTATGATCAGGCTGAACTTCGGAAGACTGAGAGGAGAATCCCAGGAGAGATTCGTCAAGAGCCTGGCCTCGATGGTCAACGGACTCTTCGCCCATTTCATATCTGTACTCGATGACGGCTCGTTGAGGACGGATGATCTCGCGATTCTCAGAAGGTACGCAAGTCCCGACATCGACGACATCGATGCCTCCGAGGCCGTGGGGGTCCTATGCCGCCTTCTCAAAAGAAGGTACGAAAGCAACGTCATACTCCTGGTGGACGAGTACGACCACTGCATGCAACAGATCAGGACCGCAGAAGGATTCGAATCGATAGTCTCCGTCCTCAGACCGTTCATGGAGCAGACGTTCAAATTCAACGATTGCTGCGAATTCTCAGTGGTCACGGGTATAATGCCCCTTGCCAAGACCAGCATGCTCAGCGGATTCAACAACGCCAGCGTCCGCAGCATCCTCGACGCCGAAGGCGACGAGTACTTCGGATTCACCGAAGATGAGGTCAACGGACTGCTTTCCGAAACAGGGATCTCACCAGACAGGTTGTCCGAGATAAGGGAATGGTACGACGGCTACCACTTCGGCAATGCCGATGTTTACAACCCATACAGCGTCATGATGTACCTTCGCAACGACTGCAGAACCGAGGCATATTGGAACAACATGACCGGCGGAGGGATGTCCGCGGAACTACTCTCCAACATGAACCCCGAGACCCTTCTTCAGCTGAGGGACCTCCGCAACGGAAAGAACGTCGAACTCACATCCCCGATAGACACCCTGATAACATACACCGATGTCCTCAGCCCGACAGCGAAGCCGTCGTCGGTGTTCTCGTACCTGGCGATGTGCGGATACCTCAATGCTATAAGGACCGGAAAGATCGAGAACGGCCTTCCCGTCTGCCGCATCGAGATGGTGAACAGGGAGGTCTCGATAGCATTCGATTCCCTGTCGGAGAAAGCCAACATGACGGAATCCAGAGCACTTACTGCCATGGATGCCGTCTATCGCAGGGATTCAGCACTCCTTAAGAACAGCCTGGAATCCATGCTCTCCGGACTCGCCCTGGACAGGAACTGGTTCCAGGCCGAGAATCCGACCGCGAGGCACAATAGGTACCGCGACATCATCATGGCGTACCTCCTGACCCCGGGTCTGATCGCCAAGGAGGAGATCCCGAAGGGTTACGGATACACAGACATAATCTTCGACAAGACCTGGGATCATCCGCCCGTCGTGATGGAGATTAAGACCACCGTCGACGACTCCGTGGACCTTCATTCCCTTGCAGGGGAAGCCATGGAACAGATAGTCTCCAGGAAGTATGCCGGGGAACCCGGCATGGAGGATGCCATACTCGTCGGCATTGCAATAAGGATGAAGACCGTCGAGGTCCAGATGGCCGTACACCGATGAATCCAATCGCAATCGTCGAATACTGCCCGCACCATGATTGCGTATGGATCTGACACTGCGCAACATCGGCCGTCTTTCCGAAATGAGCATATCCCTATCCGGACTGACTGTGATACTGGGGGAGAACTCCACAGGCAAGAGTACGATCCTGAAATCCCTTTATGCGGTGGCTGAAGCACCTGTCGACATCAGATCCAAAAAGACGGATGAGATCAACCAGTGGCTTGAACTTCATCAGCTTGCGGACAACTGGGGGCTGAATGCAGACCTGGATGTAGAAACACAGATCGAGAATATCAAAAGACTCCGTGCGTCCGGAAATGGTATTGATTCGAAGATCGGATTCGAGAACCTTGAAAAACTGCTGAATGAGGATTCCTGTTCGTAGTATCTCGGAATCCTCATCGAGCGGAACATAAAACAGGAATTCGGAACACTCGGACAACTCAGGAATCTTCACAACACCGACTTGACATCCCAGATCAGGTTGTCGAACGGCGACATCAGTATCGCCGCTCTGTTGGATACGGCAGATGGTCTGTCCGTAGAATGTCCGCCCGATCTCAGGTCCATGTTCGGTTCGGTGTTCTACTATGACACCCCCTTCATCCTGGATGATTTCAGAAAGTCCGGAGATCACAGAGGGCGGTTGGCATCTGCCATAATGGACTTCAATGAGCGCAACGCAGTGGATATCCTGTCCACCGAAGAATCGACAAGGGTTTTTACCAAGATCGTAAGCTCTGTGATCGACGGAGAATTCCAACAAAGGGGTCCGGGCAAGGAATACGTCGAAAACGACGGCATCCACATCGATCTCAGAAACATGGCGTCCGGAATGAAGGTTTTCGCTATGTTGGAGATATTGGTGTCCGAAGGAAAGCTCATGCCGGGTTCGCTCCTCATTCTGGATGAGCCCGAAGCACATGTGCATCCCAAGTGGATCAACACACTCGGAAAGCTCATCGTGTTCATGGCGAAGAAGATGTCGATCCGCATCGTCATGACCACTCACAATCCCCAGCTCCTGCTGGCGATACAGGCGCACTCCCTGGAGCAGTCGCTTCATACCGACTACTATTCACTCCATGATAAGGATGGAACATCCGAGTTAGTGGATGTAAGCGAAAAGATAGGTACGGTTTACGCGACGATGTCCGACGCATTCGACGAGGTCAACGATCTCTACTGGAGTCTGTTGGACAGGGAATCAAACTGATACTCCAAGGCTGCCCATTGAACCGATGAAGGCCTGTGAGGTCCAGTTCAAAGACCGGACCTCGACAGTCTCAGAACCTCTTAACACCGCGATACAGTACACCGGGCCCGACCACGAAGCATTCCGCATCGAACCCGTTGCGGTCCATCATCCCCAGCATCTCGTCGTCCGGGATCAGCTTCATGCCGTATTCGGAACACTTCCCGAGGACATCTTCCTCGTCGTCCCCTCCGAGCCTGATCTCCGAAGCTATCATGACGATCCCTCCCGGAGAGACTACCCTCGAGATCTCCTCCATACCCTTCTCCAAATCGGGCCAGAAGAAGTACGTCTCGATCGCAGTCAGCATATCGAATGAAGCATCGTCGAACGGCAGAGCATCCACAGAACCGACCTTCAGCTCCAGGGAACCCTCCGCCATGAGGTCTGAATCCACCTCCGATGTCATCGCCACGGCATCCTTCGAGATGTCCACTCCGAACAGCACCGAGAAGGGATACTTCTCGGACAGCATCCTGAGGAATCCGCCTCCACCGCAACCCACGTCCAGGACGGCTCCGTCGAAGTTCTTCGGAAGCTTTGCGAGCGCCTCCTTCCACAGCGGAACATGATGCTCGTTCATGCAGAGCATCACCTTCCTTCCGTCCTCGCCCGTGGGCTTGGAGAACTGCCTGTTGTCGATGTCCGATGCAAGTTCCGTCTGAGTTCCGTCTTTGACCGTCGGGGATTCCATCCTACCTACCTTCGGGAGCATCCGGGTGCAGGATATTAATCCTAATTATCCATCCCGTGGTCATGAACGATGGCAGCGGCCCCGTCCGCATCAACGACGGCATCCTCCGCATCGGCGGGGATGACCGCACCGCAACGATATTCGAAGGAGCGATCCCCATTCCCGAAGGCGTATCCTACAACAGCTATGTCATAGTTGATGAGAAGACATGCCTGCTGGACACCTGCGACCTGTCCGTCGCACCGAAGTTCTGGGACGGACTGATCTCGGCACTGGACGGCCGCCGCCTCGACTATCTTGTGATAAACCACATGGAGCCCGACCACGGAGCGGCAATCACAAGGGTGCTGGAGACCTGGCCGGACGTCACCGTCGTAGGCAACACAAAGACGTTCGACATGCTCCGCAACTTCTACTCCGCCGAACCGGAGAACAGACTGGTCGTGAAGGAAGGGGACGAGCTGTCCCTCGGGAAGCACACCCTCAGGTTCTACTTCGCCGTGATGGTACACTGGCCCGAGGTCATGTTCTCTTACGAGATCGGCACAAAAACGCTGTTCTCCGCTGACGCCTTCGGAACGTTCAAGGCACTGGACGGAAGCATCTTCGCGGACGAGTGCGACTTCGACCGCGAGTTCCTTTCCGAAGCAAGGAGATACTATGCGAACATCGTCGGCAAATACGGTGCGAAGGTCCAATCGGCCATCGCCAAGCTGAAGGATGTCCCAATCGAGATGATCTGCCCCCTCCACGGCCCCATATGGAGAGAGGACCTCGGGAAGATCATCGGGATATACAACACATGGAGCACCTACGCTCCGGAAGAGCGTGGTGTCGCCGTGGCCTATGCGAGCATGTACGGCAACACCGCCGCCGTGGCGGAGAGATTAGCAGTGCTCCTGAGGGAGAAGGGCGTGAGGAACATCACCGTCCGCAACGTCTCCAGGGACCATCCCACCTATGTCGTCGCTGATGCCTTCAGATACTCGCACATCGTGCTTGCAGCCCCCACATACAACAACGCCCTCCATCCGACCATGTCGTCCGTCCTGGAGGATATGGAGAACATGGCCGTGCAGAACAGGCACTACGCAGTCATCGGGAACGGATCATGGGCCCCCCAGTCCGCCAGGATAATCGATGAGAGGATGTCCGCGATGAAGGGGATGACCCGCATCGGAGAGCTTTTCGTCATCACATCGTCGCTGAAGCAGTCGCAGATGCCCGAGCTCGAAGAGCTCGCATCTGCGATTGCGAAGTCCGTCCTCGAAGGCTGATACCATATCAGGCATCCTGTACTTCGAATGCTACTCCGGGATCAGCGGGGACATGGCCGTCGCAGCCATGCTCGACCTGGGGGCCGATGTCCCCACACTCGAGCGTGCGCTCTCATCCCTCGGGATCGACGGATTCGACGTTTCCATATCCCGCAAGAAGAAATCCGGACTGGATGCCTGCGACTTCGATGTCGTGCTGAAGCATGACAACCACGACCACGACACCGATTACTTGTACGGGGACAAGGAAAGTCACCACCATCACGGCCACGGACGCGGACCCGATGAGATCAAGAGTATCATCTCCGACGCCGACATGACTGAGAGGGCGAAGTCCATCTCGTTCAGGATGCTCGACATCCTCGCCGAAGCTGAGGCCAAGGCTCACGAAGTCCCGGTATCGGAGGTCCATTTCCATGAGGTGGGTTCCGTTGACTCCATAGTGGACATCGTCTCCCTGGGGGTCTGTCTGGACTCATTGAACGTGGACGGCGTCTGCTTCTCCGAACTCTACGAGGGAACGGGCACGGTGAGATGCCAGCATGGCATACTCCCGGTGCCCGTACCCGCCGTGGTCAACATTCTATCAGAATCCAAACTATCGCTGAGGATCACCGATTCCAAGGGAGAGTATGTCACACCCACCGGCGCCGCTTTCGCGGCGGCGGTGGCATCCTGCGACATTCCGGGATCGTTCAGGATCAAGAAGATCGGACTGGGCGCCGGGAAGCGCGAATCCGAGAGAAGCGGAATACTCAGAGCGATGATCATCGAACCCACCGAGAATCACGACACAGCCGTGAAGCTCGAGTGCAACATCGACGACTGCACCGGGGAGACCCTGGGATACACAGCTGAGAGACTAATGTCCGAAGGCGCCAAGGATGCCCATTACACACCAGTCTTCATGAAGAAGGGACGTCCCGCATGGCTCCTCACGGTCCTGTGCTCGGAAGAGAACCGCAGGAAGATGGAATCGATCATCTTCTCGGAGACATCCACGGCAGGCATCCGCAGATGCACCATGGACCGCACGGTCATGTCCCGCAGGTTCGAGGACATCGACACCCCGATCGGAAAGGTGAAGGTGAAGATCCTCAGCATCGACGGCACCGAGAAGCACCACCCCGAATACGAAAGCCTCGCCCAGCTGTGCAGGGAGAGGAACATCCCTTTCCGCGAAGGGTACGACATCGTCATGCGCACGATAGCCGGAAGGAGCCGGTGAGACCGGCGATGCCCCAGATAGAAGTGAACGGCCGCCCCCTCGACCGCCAGCAGTCCGAAGCCGTCACCGACGGATCTGATACGCAGCTTGTTATAGCTGCCGCAGGCACCGGGAAGACCACCACGCTTGTCGGGAAAGTGAGATATCTTGTGGACTCCGGCGTCGACCCGTCGGATATCCTGATGATTTCCCTCACCAACAACACCGTCTCCGACCTCAGGGATTCCCTGGAGAGGGAGTTCGGCCCGGGGTTCAGAGGGGATGTCATGACGATACATGCCCTGGGCAACAGGATCGTCCGCAAGAGGACCTGCGTGGGGAAGGACAGGAGTTCTGTCCTCTCATCCATCCTGTACGAGCTGTGCGAATGCGACAGGAGGTTCTCCAACAGTCTGATGACCTACATCGACGATCTCAGAGCGACCGGACTCAACGACCTATCCCTCAACGGCAGGTTCATCCGCCCCCGCGGGCTCAGGAACCTCGCCGACGAACTTTTCAGAATCGGGATCGACTGCCAGTACACCCCTCAGACGTTCACCGAATCGGGCACCGTCCCCGCTATACTCGAGGCATCCGACGGGAAGGGCAACAAGATCAAACTCTTGGCCAACTCCGCCAACGCCAAACTGTTCTCATCCAAACCCGCTGAAGCGGCATCCTACCTCAAAGACCGCGGCATCACCGGAGACCCGATGAATCCCAACGACCTAGCAGCATCCATAGTCAAAGCTTGGGGTCCGAGGCTCTCCGAGCCCATCGGAGCCCTGATATCAAGATGCAAATCCACCCGCACCTCCATCGGGGAGCTCAGACGCGCCAATGGGAGGAACCCCACGGCCGTCAGACCCATCGTCGAAGAAGAACTTTCACTTCTTGACACCGTCTGGGATCACTACAACATGGTCTGCATGAAAGGGGACATGGTCGACTACGACGACATGGTCATCCAAGCCACTGAATCAGTATCCGCCGGAGGCCCCTACGGGAAGAGATACACCCACGTCCTCGTCGACGAATACCAGGACGTAACCAGAACCTTGGTCGACCTTCTGACAGCGTTGCGCCGCCGCATGGGTTTCAGGCTGTTCTGCGTCGGAGACGACTGGCAGAGCATCTACTCCTTCACCGGAGGCGACATCGGTCTTTTCTACGACTTCAGAAAGATGTGGTCCGAGTTCGGCTCCGTATCGGTGAAGAGGATCGAGACCACGTACAGATACCCTCAGACGATAGCCGACCTTGCCGGGAAGTTCGTGATGAGGAACGGGAAGCAGCAGAGCAAGAAGGTCAAGGGAATGCCCGACCCTCCGTTCAGACCTGTGCGTCTTCTCCCCGTGAACCAGGACAGGGAGATATCCAAGGCGATCGCCAACAGGATGGAGTATCTTCCCAAAGAGGAGAGCGTCTTCATTATCGGAAGGACCAGGGCGGACCTGTACGCCCTGGGCCAGGGGAACGGGCAGTTCCGCTTCTCCCCCGGGGAAGGCGGACCGTCAGGATCGATGGACATAGTGTTCAGAAGATGGGACAAGGATGCCGAGGACTGGTGCGACGACAGGAGGGCGAGGTTCCTCACTGCGCATTCCGCCAAGGGATTGGAGGCGGACAACGTATTCATCCTCGCTGACAGGGACCGCGGAGGGTTCCCCAACACCACTTCGGACAACATATCGTCTCTCTTCCCATCGGTGTCGGAGGATGTCGACCTCCCCGAGGAGAGGAGGGTCTTCTATGTAGCCCTGACCCGCGCCAGGAAGAGGGTGTTCATCGTCTGCATAACCGACGACGAGAACTACGCCCAATCGGCGGAATCGCCGTTCGTGACGGAACTCCTCACGCAGAGCCCCGTCCTTTCCAGGTCCACGCCGTTCTGTCCGGAATGCTTCGGACCCGTCCGCATCTCCAGAGGCCCCTCGGGACCGTTCTACGGATGCTGCGACTACCCCTCCTGCAGAGGGACGAGACCGTTCGACGGTCTGTGAACATCAGATGTCGAGATCGAAATCCGTGTCCAGCCTGTCCCTTGCGAAAGCCTTCATGAGAAGATGGTCGGGAACGTAGCGGTCGTACTTCCCGAAGCGGATCCTGTCGTTCTCAAAAATAAGACCTTCCGGATACGGATCGGCAAGGTACTTCTCCACACCTTTCAGAATATCCTTTTTGGAGACATCCCCGCGGATGTCCATGAAATAGGGCTGGAATGCGAACACCGATTCCACCCCGTCGATGTTGCGGATTATCCTTCTGAGAGTGTCGAAATGGACAGTTCCCAGCCATGGATGCATCCTGATGGAACCGTCATCGGCTTCGGACAGCAGCGAGAGCATTCCATTGGACATCGCGACGGACCTGCACTGGTCCAATCTAATCGCGGCTTCCTCATCGAGATACGGATACGTCTCATCGGAACTCAGGACGTCCAGCATCTTCCTCATGATCCTGGTGTCTATCGGCGGGGTCCCCGACTTCCAAGGATTGCATGCGGTACCGTCGGACATCGATACGTCCACGGCCATCTCCTTCGCCTTGATCCCGGTGACCTCCCAGACATGCCCGGCCAGCTGGATCGCCTGACCTATCTCGGGCATCTCCTGGATGGAACCAACAGATTTGCCGTCGCAGCGGACCTCGATCTCCTTTCTCACATCGAACACGGAGCAGAACTCCCTTCCGAAGACGTTCTTCTCCCCCTTGTCCCCTATCAGGAGCGTGCCGTCGGGCATCCTCTCGAGCTGCCCCTGCGCGACCATATTCACCAACAGATCGCGGTAATCCGCCTTGGATATCTCCCTGAAGGGATAGAGGGACAATATATCGGAAACGAGCATGCTGAACTTCGCGCCTATCCCCGACTTGAGATACTCCATGGTCTGATGGTACAGCAGACCATAGGGCAGATGCGGGATCGCGGACGTCTCCGTCCATGATTCACCAACTGAAAGCTCCACCATCGCGACGGCCTTGACCAGCTCCATGTTGATCCCCTCTATGGCGGTCCACCATCTCGCGGGGTCCTCGAGGCACATCATGGTCATCGTCTGCGCTCCGCCGCGCCTTCCGGACCTCCCCATGCGCTGAACGAGACTGGAACAGGTGTACGGGGGCTCTATCTGGACAACGGAATCCAATCCGCCCACATCGATACCCAGTTCCAGGGTCACCGTGGCCACCACGGTGTCCTTGGACGCGGGATTCTTCAGAGCGGCTTCGGCATCCGACCTGTATTCCTTCGATATGCTCCCGTGGTGCACATGAATGGATGACTCCCTGCCGTCGCGCGCGGCCACTTTCCTGAGAGACCTTCCTGTGGTCTCGGCATCGGACCTGCTGTTCACGAACACGATGCAGTTCCTGCCTCTGACCTCGCTGTAGAGGTCTTTGTAATAGCTGGTTATCGCTCTCTTCCTCTCGGTGCCGTCCCCTTCCTCTGCCGGGATCCTGTGGAAGCGTATCCTCACGTCCCTGTCGGATGTGCGGGGATCGCGTATCACATGCGTCCTCCTCCCGGTGTCGGCGGAGAGCCATCTCCCGGCCGCTTCCGGATCTGATATCGTAGCGGACAGTCCGATCCTCCTGGGGTCGCATCCCGCCAGGACCTCGAGCCTCTGGAGACAGCACAGGAGCTGAGCCCCCCTCTCGGAGTCCATGAACGCATGGACCTCGTCGATTATCACGAATCTGAGATCGCGGAACAGTCCTTCCACTCTGTCGGGATCGTCCGAAATCAGATTCTGCAATGATTCCGGCGTGATCTGCAGTATCCCCGAGGGGAACTCGAGAAGCGCCTCCTTCGCCGTCTTGGAGGCATCGCCGTGCCAGCCGGTTATCCTTATCCCGGATTCCCTGATTATCGGCTCTATCCTCTGGAACTGATCGTCGATGAGGGCCTTCAACGGTCCGACGTACATCGCCCCGACGGTCTCTGCAGGATTATTGTAAAGCGATGATATCACGGGGAACATCGCGGCCTCGGTCTTCCCGCTGCTGGTGCCCGCGGATATCAGGATGTGGTCATCGCCTTCAGCGAACACATCGAACGCGCGCGTCTGTATCTCCCTGAACGCGGGCCACCCGCTGCTGTACACATATTCCCTGAGGAACCAGGGCAGCCGGGAGAAATGGTCCGTCATATCTCGAGGTCCTCGATTATATCGTCGTCGGGATCGGAATCGGGCTCGACCCTCCTTCCCGAGATCATGTCGTCGAACCTCGTCTGGGGGTTCTGGTGCATCGTATCGAGCAATCCGATCAGATCCCTGGTGATCTCCCTCGGGGTTATCATGGAAGTCGATATCACACTCGCCAGCACCGCCTTCAGATACCTCTCAAGCATCTCGTCGGTCACACCCGATTCGTACCCGTACCTCTGGGCATGGAGGTCCCTTATCGTCCTCAGAAGCACGAAGATCTCCTCGTTGGTCAGCGGCCTGAGGTTGATCACAGGCCCGAGATAGTTGTCGTATCCGTTCTCGAACCTGCCCGAGACCAGTCTCGATCTCAATGCTTCGTAACTGTACAGTCCCCTGTTGGAGTCCTCGATGAACTCCGGCGTGCCGCAGACGTACATCGACAAATGCGAGGACTTTCCCTGCATGATGTCGTTGAACATCGTCAGGAGGCGCTCGTAGTTGTTGGAGCGGGATGCCTTGTTCTGAAGCTTGTACAGCACCACGGCCTCATCGAGGAACACGACCAGCCCCTTGTACCCCAGCCTGACGGAGAGCTCCGCCCAGAGCTTGATGAAATCGTACCAGTTGGAATCGTCGATCAGGTTGTTGATCCCGATGTTCTTCCTCGACTCGGTCTTGAGCTCGCACTCGCCCTTGAGCCATTTGAGCGCATAGATATCCTCGTCGCCTGCGCGGAACCCTCTGCAGTACTCCGTCAGCGCCTTGATGAAATCCTGATAGTTCTGGAGACACGACATGGACGAGGTCGCAGACCTCATCCTCTTCGCTATGGCATCGGAAGGCACATCGTCCGAATCGGTCCCCTCCTCTTCGGATATCGAATCGGCGATGTCCTGGATCCAGTTCTGGAGTATCGGCTCCATGGAGCCTCCGTCCGGCCTTGTGCGGACGGCCATGTTCTTCACGAGCTCCCTGTAGGTGTTCAGACCCTCCCTCTTGGACCCGGTGAGCCTCCTGTTGATGGAAAGATCGGCATCCATCACGACGAACCCCTTGTCCATCGCGTAGTTGCGGATCATCTGGGTCATGAAGCTCTTCCCGTTCCCGAACCTGCCGGACAGGAATCTGAAGGCCCCTCCGCCCGCGGCGGTGTCCTCCAGATCGTTGACGAACGTCTCGGTCTCCTTCTTCCTGCCGACCGCGATGTACTCGAGACCGCGGCGGGGGACCACTCCCGACGAGAGCGCGTTCATCAGCGTGACAAGGGTCCTTCTGGGAACTTCTGCGACCATGTTCATACTCCTTAACTGCGGAGGTCTGATGGCATCATGCTATTAAAAAGGGGAGACGGCGGGAAGATGTCGTTCCAGGCATTTCTATATCCAATTTCCGTAATCTGGATGTGAGTGCTCGGAAATACACACATCCTTTATATGTAAATGAGCTGGATTGAGAGTCATGAAGGGGAAAGATACCTGTGGACAGCATTTCGGCGATCTCATCGACAGCGACGATTACTACGTTGACAAGACCCTTCTGATCAGGGATCTTCTGGACAGGAACAAACACGGGATCTATCTATTCGTCCGTCCGAGGGGATTCGGGAAGACCACGAACCTGTCGATGATGGATGCGTTCTTCAACATCGAGTATAAGGGCAACAGATGGTTCGACGGATTGGAGATATCCAAGTATCCAGAATATGTGAAATTCAAGAATGCATTCCCTGTGATCCGTCTCGATCTCGGCCGTATGGAATGCACCGACGTGGATTCGTTCTATGACTCCCTCGGTATGATCATTGCCGATGTCTACAGGAAGCATGATTACCTTCTGGAATCGGACTGTCTTAGGGATTACGAGAAACCAATGTTTGCGGAAATCACCGAATGCAAGATCGAACGTGTTCTCCTGCAGAACAGCATCCCGCAATTGTGCAGAATGTTGGAGGAACATCATGGTAAGGGTGTTGTGATCCTGATCGATGATTACGATCACGCTTTATCCGATGAATCGGGTTTGGAATACCGCAGTGATTTGACAGAACTCATCAATTCCTTCCTGTCCCCGATCCTTAAAAACAACGAAAACATCCAGATGGCCTTTGTCACCGGACTGATGCCGATCGCCGATGACAGTCTGTTCCCTGGCCTGAACAATGTACTTGCCGACACTGTGTTCTCGGATAGGTATGCCGAGAGGTTCGGGTTCACCGAATCGGAAGTGAGGGCGTTACTATCTTACCACGGTCACCCGGAGAAGTTCGACGAGGCCAAGGAGTGGTACGGTGGCTACAGATTCGGGGATGCCGAGCTATTCAATCCCTTCGCGTTGATGAGGTATGTTTCAGACGGATTCGTTCCCAGATCCTATTGGGCCGACTCAGGAAGCGACCTTCCTATGGAATGGCTTTTGAGAAGAACCGATCTGTACAATTTCACAGAGATCCTGGCCATGTTCGGCGGAGACTCATACGTTACAAGATTGTATTCTCTGTACAGCCGTGTCACGGAGATCCGCAAAGACGGGGATCTCTACCGTCTCATGATCTTCACGGGATGCCTGAGCGCGACCCCGACGGAGGATGAATGCTATTCGCTATCGATTCCGAACAGGGATGTCATGAGCATCGTCGGGAGGATATCGAATAGAATATGTCACAATCTCGCCGATGATATCCGTGAGTTCAACACGAATGCCTATATCGGTGATGCAGACCGTATGTCCTTGCAGTTGCAGAAGATATTCGGTATGAATGAAAAACACGACCTTCCTCCGGATACCACCTATGAGGTGTTCTTGATGGCCGTGCTGTGCGGGATGATGCCTTCGTATGACGTCAAAGCGGAACGTGAATCCGGAAGCGGGGAACTGGACATCATGATGACCCCAAAGGAGGGGACAGTTCCGATCGCCATGGGTGTGACAGAGGTCAGCGATCCGGATGGACTGGAATCCGCAGCCGTCAAAGCGATGGAGAGGATCCGTAGCAGAATACATCATGATGACACAGTCGATAGCACCATCCTGATGGGACTCTCATTCTGCGGAATGGAATCCGGATCGGTCACTGAAGTTGTCTGCTCTTGTTGTATATCACACACATTCTTTATCAATGACGGAGTCCAATATGACATTATGAAGCAGATAGACACCTGCGGACTTTCGTTCCCAAATCTCAGGAAGGGGAACAAATACTATGTCGACAAGACCCTTCTGATAAAGGATATCCTCGACACGAATGACAACGGTGTTTACCTGTTCACGCGCCCGCGGAGATTCGGGAAGACCACCAATCTCTCCATGCTCGATGCGTTCTTCAACATCAAGTACAAGGGCAACACATGGTTCGACGAACTCGAGATCTCCAAATATCCGGAATATGAGAAGTTCAAGAACGCGTTTCCTGTTGTATTTATCAATCTCAAGGACACTAAGAGTAACAACAAAGAGTTTTTTGTTGAACAGTTGAAGTATGTGTTGAAAAAAGTGTTCATGGAGCATTATTACCTTTTGAGATCGGATGTACTGATGGATTTTGAAAGGGAATTCTTCAACAGGGTTCTGAGAGAAGAAGTACCTGAGATGAAGATGATAAACTGCATACCGGAATTGTGTGAATACCTTCACAGATACCATGGGAAGAATGTGATAATCCTGATCGATGAATACGACCGTGCGGTATCGGATGCTTTCGGCGAGGAATCGCATCGTGAGATAATGGATTTCCTTGGTTCGTTCCTGTCTCCGATCCTCAAGAACAACGAGAATGTCCAGATGGCCTATGTCACCGGGATAATGCAGATCACCAAGGAGAGCATATTCTCCGGACTGAACAACCTGAAGGTCAACAACCTGTTCTCCGAATGGAGCGACGAGAGGTTCGGATTCACCGAATCCGAAGTCAAGGAGCTACTGGCCTATTATGACCATCCCGAGAAGTTCGACGAGGCCAAGGAATGGTATGACGGATACAGGTTCGGTAATGCCGAAGTATACAACCCGTTCAGCATCATGAACTACGTCTCGGAAGGGTTCGTACCTAAACTCTATTGGGTCAACTCAGGCAGTGATGTTCCCATCAAATGGCTGTTGGAAAGGACGAACATCGATAATTTCACGAAGATACTGACCCTCGTGGACGGTGGCAATCTGACTATGAAATTGGACACATCGATGACCTATTCCAAAATAGATTCCACAAAAAATGGCCTGTACAATCTCATGGTCCTGGCCGGATACCTCAAGGCAGTCCCTGCGGAAGACGGAAAGTACTCGGTATCGATCCCCAACAAGGAGATCATGGGAGTCGTGGGGAATATGTCCGAGGACATCTGCCCTGTTGATACCGAGTCGTTCGCCAAGTTCAACCGTGCGATTCTCGACGGCGATGCGGATAAGATCTCCTCCGAACTGCAGGATATCCTCTCAGTCGGCAGCTATTACAATCTCACCACAGAACTCCACTACGAAGCCGTTCTGATGACCATTCTGTACGAGATCATACCTTCCTACGACGTCAGGAGCGATTCGGAATCGGGCAACGGCAGGGTGGACATAATCCTCACTCCGAAGAAGGAGGGAACGGTCCCGATCATCATGGAGTTGAAGAAGGTGGACTCTGAATCCGAGCTCGATTCCGCCGCATCCGGTGCCATCGACCAGATCCACGAGAAGAAGTACTATCTCAACATGCACGGAAAGGTCATCCTGGTGGGACTGGCCTTCTGGGGCAAGATGCCGAAGGCGGTCATCGAAACGATCCGCAACCCCTGACATCCTCCGCCGGAGTACCATCGCTTATAACCCATACTGAGAGCAGACTCGTTCGGATTAACAGTATATTATTTATAGAAGTTCTAACACTAGAATGGATATTGAACCTTCCCCCACGGAAGGCGACCGAATGCGAAGGTGAAAAGGATGTCAAAGAAACAATTCAAGACAGAATCCAAACAGCTTCTCAACCTCATGATCAACTCCATCTACACGCACAGGGAGATCTTCCTGAGGGAGATCATCTCCAATGCGTCGGATGCCATTGACAAACTCCTGTACAAATCGCTCAGTGACCCGTCCGTGACCGTTTCCCGCAACGATTTCAGGATCGACGTATCCGCCGACAAGGCGACGCGCACCGTCACCGTCAGCGACAACGGTATCGGAATGACCAAGGAGGACATGGACAACAACCTCGGTGTCATCGCCCACAGCGGATCCCTGGACTTCAAGAAGGATCTGGAGGAGAACGCCGATGTCGACATCATCGGACAATTCGGTGTCGGATTCTATTCCGCATTCCTCGTGGCAGACAAAGTGACCGTCAGGTCCAAGGCTTACGGCCAGGACCAGGCATGGGAATGGACCAGCGAGGGCTCCGACGGATACACCATCAAGGAATGCGAGAAGGACTCCTGGGGAACCGACGTCATCATGCACATCCGCAAGGACGACGAGAACGAGCAGTACTCCGAGTACCTCGACACCTACACCCTGAAGAACCTCGTCAAGAAGTACTCCGACTACGTCCGCTGGCCGATCCACATGGATGTGGAGAAGCAGGACTACGTCGAGACCGGAGAGAAGGACGAGAAGGGAGAGCCCAAGAAGGAGTGGGTCACATCGATAGAAGACCAGGTGGTCAACTCCATGGTGCCCATCTGGCAGCGCGACAAGTCCGAGGTCACCGATGAGGACTGCAAGAAGTTCTACAAGGAGAAGTTCTACGACTGGGAGGACCCCGTGTCCGTCATCCGCGTCAACGCCGAAGGCGCCGTCAACTACCGCGCGATGCTGTTCATCCCCAAGGTGGCGCCGTACAACTTCTACAGCAGGGAGTTCGAACCCGGACTGGAGCTCTACTCCTCCGGAGTGCTCATCATGGACAAATGCAAGGATGTCCTGCCCGACTGCTTCAGGTTCGTGAAGGGAATCGTGGACTCCCCCGACCTCTCGCTCAACATCTCCAGGGAGCTGCTGCAGCATGACCGTCAGCTCGCCATCATCAGGAGCAACATCGAGAAGAAGGTCAAGGCGGAGCTCACCAGGCTCCTCGAAGAGGACAGGGACACCTACCTGAAGTTCTTCGACAGCTTCGGACCCCAGCTCAAATACGGCATCGTCGAGGACTTCGGCGCGAAAGCCGATATGCTGAAGGACCTGATCCTGTTCGAATCCTTCGCCGAAGGCAAGAAGATCACCCTCAAAGAGTACAAGGATGCAATGCCCGAGGGCCAGAAGAAGATCTATTATGCTGCAGCGGAGAGCATCGCAAGGGCCAAGCAGATCCCCCAGACCGAGCAGGTCAGGGCCAAGGGATTCGACATCCTTTGCTTCGGAGAGGAAGTTGACGAGTTCGCCATCAGGACCCTGAGGGAATACGACGGCGTGGAGTTCTGCGACGTCGCGGGCAACGACCTCGATCTTGAGACCGATGAGGAGAAGAAGCAGAGCGAAGAGCGCCAGGAAGCGGAGAAGGACGTCCTCGGATTCATCAAGGAATCTCTGGGCGACCGTGTATCCGATGTCAAGGCATCCAGGAACCTCAAGACCCACTTCGTGTGCCTCAGCACCGGCGGCGACGTGTCCCTCGAGATGGAGAAGTACTTCGCATCGATCCCTGGCAACGAGTCCGGCAAGGTGAAGGCGAAGCGCGTGCTCGAAGTGAACATCGACAGCCCTGCCTATGCGAAGTTCAAGGAGACATACGAGCAGGACAAGGACAAAGCGAAGTCCATGGCCGAGATCATGTACGACCAGGCCGTCCTCATCGCGGGACTTCCGCTGGACGACATGCTCGGATACTCCGAGAGAGTCTTCGACCTCTTCTGAAACCATCTGCCGGGGGCCTGTCCCCCGGCCTTTCACAATTATCCGTCAAGATAATTTCAACGGAACATGTCCTCGAGGCGGATGAGCTCCACCCCGTCATTCCCGGCACGGAGCTCCGCAACCTTGGTGAACCCCGCTTTGGAGAACAGCGCATACCTCTTCTCGAGGCCCCTGTCCTTCACCAACTTCGATTTGTCGAGAAGACCGTCGATGATGTCGGCATCCGTCAGCTCGTTGCGGTACTTGCATTCCGCTAAGAGCATTGTGCCGTCGTTCGTGGCGATCAGATCTATCTCCTCGGGACCGGACCACCATCTTCCAGCCTCGCGGTATCCGTGCTTCAGGACGTATTCGCGGCAGATGTCCTCGAACACGTGGCCCAGATACTGATTCAATCCCGCATCGACATGCTTCCAGGCGGAATCCATCTCCGACTCCGACATCTCCCCGTTCGCCGGGTAGACGAGTCTGAAATAGGATGCGAGCAGTCTGTCCTTTATCACGTAATGGATATCCTTCGTCCTCCCTCTGCCGAACGGCTCGTCCTTCTCAACGAATCCGAGCATGGAGAGCTTCCCGAGTATGTGAGCGACCATGTCCGTCTTCATGTCGATCATCCTGCCGATCTCCGAGGGCGTCATGCGGCCGCGGGATATCGCATGTATCACGGAATAGTAGGTGGCAGGCTTCCTGAACTCTGTGAGGAACATGAGTTCGGGCTCGCCCGCTATGACGCTGGTTGGGTTGAGGTAATGGTCCCTGATGTTCTTCTCGAGCGTCTTCTTCGGATCGAACTGCTCCAGATAATACGGGATACCTCCGACCAGGCCGTAGATGGCGACGGCGTCCGTGAGGGGGAATCCATCCAGCATCTTCAGGGACGTCTCGAAGTCGAACGGGCGGAGTTTGATCTGCCCCGTGCGCCTTCCGTAGAGCGGACTCTTCTTCCCCAGGACCTCGGATTCCATTATGCTCATGGACGAGCCGCAGAGGATCAGGAAAAGTTTCGAAGTATCCTTCACTGCCTCGATGAAGTTGTTGATCAGTCCGCTGTTGTGCTTGGCATCCTCGACGAGATTAGGATATTCGTCTATGACCACCACGAGCCTCTTTCCTCCGGACAGCTCCTCCGCCCTCCATAGGATGCGGTCGAGACGCAGAGGTTCCGACTCTCCGGAGACGAGTTCGTTGAACAGCGAGAGGTTGATACTCTCGTTTCCCGGGACCGCTTTGAACATCACGGCTTTCTTGTCCTTCACGAACTCCTCGATCAGCCTGGTCTTTCCGACACGGCGCCTTCCGGTGATCGGTATGAATTGGAACCTGTCCTCGGCGTACAGATCGTTGAGTGTCCTGAGCTCGAAATCCCTGCCTACGAACATGAATGAAGGAGCATTCGTGGTTATTTATAGATATTGAATTATGATTCAATGAAAATATTGAATTATGATTCAATCAAATTTGCATCGTAATTGCAGCCTTATCCGAACCACGAATACGAAAACACTCAGACGATCGAATCAGGATTAACGTAGCCTTCCGAAGAGGCCATGCCTCTTCTTTTGAACGGGAACCTCATCATCGACCCTATTGACACGGGTGTTCTCGGAAAGGTCGATCGAATTCTTCCTTGACGGTTCGGGTGTCACAGTCTTATTGATTGCCGGTGCGACAGGATTCTGTGTCGTCCTGGATTCATCGTCTTTCCTCGCATTCGATCTCTCAAGCAACATCTTGTCGGACAGGATCCCGATGATCTTCCCGAGTTCGTTCTCGAAACGACGATCGTTGTCGGGATAACTTGTGGTCGCATGGACCAATTCGTGGAACAGCACTTCAAGATACTTTGCCCTGCTAGAAAGTACAGAGCGTTTGATTATTATGCAATCCAGTTTGGGATCATATGCACCCAAGGTATCTCCGGATATCAGCTCGTTTATGTTCTCGGATATCCTTATTCTGTTGCGATACTTGCTGTTGCCATAAAGATCGAATACGAAGGGATACAGGTCGAACACCGACCTTTCTTTGGTGCTGAGTGACTTTATGTCCACAAAGTTGTACACGAAATTCATGGAATAATCTCTGAGAACGGTTTCGAACGTACCAATCTCCCCTCCGGTGTAATCCGCACTGTGCTGAACCTTCTCAAATGCGGAATCCGGCACTATCACCACCTCGCGATGGGATTCGGCAATCTTCTCCTTGTCATCGTTTGTCATCATGAATGATTTCGATGCCGGGATGAAGACGACCTCCCTATTCTGATTGTATATCTTGATGGCATGGACCTGGATGTCCACCCTTGTGATCTCATCATGTGATTCGCCCAGAGGCACTTTCTTGAGCTCATCTACCAACATTCCGGCGACCGTATCGGATTTTGCATTGAGCAGCATCTTCATGACTATGTTAGAGTAAGCTGAACGGGAAACGGCACTGCGTTCGCGGTTCAGACTCTTCTCCAAAGTCGTGTTGGTCTTTGTGATGTTGTAATCGAACATGTACGTCGGTTCTTCGGCCACTTTGACACCGTGAACGTACACATAGGCCATGTCAGGCTTGGATCTTCTGTAGATCTCACCCTGAGATGTCGTATCCAACGGCATCCTGTTAGAGAACACGAGGAACAATGCCTTGGCGTCTTCCATATCCTTGTCGGAAACACCCAGGATGAACTCGGTTCCGATACGGGATGGATCGGAAGGATTGTCGATGACCGCATGAAGTGTTATAGTGTCCGAAAAACCCTCTTTTTGACACATTGCCAATGAGATGTCGCCATATCTTGACAGGATCTGCACATAGCACTTGTTCTTGTAGAGAACGGCAAGAGCATCCTTCAGCCCTACTCCGAATTTTCCGATAACATCCTTCGATCTCTTCTTCTCATCATTCTCGTTTTGTGTGAGATGAGAATATTTCAGCCCTCTTCCGTAATCCCTTATGTGCCATTTCCCGGATGAGTCTTTGAAAATGCTGATGTCCTGAGTGCGAGTCAGAGTCTTTTCATCCAATGCATTGGCTATGATCTCTCTGACCGCATGATATACTTCCCAGTTGTCCAGGATCTTCTCGATGTTCAAATCAAACCTACGGGACATCTACACACTCTCAGGTGTAAATACCTTCAACCGTATATAGGATTACTCAGAAAGTCATATGAATCGGATAACCGAGGTCGTGACCGGACGACGTGTCTCATTTTTATCGATAAACATTAAAAATTTTTTGTGGTACCTTTTATTATGAATACCTGCATGGGGTCCGCATGTCAGGTGTGAAGCCGGTGAAGGCAGGATGGCGCAACGCGTTCAGACCATGGACGCTCCACGGTGCCGTCGTACCCGTCCTCATAGGAGGTGCGGTCGCATACTGCGCCGAACCTTTCGACCTCATCGGATGGGTCATGTTCCTGCTCGTCATGGCCGGAGGGATACTCCTCCAGTCGGCATGCAACCTCCTGAACACCTACGGGGATTATGAGAAGGGCACGGACACGGTCGAGAACGAGACCAGGTCCCCCGAATTAGTCACCGGCGTCCTCAGACCCAAACAGGTCCTGATGGCCGGGATGGCGTGTCTCGGACTGACATGCGTGATAGGTCTCGCATTCATCTGGCATGTAGGCTGGGGCATAATGATCTACGGACTGCTCGGCCTTGTCGGCGCCGGGATGTACACTGTCGGACCCGCGTACAAGTACTACGGATTGGGACAGCCGTCGGTGTTCCTGATGATGGGGCTCCTGATGCCCCTCGGAACATACTACGTCCTGACAGGGGAGATATTCTCCTGGGAGGTCCTCCTCCTGAGCCTGCCCAACGCGTTCCTGATAACATCGGTGCTCACAGGTAACGAGACTCGCGATTACCACGAGGACAAGAAAGCGGACGTAGGCACCCTGTGCGGCCACATGACGTACGGGAACGCCCTGACGTTCTACAGGATCATATGCTCCGTGGCGTTCCTCGTGCTGCTGATCCTCATCGCCGCAGGCGCCGCCCCTCTGGGATGCGCACTCGCGTTCCTCTCGCTCTGGGACCTGCGCGCACTCATATCCAACTCCAGGTCGGCCCCTACCGACCCCCATGCGAGCTTCATGCTCGTGCCAATGGCATTCAAACTGAACTGGCATTTCGGCGCTCTGCTGGTTGCCGGCTACATCTTATCCGAATTTATAGCAACGGTGATCTGAAATGACCGAGGAAGAATTGAAGAAAGGCGTCCAGTTCGAGGGCAAGGAGGCGTACGTCAAGGACGTCTTCACCGAGATCGCGGAGTACTACGACGAGATGAACGAGATCATGAGCATGCACATGGTCCAGGGATGGCACAAGTACATGATGCGCAAGGCCGGCGACATCAAGGGAAAGAGATGCCTCGACGTCGGCACGGGTACAGGGGAGATCGCATTCCACGTGGCCCGCACCGCCGGCCCGGGATCCACAGTCGTGGGAGTGGACATCACCCCCAGGATGCTCGAGCTCGCCGCCAAGAAGGAATCCGAGCTCGGACTTCCGGTGAAGATCGAATGGAAAGAAGGAGATGCCCTCAACCTCGATATCCCCGACAACAGCTTCGACCTCGTCACATCCGGGTACATGCTCAGGAACGTCACGGACATCCAGAAGGCCGTGTCCGAGATGTACAGGGTGTTGGCTCCGGGCGGAAAGGTCGTCGTGGCCGAACTGTCCAAACCGGACAACAGGTTCATCCGCTTCTTCTACGACATCTACATGAAGAGCATCAAGAAGAAGGGCAGGAAGTACGACAAGGGAAAGGCGATCGACGGAAAGCAGCCCGCTTACGATTGGCTCACATCCTCCATCGAGGGATTCCCCTACGGAGAGGACATGGTGAAGATCTTCCGCAAGGCCGGGTTCAAGGATGCCACCTTCCACGTGAAGTCCTTCGGCGCCGTCAATATCTACGTAGGATCCAAATGAAGGAGTACAGCCTGTACCTGTTCGACTTCGACAACACCCTCTTCGACACCAGGAAGGGCATAGAGGCGATACTCAGCGCCGCCCTTCCGATGATCGGGGTCGAATATGATGATAAGAGGTTCGACGAGTGCCTGGGCCTGTCCATGGACCAGGTATACGACAGGTACTGCCCGGACCGCTCCCTCTTCGAGAGGTATCAGAATGAGTTCATGCGCATCGTGAACTCGGATGCATACCTCGGAGCGGAACCGTTCCCCGAGACGGTGCACGTCCTCAGGACGCTTCAGAACAAGGGGAAGCATATCGGAATAGTCTCGGGAAAGAAGAGGTTCAAGATCGAGAACCTCCTGAAGGCCAACGGGATGGACGACATACCCGAGACGATAGTCGGATTCGACGAGACCCCGGAGCACAAACCGTCCCCGCAGCCCATCTTCCTCGGCATGGGGCATTTCAATATCCCATCTGAAGATACCATCTACGTGGGCGACAGCCCCAACGATGCGCTTGCCGCAAGGAACGCAGGACTGGACTGTGCGATTGTGGACCGCAGAGGGGATGCGGACATCCCCTGCGAGTCCGTGAGAATAAGATCTCTGGAAGAGATCATTGCTTGGTGATCATCGAGATCAGCTGGATGGCCTCTTGGACGCCTGCGGATGCCGACCTGGTCAGAAGCCCCATGGCCTCCTCGTCGGTCATCTCGATGTTGCCCGAGAGCCCCAATGCCGCCAGATTGTACATCGCGCTGGGCTCGCCCTGCTCCGCAGACTTTCTGAACCAATCCCCTGCGGCGGCATGTTCGTTCCTTCCCATGCAGATGGTCCCCATCATCGTCTGTGCGAATGCGAAACCCTCCGATGCTGCGGACTCGAACCATTCCTCGGCTTTGTCGGTATCGGGCTCGCCGAGGTTGCCGTCCATGTAGATCAGTCCGAGATTGTACGATGCCTTTACATCCCCTTTCAGAGCGGCATCCATGAACCACTTCTCGGCCTCTGCGAAATCCCCCTTCTCGTAGCAGATCCCGCCGTAGCACAGGCATGCGTCAACATCCCCCTGTTCGGCGGAGCACCTAAACAGCCTCTCTGCCTCCTCCCTGTCCTGAGGAACCCCGTCCCCGGAATCCAGGATGATGGCGAGATCGTACTGCGCATCGGGATCTCCGGCATCGGCGGCACGGCGGTACAGTTCCACAGCACCCCCGATATCCATCGGGATGCCGTCGCCGTTGCGCTTCATCGTGGCGAGAACGACCATGGAATCAATATCCCCCAGGGAGGCCGCCCTCTCATAGAGATCGGCAGCGGCCTGCTTGTCCATCGGGACACCCATCCCGGTGGCGTAGGCGGAGGCCAGATTCTTCATCCCTCTCATGCTTCCGAGATCGGCAGCCTTGTCGAACCATTCGGGATCCGAGAGAAGGACACCGAGGTTGCACATGGCCGCGGCATCCCCCGCATCCGCCGCCATCCTGAGATACTTCTCCGCCTTGGCGGCATCCTTGTCGACGCCTTCGCCGACTGTGTACATGTATCCCAACGACGAGGCCGCTCCGGGATCGCCCATGTCTGCGGCCTTCTTGAGAAGCGAAGCGGCCTTTACCGGATCGGCATCCGGCCCTTCGCGCAGAATCCTTGCCTCTTCGATGATCTGAGGGATCTGATCGTCCATGCTCCGGGGAACGTCGACGCAGGCATAATCCTTGCGCATCATCGTTTCTCAGTTCTTCCCGCAGAGCCGGTCGAAGTATTCGCATATCTCATCCTTGAGGGTGGGATCGTCGGGATACGCCCATTTCGGATAGTACTCCCTGAGCAGGATGCAGGGGCCGTGGCGCATCATGACGTACATCTCGAAGCATCTGGCGAAGCATTCCGCTCTGCTCTTGTAGTAGTTGTCATCCGAGTGGTTCCTCCTGTCCTTCCCGTCCCTGTCGAACAGTTGGCGATAGTGTTTCAGGATGTTCGCAAACCCGGTCCGGGAGCTCAGCAGGCCCATGGCATGATCGAGGGCATGCGCATACTCGTGTACGAACGTCCCGTAGTCACAGATTATCAGGAACTTCGGGGACGACACGTACTGACCGCCGTAGTCGCTCATGCGCCTGACCTTGAAGCACAGCCCCTTCGATCCTGGTATCTCCGGCAGGATCCCCTCGTTGCGGAGCTCCTGGAAGCACAGCCACATCCCCCTCTCGTCCTCCTCCGTGACCTTCGGATCAAACTCGATGCGTCCGAACACCGTGTGGAAGCGGGTCTTCCTCTCCAGCTCCAGGGTCCTGTAGGGCTTGCCCTTGAGGTCCAGATAGGTCTTCCTGACACGGTCGTCGTCCACCTTGCGCTCTATGACGTCCATCGCTTTGAGCAGTTTGCCGACCTCCACGATGTCCTTGTCATCCCTGAACGGCATCCTTTCGACCATGTTGGGCACCATATGCCTCCCGCCCAGGGTGCAGACTATGAACGGAAGGTGCATGGACTCGTGATCCGTCCCATCGTGTGCCTTAGAGACGTGGTCGTAGCACAGCCTCAGCAGGTATTCCGCCATGATGTCGTTCACCCTGCGCTTGGTCAGCGTGGGAGTGTCCAGACCGCTGTATGCCGTGGTTCCGAAGACGATCGTCGGAGTATCGATGACTATCGTATCCGTCCCCTGCTGACGGCCGTCAGTGATTAGGGTCTTGGCACCGGTGCACCTCATGAACGAATGCATCTCGTCCTCCGTCATCCCGTCGAATATGCAGAGGATGCCCAATGCCTTCGTGGGGTACCCTGCCTTGCGGTACAGATGACGGATCCCTTCCAGAACGGACTCGATGCCCTCGTCCTCTCCGCCTGCGGATTCGTCTGCCGTGTCCGTGAAGTCGTACGGCATATCCTCGATATCCCACATCTCGCTCCCCTCCGATGATCGTATATTTCAATATCCGCAGACGATTCTGCGCTGCGGAGGTCAAGGGAAGCCGTTCCTGTTCTTGAAGACTTGCATCGGAACCGTCCGTGGACGATGTGATAGGAAATCGGAATGGGCATATGAGACGGGCACTGATGATCCGCAGAGGGATGTGTATCAACAGCCCCAGTAGATCTCATTCAAGTATGGTGACGAGTTGGTTCAGATCGTCACCGTCCCTTTTGTTGATAAAAGTAAAGCCATGCTTCCTATAATAGTCGACAAGATCGTCTGTGCAATCCACCCTGACCGCACGGCACCCTACAGCGACGAATGCCCTATGGATAACATCCAATGCATCATCCAGCAGTCTGGCGCCGATGCCCGGTTCGGATTGGTCCGACCTCGCCAGCTGCCCCAGCAGATACATCTGGGCGACCTGGGTCCGACTGTCGACATTCAGTTTCTTCCGCAGATTCGTGGAAATGGGGATGGCATTCGGTACACCCATGCACCTCATACCGACGGAGAAGTACCCCGCGACACAATCATCGTCAAACATTGCAAGATATGTCCGAGAGAGTGCTTTCTTCTCCATCATTATAGCATCCTTGTGAAGGTAGTTCTCACGATCCGGATCCTTGGAGCAGATAAAATTCGAGATGACTGAACTCGCCTCGGCTTCGCCCTTATTGCTGATAAGTTCACCGAGTGAATAAAGTTTGTAGTTCACTGTTGTTCCTTCCTGACAATGCAGTCGAAACGATCGAAATCCGTGGATATTACCACCTGATTCTTCACCTTGTATCCGCCCTCTTTCTCGAATTTCTCAAAGGCCTTCTCCATGTTGGCAACAGCTTCCGGTGTATCCAGAACCATGGACTCGTAAAAAGGATTCCTTGCCATCTCATATCCCCTTCCCATTGCTTTCTATTCACTAATCAGAAATGGTACGTATATAAACCAATCGTGCGGAATGACACTATGTCTATCCTAGATCCCGTATCGATCGTATACTGTGGATCTTCGTTTCTATCGCAGTCGATGCAACTGACAACCCGGCGACGAGGAACCTATCCACCTTAGTGCGGAACACCCCCGACATAACGGTGTGGGCAGACGGATCATGACACCTCCAGATACGCTTAAAACGGATATCGCCATGAACCGCCATCCGGGGATGGAAGCATGAACAAACGCACCATACACGCATTCGGAATAGGATTGTTGGTATTCGGATTCGCCCTTTTCTTCTTCATGGTGTTTGCCATCGTCCTTTGGGGTCCGATCGCGATCTCGATACTGGCAGTCGTCATGGGAATGTTCGTCAGCGGTGCCCTTCTGGCCAATTATGGCAACTCGGACAGCAATGCCCCGGAGCAGACCGTACCCGAGGAGAACCCGTTCGTCAACGAACCCAAGGTCCGCAACGGCACCGGGAATGGATACTGCCCTGAATGCGGTTCGCCCCTGTCTGAAGGCGACACGTACTGCGGGGTATGCGGAAGGAAGCTCTGAATTAACGTCGCAAAGTCTACCCTGCCAGATAGGGTGTGGATTCAAACATCCTGGTGAGGCCCATGTGGTCCCGATAACGTGTCTGAAGGACTGAGACGGTCAGAACTCGTCGTACTTCAGATTGCTGCCCTTGGCGGAACCCACAGGGTACTTCTCCGCATTCAGGGCGATCTTCTTGGGAAGCTCGTCGGAAAGGTCGATGCCGTTCATCTGAGCGAACCTCAGCACGAAATAGAGGATATCTGAAAGCTCCTGCCTGACATGCTCCGCTCTGACGGGATCGCCCATCACATCGTCCGGATCCTTGAACCTGAAGATGTCCAGAAGCTCGGACGACTCCGTGGCGATGCCTATGGCCAGGTCCTTCGGGTTGTGGTACTGCTCCCAGTCGCGCTCGTCGCAGAACCTCTTCACCATCTGCTTGAGTTCCTCCACGGTCGTGTCCTTGTCGCTCATGATTATCACCGATCGTCCCCGCCGGGAGGTTCCGGCGGGGGTTCAGGACTCAGAAGTCCTTGGGTTTCTTGGAGTTGTACACGGCCATGATGGCCTTGTACAGCATGTAGATGTCCGCCTTGGCGATGACCTCGACAGGCGCATGCATGGAGAGCACGGGCACTCCGATGTCCACGGTGTCGATGTTGTGCACGGATATCTCCGATGCGATCGTTCCGCCGCCTCCGAGGTCGATCCTTCCGAGCTCTCCGATCTGCCAGGAGACGTCCTCGTCCCTGAGGATGCCTATCAGATAGTTCATCATCTCGGCGGATGCGTCGTTGGTGCCGTACTTGCCCCTGGAGCCGTCGTATTTGGCGATGCAGGGTCCGTGGTTCAGGAAGTTGCAGTTGTTCCTCTCCTGCACCTCGGGGAAGGCGGGGTCGAATCCGGCTCCGACATCGCACGAGAGGCAGATGGAGTTCCTGAGCACATGCCTAACCTCGCATCCCTCGTCCTGGGCCAGGTCCTCGATGAAGTCCCTAAAGAAGAACGACCTCATACCTGTGACACCGTCGGAACCGGTCTCCTCCTTGTCGGCGAAGATCGTCACCGTGGTGTACTCGGGCTTCTTGGTGTCCAGTTCGGCCATGAACTCGGCGTAGGCGCAGGAGCTGTCGTCCTGACCGTATCCGGCGACCATCGACCTGTCGAATCCGAGGTCCCTGGGCTTGAACGCAGGTACTGCGCAAAGCTCGGCGGTCTCGAAGTCGCACTCCCTGATGCCGTACTTCTCGAACAGGATGTTCATGATGGCGAGCTTGACGCGGTCCTTGACCTTATCGTCCTCGTGCGGCCAGGATCCGAGCAGGATGTTGAGCTGCTCTCCCTCCACAATCTCCCCTGCGGGCTTCTTCATCTGGTTCTGGGCCAGATGGGGCAGCAGATCGGTGATCAGGAATGAGGGCTCGTCGTCCTCCTCTCCGATCCTTATGTCGACGGCGTTGCCGTCGCGGGTGTACACGGTACCCCTGATGGACAGCGGGATCGTGGTCCACTGATACTTCTTAATGCCTCCGTAGTAGTGCGTCTTGAAGTACGCCATGTCCGCATCCTGGAAGAGGGGATGGGGCTTGAAGTCCAGCCTGGGGCTGTCGATGTGGGCCACTGCGACCCTGACACCCTCTGCGACGGGCTTCTTTCCCTTGGTGCACATGATGATGGTCTTCCCGCGGTTGACCTTGTAGAACTTGTCTCCGGGCTTGTAGGCCGTCCCGCGGACGTACTCGGTGTAACCATGCTCCTTCAGGATCGGCAGGACGTATCCCACAACCTCGCGCTCGGTCTTGTTGGAGACGAACGCCTTGTAGCCCTCACAGAACTCCGAGGCCTTCTCAAGGATCTTGGGATCCTTCTCGGGAAGGCTCTTCGGCTGGACGAGGATGTCCTCGGCCAGTTTCTGACCCTCAGTCTTCTTTGCCATACACTCAACAGTGTTTGCACTTGTATTTGAAACTAACTGATGAAACACCGTGTGCGGCGAGATTATACATATTATAATAAAGGGAAAGAGCGGGACGGTGCCCGCATGGGTTTATCAGAGCGCTCCGGCGCCCTTGGCGGCCTCGATGCACTCCGCGCAGCCGTCTCCCTTGATCTTCGGAAGACCGAGCTCCAGGAGCCTGAGGACTTTGTCGAGGCATTCGGACATCGTCTTGTTGACCATCTCGATGTCCACGGCCTCGTCCTTCCACACGTCGTAGTCGGTGATGGTGGCGAGACTGCAGTAGCACATTCCGAGTTCCCTGGCGAGCTGACACTCGGGGACCACGGTCATACCGATGATGTCCGCGAAGTTCCTGAACATGGCGCTCTCCGCCCTGGTGGAGAACCTGGGGCCCTCGATGCACAGATATGTTCCTCCGAGGTGGTAGCTGATGCCCATCTCCTTGGCGGTGTCGGCGAAGACGCCGTTCAGATAAGGACAGAATGGGTCCGGTATCGAGATGTGGACCGCCCTGTCGTCGAAGTAGGTGTAGTCCCTCTTCTTGGTGAAGTCGATGAACTGATCCGCTATCACAAGGTCGCCGGGGGCGAACTGCTCCTGCAGGGATCCCACGGCGCAGGCGGAGATCACGTACTTGCATCCGAGGTCCTTCAGAGCCTTCATGTTGGCCCTGTACGGGACGCCTGTAGGGGGGTGCTGGTGCTGCTTGCCGTGGCGGTAGAGGAAAGCGACCTCCACGCCGTTGATCCTTCCGATGAGTATGGGGTCGGAAGGCTTTCCGTACGGAGTGTCCAGGAAGACCTCCTCGATCGTCTCGAAGGTATCGGGATTGTAGATCCCGGTCCCGCCGATGATTGCTATCTCTGGCATGTACGGGTGATTGGTCGGACGATATAATATCGTACGTCCGCCGACCAAGCACGAAGTACCGGGGTCACGGTTATCTATCGATCTCGGGATTACATACCATGCACTGCTGCAAGATACTCCTTGACCGCTCGAAGAACATCGAGGAACATCCTTGCCACAGCCTTCTCCCCTTGGACATAGATGACGAGGACATCGACGTCCAGGTCCTGACCTGCTCCATGCTCGAGCACGGCGCCGGATACTCCATGATTCGCATAATAGACAAGACCGGCAAGATCGAAGAAGGGAGATACGAGAAGGAGACGGGCACATGCAGCATTGCGCAGATGTCTAAGAACCACTACATGGCGATGGTCACCAACAGGAGATGCTTCCTGTCCAATCTGATAACGCAGTCTGGATGCTTCCTGTCTTCCGCGATACCGAAGTCAAACACCCTAATAGAGTGGACCATCATCGGCCCGGACAGCACCACCATCCACAACCTCTTCGCATCGATGCGCGACAGCGGCTACAGCTTCGAGCTCATATCGAGCAACAGCATGTCCATCAAAGCCACCCTGACCCCCAAGCAGGAGGCCTATTTCGAGACGGCGATGGATCTCGGATACTACGATATCCCCAAGAGGATAACCCTCGACGAGCTCTGTGCGATCCTCGGATGCTCAAAATCCACCCTCAACGTGTCCCTCAGGACTGCCGAATCCAACATCTTCCACTTCTACCGCGACCTCTGCAGGTCCAACCGCTTCATCGGTCAACAGTAATCGAACATGTTCGCAGTTCGCATTATAACCTGTTAACCCGTGGTTCATATCAGTGGCCATTGGTGATTCCGTTTTACCAGAAATAGGAGGCTAATCATATGACCATTGATCCAGAAAAGAAGAGGAAGACGCTGTCGTACAGGTGGCTGATTTTCGCAGTGTTGGCCCTGGCGTACTTCTTCGTGTATTTCCACAGGACCACCGGAGGTGCCATCTCTGAGAATCTTCAGGACTTCTTCGGAGTCGGGACCGCTTCGGTCGCCCTGTTGGCATCCGCATATCTGTACGCATATACGCTGATGCAGATCCCCAGCGGTATCCTGACGGACCGCATGGGGCCGAGGAAGGCAGCGACGATATTCATCTTCCTCATCGCGATCGGTTCCATACTGAGCGCGTATTCCGCAACATGCGGCAACTTCTCGCTGATGATAGCAGGTAAGTTCATCATCGGTATCGGTGCCGCCGTCGTCTACATACCCATAATGAAGGTCCTGGCCGTCTGGTTCAGGAAGAACGAATTCGCATCGATGAGCGGAATTCTCCTCCTGGTCGGAAACGTCGGAGGAATCGCCGCCGCGACCCCGATGGTCCTGCTGATGGACTCCCTCGGGATCCAGAACACGTACATCGTCCTGGCGATCGTGACCGCGGTCATCGCCGGACTGTGTTGGCTCATAGTCCGCAACCACCCCTCCGAGAAGGAGCTTCCGAGCATCGAGGAGATCGTATCCGAAGAGACCGGAGAGCCCGTAGGGGAGTCCACTCTGACCAAGATGGGAACCGTCGAGGCCCTCAAGATGACCTTCACCAGCGGAAGGAAGTTCTGGGCACTCGCCATATGGTTCTTCTTCATGTACGGTACCATCATGCTGTGGCAGGCATCCCAGGCGGGATCCTTCTATAAGAACATCTACGGATTCTCGTCCGGCAGCGCGGGACTCATGGTCACCATGGTCGGTATCGGAATGGTGTTCGGATGCCCGCTGGCGGGAACCATATCCGACAAGATCCTCCACTCTCGCAGGAAGGTCATCATAGTCGGAACCCTCGTCTACACGATAATATGGGGAGTCATTTGGCTCACCGCAGGCAACGATTCGATGAACAACATCGCGATCCAGGCTGCGATCAACTTCCTCTTCGGATTCTTCGGAGGATTCTTCGTCGTGTCCTATGCCCAGATCAAGGAGCTGTACCCCATCGCGATGGCAGGTACATCCACAGCGGCATTGAACCTGTTCCCCTTCGCGGGAGGGGCGCTCCTCATCACAATAGCGGGATTCATAGTGTCCGAGAAGACCCTGTCCGAATTCCAGAACCTCTGGCTGATGGCATTCGTCATGATGATCATCGCGCTGATCTGCGCCTTCCTCTCGGTCGAGAAGGGCTCGGAGAAGAGCTGAGACCATTGAAGGCCGGGGGTCATCCCCCGGCTGAAAACCCCTTTCTTTTGAATGTATCATTTCGGTCGGAATCGCCCGTTCCAGTCTACATTCCGACGTGCATTTTGACAATCGAACATGTTCGTAGTCGTTATTAAACATCCAACTGCAGATATTTTATCGGTAAAACGGAAACATATTGTCACGGAATAGGAGGAATTTAGAATGGGAAGGGAGGAAATACTCAAGGAACTGTCAGACGCAGTAGTCGCCTGCCACCCCGAAGCTGCAAAGGCAGCAGCCGAGAAGGCCCTGAAGGAAGGGGTCGACCCCGTCGATGCGATCAACAACGGACTGGTCGTCGGCATGGGGATAATCGGTGACAACTATGCCGAGAGGAAGATGTACCTGCCCCAGGTACTCGTTGCGGCGCACAGCATGTACGAAGGTTTGGATGTCCTTCTGCCCGCAATACCTAAGGGGGACCTCGCCGACAGCAAGACAGCGATCACGGCTGTCGTGCAGGGAGATGTCCACGACATCGGAAAGAACATCGTCAAGACCATGCTCACGGCAGGGGGCTTCATCGTCAACGACCTGGGAAGGGATGTGTCGCCGAACATCATCGCCGAGACAGCCAAGTCGGACGGAGTGGACGTCGCCTGCCTCAGTACGCTTATGACCCCGACCATGGACAACATGGAGTCCGCGGTCAGGAAGATCATCGAGAACGGATACCGCGACAAGTGCATCATCACCATCGGCGGACCGCCGACATCCGAAGCATTCGCGAAGGAGATCGGAGCGGACCACAGGGATGAGAACGCACAGGCCTGCGTGAAGTACCTGAAGACAAGAATGGAGGGAGAGTAAAATGAGCATGACATGCAGGGAAAGGGTCCTCGGAGCATTGAAGCAGGAACCCATGGACAGGCCGCCGGTGGCGATCTTCACCACCTGCGACACCATCGGCATGATGAAGGCCTGCGGATCCAGTTGGCCAGAGGCCCACAGCGACCCCGAGAAGATGGCCACCCTGGGATGCGCCCAGGCGGACTACTTCGGACTCGAATCCGTCAGAGCGGGATTCTGCCTCACAGAGGAGGCCGAAGCTCTGGGATGCCCGATCGACATGGGGACCGCGACATCATCCCCCATGCTGAAGGGACATCCGTTCACATACAACCCCATGAAGAAGATCTACGACGAGCCCGAGGACGCGAACCTCCCGGACATCGACGACTTCCTGAACACGGGAAGGGTGAAGACCGCCATAGACGCGATGGCGATCATGCAGAGGACCCACGGAGAGGACTACTGCATCATCGGAGGCAACACGGGTCCGTTCACACTCACGGGACATCTGCTGAACACGGAGAACCTCGTCTACTCGGTCTGGACCGAGCCGGACAGGGCGAACAAGTGGGTGAACGCCATCACCCCGTACTGCAAGGCCTTCGGACAGGCCATGCTGGACAACGGAGCGGATGTCATCCAGATGTCCGAACCTTCGGCATCCACTGACATCCTCGCACCGTCGGACTTCCCGATCCAGTCGGGACAGTACGTCAAGAGGTGCCTCGGAGAGCTGAAGGGACATACCGTCCTCCATATCTGCGGAGACTCGGAGCACATCATCCCGTACATGTACGACACAGGTGTGGACGGAATATCCGTAGAGGAGAAGGTCGACCCGTACCTGGCGGTCAAGGTCGCCAACAAGAGGGGGGCCCTCATAGGAAACGTGGGATGCGCATTCCCGCTGTACAAGGGAACCCCGGCAGATGTCATCGAAGCGGCCCAGAGGAGCAGGGACGCAGGGTTCAACAGCATATCCGCAGGCTGCGGAGTGCCGATCGGAACCCCCGACGACAACATACGCGCCCTGGTCAAGGCGATCAAGGGCTGACGGCGGTCTTTGAGCAACCGCCGAAACATTCCCGCGACAGACGGAGACTCCTGCCTCCGGCTGTCGTCGGGATCCTTTATCAAACCCCGATCAGGCAATCATCTGTTCTGATGGTCGGGATGTTTCTCAGTAAGAGTTGAGGATGTCGATTATCCTCTTGCAGACAAACGGATTGACGAACAGAGATGCGATGAGAATGTTCGTATCGAGGTTCGTTACCATCACATCACCTACATCCTGTATGAGAGCAGGAGTCTGCTGGACATCGTTCCGTTAATTGCGTCTGCGCAACTATGATTTCTCTTAATTGCGTAAAACGCCTTTTTCGCAATTAATATTTAAAGAGTATTTAAAGAGACCAGCCGACACAATGGCTGATCCAATTCTTTGCCGAACTCACTCTCCATCGATCTGCGTCGACCATATCTGTTGTGATAATATGTCAAATATCTTAAAAACATAGAAACTTCGATGCTTCTGATATATTAAGGTCACCCAATTAACAAGCATTTTGATATTTCCATATATAATTCTATCTGATAGAATATGGATATTGACAAGAAATATTAAATATGACTATTTTATACAACGCAGATTCGGATAAATATGTCAACTCTTCCACATTATAATATTTAAAATATTCGAATCTTTAAAATACTCTGCTCCGAGATATTTGAATATTGAGAAATCCGAACTCGATCGGAACTTCTCATAATCGCACGATTGGGAAATTGCGCTGATACCAACGGATGGGAATCCATCCGACCGATGCTTAATAGGAGGATAAGCATGTCAAAACATGGAGTAAGAATTTTGGCTGAAGGAAACAGCCATTCGTCGGGCTGGGGTCAGGAGGGCTCCGGTCTGATGAAGTCCATAGATTGGAAGCAAGGGATGATCATCGCGATGGGTGTCCCCATCCTGATCCTTCCCGGGATCTATGATATTGCCGGTACCGCATGGGGTCTGAGTATTTTCATCTGGACCATCTCCGTTCTGCAGGGATTCGCTCAGAATCTCGCGATAGGAGAGATGGCATCCACCCTTGAAACACCCGGAATAGGCGGTTGTGCACAGAAAGTATTCACGAAACCGAATGGCGGGCGCTATGGTTTAGGAAAGTTCATAGGTGCCTTCACGGCATGGTCGTATTGGTTCACATGGACACCCGTCATTCCCATCTTCACGTGCACTTCGGTCGATTACATAACGAAGTACCTCGAATACGGATTGGGGATGGACCCTCTGAGCGACACCGCGATGCTGATGTTCCAGCTTCTGCTCGGAGCGACGATATTCAGTGTCATCGTGTACGTGGGCTCGAAGGGACTGTCCGGAGGGGCGAAGCTCGGTCTCATCCTTGCGCTCGTCGCGATCCTTCCGCTTCTCGTGGTCATCACTCTCCCTCTCCTCGGTCTGACCGTCGGAGGAGGGGAGCTCAACGGATTCTCCCTCGATCTCATCGTGGAGAACCTCACGCCGCCCGGATGGAACTGGGGTATCAACGACCTCATGATGGTCTTCGGAATGTTCGCTTACGCCCAGTGGTGCGCATGCGCATGGGAGTCCACCGCCACATACGGTGCCGAGTACAAGAACCCCGGAAAGGACCTTCCCAAGGCCATGATCTCAGCCGGACTCATCTGTCTGGCCATGTACTTCATCGTGCCCTTCGTCGTCTATGGTATGATGGATCCCGGCATGATAGAGCAGTGGGGCATCTCCACACTCTACCCGATCGCCGAATACGACTTCGGTTCGATCGGACTGATCATCGCACTGATCCTGCTCGTATCAGGAATGGTCATGCTCATCCAGACCGCGTTCCTCGGTTCGTCCAGAACGCTTTACTTCATGGGACACGAGGGCAACATGCCCAAGGTGTTCACCGTCACGAACAAGAACGGGGCACCGCTGGTGGCCATGGCGTTCCAGTTCATGATGGGATTGATCTTCATCGTCATCATCCACTTCGGTTCCGTGGGAATGATCCTTGCGGCATCGTCGTTCGGATTCTCGTTCGCATTGGGAATGGGAATGCTGGCATTCATAGTCTCCAGGAGAAACCCCAGGTTCAAGGACCTGGAGCGGCCGTACAAGGCACCCAAGGGATGGTTCTACGTCGCATGCTTCCTGATGGTCTATCAGTTCTTCGTGCTGATCCCGTGTCTCGCCTACTGGTGTATCAACGGGGGTATCGAGAACGGATTCATGTCCGTCATCATCGGTGCGGTCATCCTGCTGTCCTACATCCCGCTGTGGCTGTCGCTGCAGTTCATCAGCGGAAGGAACGATGAGAAGTGCTTCGTCTGCAAGAGGACGGTGGATGATTACAACGCATACATCACCAGCGTGAAGCACCTTGACCTCGCCGAGAAGGAGGACATCCTTCCCGAGATGGATGCGCTTCCTGTGATGCTCGTGGGTAACTCGGTGATAACGCTGTGCCCCATATGCTACGAGCTCACGTTCGGATTCTCGTCCGATCCGGAGGAGAAGACCACAGGGCACAAGAAGAGTCTCAGTCTGATAGCCGACCCGATCTTCGTGACGGATGAGGAGAAGGACAAGGAGGATGCTTCAGAGAGCCCGAGTTGAATGAAGATGCCCCGTCGGTGCGGAGCTTCTGCTGAAGAGTTCCGTGCCGACGGGGGAAAACCCCTTCCCCACCCTCGTCTGTCGCGGCCGATGCATGGTTGTGACATTTTCGATTACTTTGCACATGTGACGATCGGGGCATTACATTCATCGTGATCCTGCCCGTCGGACCTATGCAGATGCCAATTCCATGGCCGGGTCGCACCCGCTCCGCAACAGACTACCTGCCCCGTTCAGCAGAGCTCTGTCGTCCAGTTGAGTTCTTGGATCCTTGTGTCCGTGACGCGGATGTCCTTGGATATCCCGTCTATCTGCCTCATCAGCTCCCTAACGTTGACCGTGCTGATCACCCTGATCTCCGATGAGGAGTGCCTGCTCACGGTACAACTTGCTTCGTTCACGAAGGTCCTGAGGATGTCCGCTTTGCGCATCATGACGTCGCGATGCGCTATCAGGGATGTTATCGTCGTACCGTCATCGGTAACGGTGCGGCTGTTGGTCATGTTGATCCTGCAGATGAGGTCCTCGAGCTGCGATGTGACGGAATCGAGCTCGGACATGAGTTCGGAGGGGTCCTCTCCGGGATCGTCGCCCTCCTGCACCTTGGAGTTGTTCACGAGCCTCTCCTGGAGGTGGTACAGCCTCTGGTTCAGATCGGCCCGCATCTTAAGGGCCTCGGCTAGCTTCATGAAGGCTGCAACGGTGTGGGGAATCTTAACCTTCCTATCGGAAGGACGGAAAAAGGAAAATGGTCCGCCGCTTGGACGGACCTGAATTGTTTCAGGCTATCCTGCGGACGGCCTCGTAGGGTGTGACGTACAGCGCCTTGTCGGCCTCTGCGGGAGTGAGTCCCGCTCCGAGGGCGACGACCCTTGCGGCGGCATCGTCCATCAGGTTCTCGGGCTGGTGCGTATCGGAATCGATCACCATGTCCGCGCCCACGGCCCTTGCCATGTTGACCACGTGACCGTTGGTGATGTTGTGGCCGGCCCTGCCGGTCACCTCCAGGATGACGCCGTTGTCCTTCGCGAGCTGCGCCTCCTCCATGGTTATGAAACCGGGATGGGCGAGGACATCAATCTCGGGATCCTCCGCGGATGCCCTGTTGGTCCCCGGCGCGACGGGTTCCGTCACTGTCTCCCCGTGGACGACGATCCACTCGGCACCTGCCTTCCTGGCCATCATGGCCACCTTGTTGATCTTGGAAGGCGGAACGTGCGTAATCTCCACGCCCGGGATCACGCGGATGTAGTCCTCCGCGAGCTCTACGGCCTTGGCGACGTTGCTCGCCACGAACTCCACGTTGGTCATGTCCACGTGGTCGGTGATGGCGATGAGGTCGTGCCCCAGGACCATCGCCCTGCGGACCAGCTCCGCGGGGATGAGCTCCCCGTCGCTGTAGACCGTGTGGGTGTGGAGATCGGCTCTCATTGGGCCCTCTCCCACAGCTTGCGGTAGACCTCGTTCATCGGAACTCCGGTCTTCTCTATAGCAACCATGGTGTGATAGATGAGGTCGGCGATCTCCCAGGCCTCCTCTTCGGTGTCCTTGTCCTTGATGGCCAGGACGACCTCTGCGGCCTCCTCGACGATCTTCTTGCACATCTTGGTCTCGTCGCTGTAAAGCTTGCAGGTGTAGCTGTCCTCCTGGGGGTTCTCGAGACGGTCCTTCAGGACCCTCTTGAGATCCGGGAGGATCGCCATGGTCTCCTCGGTGCTTCCGTAGACCAGCTGGTTGAAGCATGAGGGTGTTCCCGTGTGGCATGCGATGCCACCGATCTGCTCGACCCTCGCCAGGAGGGTGTCTCCGTCGCAGTCCTTCTGGAGCGACTTGATCTTCTGGAGGTGTCCGGACTCCTCGCCCTTCTTCCAGAGCTTCTGCCTGCTCCTGGACCAGAAGTGCGTGTAACCGGTCTCTACCATCTTGTCGACGGCTTCCTCGTTCGCCCATGCGACCATGAGGACCTCGTTGGTGATCCAATCCTGGACGACCACGGGAATCAGCCCTTTCTCGTCATATTTGAGTCCTATCATCTGACCACGATCCCCCTGTCCTTGAGGTACTGTTTGACCTCTCCGACGGTGCATTCGTTGTAATGGAATATCGATGCCGCCAGCGCAGCGGACGCTCCTGTCTGGGAGAACACATCGTAGATGTGCTCCATGCTTCCGCATCCGCCCGAAGCTATGACGGGGATGCTGACCTCATCTGATACTGCGGCTGTGAGTGCTATGTCGTATCCGGTCTTGACTCCGTCTGCATCCATCGATGTGAGGAGTATCTCTCCTGCGCCCAGGTCCTCGGCCTTCTTGGCCCATTCTACGGCATCTATGCCTGCGGACCTCGTTCCGCCGTGCGTGAAGACCTCCCAGTGGTCCCCGACCTTCTTGGCATCCACAGCAACTACGACGCACTGCCTTCCGAAGCTGTCGGCGCATTCGCTGATGATCGACGGGTCCTTCACCGCAGCAGAGTTTACGGACACCTTGTCCGCTCCGGCGTTGAGGGCGTCCCTCATATCGTCAACAGAACGGATCCCTCCTCCGACAGTCAGGGGCACGAACAGGTTGCTCGCAGTCTCGGATACGATGTCGAGCATGGTCTGCCTTGTCTCGAGGGATGCGGTGATGTCGAGGAACGTGATCTCATCGGCGCCCTGCTTCTCGTATTCGACGGCCATCTCGGGGGGATGTCCGACCTCGCGGAGTCCCTGGAAGTTGATACCTTTGACCACCTTCCCGCCTTTGACATCAAGACACGGTATGATCCTCTTCGTCAGCATGTTATCACTCGATTACCTCGCGGTCCTTCGTACTGAGCTCGGTCTCCCTCCTGCGGAGGGCCTCTGACAGAGCCTTTCCTGTCGCTTTGAACCCGGCCTCGACGATGTGGTGCTCGTCGAATCCCCTTATCTGCACGATGTGCAGCGTCATCCCTGCGGACATAGCGAAGCTGCGCATGAAGTGGATGTACAGCGGATCGGGCATGTCCACATCGGCGTACGGCCTGTCGACCAGGTCCAGCGAGGACATCACCAGTGCGTCATCCATCGGGATGACCGCTGTGGCCATCCTCTCTATGGGATCGTCTCCCATGGCGGCCCTCATGGCCTTTCCGAGGGTGATCGCCACATCTTCGATTATATGGTGGTCGTTGTCTCCGGAGGCCCTGAGCCTCAGATCGAATCCCGCATACCTGGCCAGCGTCTCCGTCATGTGCTTCAGGAACTGTATGTCGCACTCGACGTCGAACTGCCCGGTACCGTCTATGTTCAGTTCCACGGAGACCTTCGTCTCCCTGGTGCTGCGCTCGATGGTGGACGTCCTGGCATTCATAGCACGACATCGTACGCCGCGCCGATACATAAATGCACGTCAGAGCCTGCATGAACAGCAGGGGCCGGCAGTAATTGGATTATATATCCAATATGATTACGGACCGTGTTCAGCGTCTCAGTCTATGGTAAAGGGGGCATAGGGAAATCCACCGTGTCCTCCAATCTCTCGTTCTCTCTGTCCAAGATGGGCTTCGATGTGCTCCATGTAGGATGCGATCCGAAGCACGATTCCACTCTGTCCCTGACGAACGGGGTCAGCATACCGACCTTCGCATCGGACACGGACTCCGGTCCGAAGATCGTCCATGCGGACAAAATCGGATGCGTGGAATGCGGAGGCCCGGAACCGGGAAGGGGCTGTGCCGGAAAGGGACTCGAGATGCTGTTCGACAGGATTTCCGGGATCGACCCCGACTACAGGGTCTGCGATGTCCTCGGAGACGTGGTCTGCGGAGGATTCTCCGTCCCTGCCCGCGCCGGGAACTGCGACGGGATCGTCATAGTCACTTCGGGGGAGTTCATGTCGCTTTACGCCGCGAACAACATACTCCGCGGACTCACGAACATCAATCCGGGAAAATGCATCATAGGGATTGTGATGAACGGCCGCGGCGACGAGGGCGAGGCCGAACGCGTCAGGATGTTCGCTGATGCCGTATCCCTCCCGATAATCTGCAGCCTGCCCCGCTCCGAACTGTTCTCCAAAGCGGAATCCGAAGGAAAGTGCGTATCGGAGCTCTTCCCCGATTCCGTCGAATCCATCATGTTCCGCTCTCTGGCGGAGACCGTGTCATCCGATCCGGAACTGTTCGAGCCGCATCCCCTTTCGGAGGAATCCATGATTTCGCTGGCCTCCGGACACATATCGGAACCTTCCCACAGGAGATCCTCCGGCAAAGCATGCACATTCGACGATTATGACTCGGAGAGGAACCTGACGTATGCCGAGGGCTACGTCATGCCAGCATGCACATCGCACGGCGCAGCCGACCTGGGGATGCGCGTTTCGGATCTCGCTGTCGTGCTCCACGGTCCCCGCAACTGCGCATATCTCATAGAGTACGCATACAGGCGCCGCATAGCATACTCATCCTCGGAACGCGGCGGATACATGCGTCCGCCCGGGATCTACAGCACATCGATGGATGCGGCCACCGCATTCACCGACGACATAGGATGCATCAGAGAGGCGGTGGAGCAGGCGGCATCCGACGGATACGAGCACATCGCAATCGTACCGACGTGCGCCGTCGAGATCACAGGATCGCATCTCGGGAAGATCGCGGAGAGACTGTCTTCCGAGACCGGACTGGACGTCAGGGCCGTCGGAAGCGACAGATCTTTCCTGTCCAGCAAGTTCGGAGGCGTCTTCGGGATGCTGGACCTCCTGATGTCATTCATAAAGCCGTGCGAACGCAAATCCGGGACGGTCAACCTGGTGTCCAGGTGGTTCTACAATCTCGGAAAGGACGAGAACATGGAATCCATCCGCAAAATCCTGAACACAGTGGGACTGGACATCAACATGGGATTCCTGGACCTGTGCTCCATTTCGGACATAGAGAAGTTCGATTCGGCCGAGTTCGACATCCAGCTGGGATACGGACCCCTGAACGACAGGATATCCGAAAGGCTCGCGGAGGTGACCGGCCGTCAGAGGGCGATCGTCATGGAGATGCCCCTCGGACTCAGCGGAGCGGTCAGATGGATCGACATCCTCTGCGACAGAATACCGTCGATAGCGGACAGAAGAGATGAAGCTAAAGCGGTCCTCCGTGACAGATTCAACGAAGGCATCTCCAGGTTCAAGGAGAAGACCTCCGGAAAGAAGGCCGTCCTCTACACTATAATGGAAGGAAACATGGACTGGCAGATCGAGGCACTTCGCGAACTCGGCATAGAGATAGTCGCGATAATGATCGCCCCCGGCCCGGTGACCAACCACAACGTCCGCCGCAGCGACTACGGCGACATCCGCATCATCAGGGATGCGAGCATCTGCGGCCTCAGGGAGCTGAATGGGAAGGAGCCGTTCGACATCGTGATAACCAATGATCCGGACAGGGTATCCCGCGCAGGCTTCAGATGGGCCCCGTTCGGCGCCAGGGGCATCGGAGTGGACACTTCGATAGAATGGGCACAGACAGTTTCGGACTGTCTCACCGCCCCTACAGGCGACTGGGAGGTGGGATTGTGATAACGACTCCCGACGGACTCCTTGGAGCCGTGATCGCATCGGAATCGCTGGGACTCACGGAGACCATGATCAACGGGGCAGGCGGATGCAGATCCCGTACGCAGATAATGCTCCACGAACTCGATCAGACGTATCGCGGGGAGAAGACCGGATGCTGCCGCTCGAAGTACTACAGCAGGCAGTCCGGGATCCCCTGCACGTACCTGAACGGCAACGACGTCATCTTCGGGGCCACGGACAAGATATCGGACGGCATAACATCCGCTTCCGAGGCCACAGGACGCAGAGTAGTCCTCCTAGACACTCTCGGTGCTTCTCTGATATGCACCGACCTGGAAGGACGCCTCAACGGCAGAGCCGAACCTATTCACATGAGGGAGGACCTGTCATCCATGGACCTCCATACGGGATACGACCTCACGATGACTAAGATACTGGATTCCATGGAGATCGGAGGCGGAGAGGACCGTTCCGTGAACATCCTCGGCTACAGCATCATGGATCCGGGATGGGAATACGGCGCAGAGGAGCTCAGGACCCTTCTGAGCCTCGCGGGCATCAGGGTTAATGCGATAATCGGATGCAAGGACGATCCGTCCAAGATAGCGTCGTGCGGTTCCGCCTCGCTCAACATCATGATCCATCCGGAATACTGCCGCATGACCTCCGATTATCTGAAGAAGAGGTTCGGTACGCCGTCCCTCAGACTCTCCGCCGGAGCACCTGTCGGATACGATGCGACCCGTTCCTTCGTGAAGGAGGTGGCGGATGCAATGGGCACGGACCCCGCTCCTGCTCTGGAATACATAGACCGTGACGAGAGGAGAGTCCACGGCATCCTCATGAACCACGACCGCGCCCCGTCGATGATGCATGCCAAGGGCATGTCCATGGATGGAGATTCATCCACACTGTACCCGCTCATGAAGTGGATCTGCGAGAAGTTCGGCATGATCCCCCGGAGCATCCATCCGACAGACGGGGAGTATCTGGACGATATCGGGGATTATCTTGATTCGATAGGGTTCGGAGACGCCCTCGCGGGGATACCCGGACGCGTGGAGGCCGTGTTCACGGACGGCATCACGGCATTGGAGGGGAGACTCTCCCACGATCAGAAAACGTACGTCGAGATACACATGCCGAGAGGACATCATATGGATCTGATGGGAAGACACCTCATCGGAACCGGAGGGTGCAGGTACATACTGGACGAGATGTTCAACAACCACATCCGCTTCAGGTGCGGACAGCCCACCCAGATGGAGTTCAGGCCTTGATGTCATCCGGGATCACAATGGAGCTCTTGGGGCATTCCATGCATGTCCCTAGCTCCCCGGTGTACCCTTCGAAGACATAGAGTGCTCTGAGAAGTCCGCTGCTCTTGACGAATGCGCATATCTTGCACAGGGACAGGGTCACATCGTCTCCGGAAGCGATGGAATCCGCGGTACGCTTGATGAGCTCGTAGAAATCCTCGCGGTAGGCGCTCCTGTCGATGAGGTTGTTACCGCCCCTGAGGCCTTTCACATACTGCGAGACGGCCACGCTGGTCACTCCGAAAAGCTTGGAGACCTCGACCTGCGTCATCCCGTGCCGGTTGACCAGCTCCTTGACCAGAGCACCTCTGGCCGTAGGAAGAATGTGGGTAACGATGAGCTCGCATGGCATCTTCATGTAAAATCTCCCAGTGCAGTCTAAGATAATAAATGTGGCGGATGAAACCGCCTTGAAATGGATGAAAACAGTTTTCAGGCCTTCCAGGGAGTGTCCCACTCCCACGGCTTGATAATACCTGTGTACATGGAGAGCCCCACGACGGCGCCTTCTGCCCCCGCATCCGACAGGATCCTGGCATCGTCGACGGAGGTGACCCCTCCGGATGCGATGACCGGTGCGGGACAGCGCGAGATGAAATCCCTGGCCTGCGCCTCGTCTATGCCCTTCCTCTGTCCCTCCACATCGACGTTGGTGTTCAGGACTGCGGCCAGCTTCATCTCCTTGATGCGGTCGAACATCTCGTCGACGGTGGTCTGTGCGGACTCCTGCCATCCCTTGACGGCTATGCGTCCGCCCTTCGTGTCGAGGGAGAGGACGATCCTTCCGGGGAACGACTCCGCAAGGTCCTCGAGCCATTCCGGCTCCTTCACGGCCTTCGTGCCGACGACGACGCGGTCGATTCCTGCGGATATCAAATCCTCGACAGCCTCTTTGGAACGTATCCCGCCCCCGACCTCGGTGGGGACGCCGTACTCCTTGGTTATCGCTTTGAAGATCGGTATGTTGTTCTCCTTCCCGAAGGCCCCGTCGAGGTCCACCAGGTGAAGATACGGGGCGCCCTTGGACACCCACATGCCCGCGACCTCCATGGGATCGGGCATGACGATCTGCTGGCTGCCGGGAACACCTCCGACGAGCTGGACCACCATGTGGTCCATGACATCGACTGCGGGTATGACCCTCATAGGACCGACTCCGCGAATGATATGAAGTTGCGGAGCACCCTCATACCGGAATCGCTGCTCTTCTCCGGGTGGAACTGGGTGCCGTATGTGTTGGATTTCCTGAAGAACGTCGGGATGTCCCTTCCTTCGTAGTCGGTGTGACCGATGGTCACGTCCTCCTCGGGACTTCCGCGGTAGGAATGGGCGAAGTAGAAGTGCCTGTCCGCGACACCGTCCATGAGGGGGTCGTCGGAGACGACATCGTTCCATCCCATGTGCGGGATGATCTTCCCTTCGAGCGGGACGACGCGTCCCTTGAACAGTCCGAGTCCGGGGGATGTGCCCTCGGCGCTGCCCTCGAACATGATCTGCATGCCTATGCAGACCCCGAGGGCGGGCGTGCCGTCCAGGAGCTTCTGCCTGATCTCCTGCCTGTAGGGCTGGAGCTTCTCCATGGTCTTGTCGAACGCCCCGACTCCGGGGAACACTATGCATTCCGCATCCAGGAGCTCGGACATGTCCCTCACGACCCTGACCTCGGCCCCGCAGTTCTCGAGGGACCTGCGTATGGAGTACAGATTCCCGACACCGTAGTCGGTCATCGTGATCTTCAGCGGCATGCGTCGATCACCTCGGCGGCCTTCTCCAGAAGTATGGAATTGAGCTCCTCGGTGCCTATCGTCGTCCTGACGCAGTTCTCGGTCCTGCGTTTGGAACCGAAGTCGCGTATCAGGACGCCTTTCTCCTTGAGTCCCTGCACCAGCTGCGCGTGGTCCACGGGCGAGCGGGCGAGGATGAAGTTGGAATCCGAAGGGAACGTCTCGAAGCCGAGCTTCCTGAGTCCCGCATCCAGCTTGGGCCTCTGCTCCTTCACCATCTCGACGCTCCTCCTGAGGAAGTCCTGGTCCCCGAGGGCGGCGATGGCCGCTCCCTCGCTGATCGCATTCAGGGAATACGGGATCTTGACGCTGATCATCATATCGGCCAGCTTCCTGTTGGCGGCCATGTATCCAACGCGGAGCGCGGCCATGGCATACGCCTTGGAGAACGTCCTGACCACGACGAGATTGTCATACTCGTCAACGGACGAGATCATGCCCTTCCCGGCGTATTCGGTGTATGCCTCGTCTACAACGACGATGCCGTCGAACCTCGAGATGAGGTCGTCCAGGTCCTTCTGTCTGAAGCAGTTGCCTGTGGGGTTGTTCGGTGAGGGGACTATCGTCACCTTGCCTCCGGCCTTTACCATGGAGTCGACATCGAGCTGGAAATCCTCAGTCAGGTCGACCTCTATGGCCTTTCCCCCGTTGCATTTGACGAAGTAGTCGTAGAGGGTGTATGAAGGAACGGGGACGACGCTGTTGTCGCCCCAGTTCGTGAATGTCTTGAAAATGACGTCGAGCATCTCGTCGGAACCGTTGCCTGCGATGAGGTTGTCCGGCTCGAGCCCGTAGAGCTCCGCCAGCTTGCCCCTGAGGTTCTTGGAGTAGGTGTCCGGATATCCGTTCAGATCGACGGATGCGTTCCTCAGATACTCGGTGGCCGCGGGATTGGAACCGAGGACGTTCGTGTTCGTGTCCAGCCTGATCTCGTCGTTGATGACGGGGCTGTAGTACTTCTGGAAGTCCTTGGTGGTCTCGCGCATGATGCTCCTGTCCACGGACATCAGTTCACCAGCCTCTCGATCGGTGTCGTGAGGATGCCCTTCGCTCCGATCTTCTTGAGCTCCGCGATGACATGGAATGTCTTGTCGGAATCGATGACCGCATGGACGGCGACGAAGGAGTCGTTGCCCGCGATTTCCAGAACGGTCGGACCTCCGATGCCGGGGATGATCCTCTCGACATCTTCCATCCTGGACCTGGGAACGTCGGCCATGATGTACTTCTTGTTCTCCGCATCGATGACGCTCTCGATGGAGTTGACAAGCTCGTCGATCTGCTCCCCGAACTCGGCCTTGGCCGCAGGGGTGGTGAAGACGGCGGCCTGGGAATCCAGGATCTTTCCCGCCTCGATCATCCTGTTCATCTTCAGGGTCGATCCGGTGGACACGAGGTCCACGATGTAATCGGAGATCCCCAGATAGGGCATGATCTCCGCGGCGCCGGTGACCACGATGATGCTCACCTTCTTGCCTATCGATTCGAAGTACTTCTTGGCGATGTTGGGGTACGATGTCGCGATCCTGCAACCGTCGGCGATCTCGGAAGCATCCCTGACCCCACAGGATTCCGGGACGGCGAGGGCCATATGGCAGTATCCGAACCTCAGTTCGAGGGCGCTCTCGAGGGAGTACCCGGATTCGGCGACCATGTCCTGACCCGTGATACCCACGTCGATGGCCCCTGTGGCCACGAATTCGGGGATGTCCTGCGCCCTGAGGAACAGGACCTCCACGTCCTGGTTGCGTGCCTTCAGGTACAACTTCCTTCCGAAATCCTCTCCGAGGTCGAGACCCGCTTTGACAAGCAGTTCGATGGTCCTCTCGTTCAAACGTCCTTTGTTCGGAACCCCTAGTTTAAGCGTCATTTGAGTCCTCTGAGACTTTCGTATAATAGAGGGATAAATATGCCTTTCTTAAGGAAGGCTCAGGCCTCCCCGTCGGACTCGGACATGTTCAGTCCCAATATCCCCGCTATGACCACTGCCAGGCAGATCCATCCGAGGATGTTAAGCGTCTCGCCGAACGCCAGCATGCCCACCGCTATGGATCCCAATGCTCCCACTCCCACCCATACGGCGTAGCATGCGCCGGTCGGCAGCCCTGCCTTGAGCCCCTTGTTGAGGAACAGTATGCTGAACACCAGGAAGACTCCGGTGAACAGGGTCCATCCGATATTTGTGAATCCGTCGGACATCTTCATCCCGACGGCCCAGCTCGTCTCGAGCAGTCCCCCGCTCATCACCCATGCCCATGCTCTGTTCATAGCAGCACCTCCGACGACAGCTCCAATCCGACCACTCCCGCGATGATCATGAAGACGTACAGGACCTTCCTGCGGTCCAGACGCTCCTTGTACATGATGCGGCCCACGGCGACTGTCATCACCGCGCCGATGCCGGTCCAGATCGAATATGCCACGCCCACAGGCATGGACTTCATGGCGAATGCCAGGACGCCCGGACTTACGTACATGAACACGACCGTGAAGACGGCCCATAGCAGGCTGTGAGTCTCGTTGTATTTCTTCAGCCCTATCACCCAGACGGGTTCGAGGAGCCCTCCTATGATGATGAAAACCAACGGATCCATGATAACCAGTTGTCATGATGATACGGCTTAAAATAAGTCACGTAGATTCAGTAGCATGGATACCGAGGACATCCTGGCCCGTCTGCGGAAAGAGAAGGGAATACTGCGTGCGGAGGTGCTTCCGGACGAACTACTGGAGGAGATCGAGAGGGAAGAATCCACCGTCACTGCGGCCATGGGGAACATGCCTGTGATAAACTCCGGTCTGACCGAATGCATCTCCAGGGACGTCAGGGTCTGCATGTTCGAGGACGACTATGCCTGGCACCCTTCCGCCACATCGATGAGGATGATCAACGGGAACGGGGAGACCGTAGGTCACGACATCCCGATGGACAAGATATCCGAATGGCAGCTGCGCAGCGATGTGCTGTTCCTGTCGGAGGACTTCGTCATCTATCCGGAAATAGACATGGGCGGCACCACCAGCATGGAGATGCTCGCGGTGGAATACTTCGGCGAGGGCGGATGGATCCCGGAGTGGCAGCACCCGGTAATCTGGTATCCGTCGTCCACGAGCTCGGATATCATCAAGGAGTTCTACAACAGTCCGCAGGACAGGACGGCGGCGGCCATCCTTGCCTTCGATACCGTTCGCGACTGAACCGATTGGTTGTATCGCTATCGTTTCATTTGCGTTTATAATCGTTTTAAACGTTCATTCACGTTTAAAGACGCCTATACTCCGTACTCCTTCCGGAACCTATCTGTTCAATGGATCCCCTTTCCAAAGATTCCCTGACAACGTTGTAGGCGCGGCTGCGTGAGAGGCCGAATCTGTCCTGGAGATCGGACCTTGTGAACACATCACCCCTTGAATAGGCCGTTATGATCTTTCTCACGATCGGATCGATGGTTTGATGTGTCAACTTGGGCAGTGTGATCTTGAAGGTGTTCGTGCTGGTTTCGATGGACGGCTTCTCCAAAGAATCCCGGTACGGACCGGTGATCCTCGCCATCCCCGTACCGCATGCTCCGACATATCCCAGTCTGCACATCAACGATACCAGTTTCTCATTCCGAGCAGACGAGACGCCGAACATCAGATCGTCGGGAGCCAGTCCGTTGACGATACTGCCGATTGATGATACTGTCACGCAGTCGTTGAACATCGAGATCAGCGTGCTTCCGTCGATTGCGTAATCCCTGTGCACTATCGCATTCGCAATGACCTCTCTGACCGAACACTCGGGATAATCACGGAACTCCCCGCTACCGTTGTGCTCATCCGTGAAAGCGATGGCCTCGTCGAATTGTCTCAGAAGAGAACCGGAGGTCTCGCGGCGATCCAGGAAAACACTCTTGGATTCGTCTTCGAATACCGCCATCTTGATCCCCTGAGGAAACTGATCGGACAGCATGAAAGCGAGATTCGTGTACATACCCTCATCGATCAATCCCGAAGACCGCATCTGAGTTTTATCCATGCTCAATCCGGTATGTGCGAAGATATCCGAGGCGTAATCGAATGTCAGCTCCTGTTCGACCGATAGCAGACTCTCGAACGGAACCGACCATGATTCCGATAACAACTGGACTGCCGACGGTTCTTCGGACAGGATTGTCCTATCGATGATTCCTCTGGACCAGTTTTCAAACATGGAAAGGACCGCATCGCGGAGATTCCAATCGTTTATAATCGTTCGTAAACGTCGATCTGCGTTTGAAAAGGAAGTTTGGCCATGACACGCCGTGAGACGTGCCATGGCATATCCAGTGTCGGAATGGGCCTCAGTCCATCTTGCAGCGGATGTGGTCCAGGAACAGGTCCCTGAACTCCGGATACTCGCCCATTCCGCGGATGATGCAGCGGACCTCGTAGCCCTCCTTCTCAAGCCTCGATTTGAGCGAATCGTCATCGTCGCCGGCCATGTCCTCGTTGGCGTGGTCGCCTGCCACCACCATCAGCGGGAACAGCACGAACCTGCTGAAATCGAAGCATTCCGTCTCCTTGATGAGATCGTCGAAGTCCGGGAATCCCTCTACGGTCGTGACGAGCACGTTGCGAATCCCCTTCATCCAGAGCTTCATCTGCAGCTGGGAATAAGTGGCATTGGCATAGTGCTCGGAACCGTGACCCATCAGGACGAGCATCTCGTCGCTGTCGAGTTCGGCCATGACGGACTTCCGCAGGGCCTCGATCAGAAGGTCGTAGTCCTCGGATGTTGTGAGCAGGGGCCTGCCCATCCTCAGACTCGGGATCTTTCCGAGATGCTCGGACGCAATGCGGACGACGTCATCATACTCCATGCCGTTCATCACGTGGGTCGGCTGGACGATGACCTCTTCGTAGCCCTCGGCCACGAGCTTGTCCATGGCATCGGTAACATAATCCACGACCAGGCCGTCGCGCTCCTTCAGCTTCTTGATGATCATCTTGCTGGTGAACGCCCTGCGGACATCCCAATCGGGGTAGGTCTCCTGAACCTGCCTCTCTATGGCGCCTATAGTCTTCTCGCGGTTGTCGTTGTAGCTCGTTCCGAAGCTCACAACGAGAATGGCCTTCTTGCCGTCTACCATGTTGGATATATGGACCAAGTACATGATAAAGACGACAGTAACGATGTGACAGCAGGATGGGAAGGAGTATCAACCCACCGGTAATAGATGAAGGAAAAACCGGACCGGAGGGGATCCCCCGACCCGGATGGATGGTTTAAATGATGTTCTTCGCCTTGGCGAGCTCTGCGTTGAGGACGGAACCTCCCGCACCGCCCCTAAGGGTGTTGTGGGACATGGCGAACGCCTTGTAGTATCCGTTGCTCTGTCTGAGCCTTCCGACGGTGACGGCCATTCCCCTTGCGCGCTCGGGCCTTCCGGCCATCGCATCGAAGACGGGCTGGGGACGGTTGTCCTCATGCCTGACGATGATCGGCTGTTCGGGAGCCGAGGGCAGATTGAGCTTCTGGGGCTCTCCGCGGAATCCGACGAGGCAGGACTCCAGCTCCTCGAGCGTGGGCTGCTCCTTCATGTCGAGTACCAGGGATTCCAGGTGTCCGTCGATGACGGGGACCCTGGCGCAGTTGGCCATGACCTTGAATCCGGCGAAATCGAATCCGCCGTCATGATAGGTTCCGAGCATCTTGCCGAGCTCGGACTCCATCTTCTCCTCCTCGTGGCTGATGAAGGGCACGACGTTCCCGACGGCGTCCAGGGAGGGGACTCCGGGATATCCTGCACCGGAAAGTGCCTGGTATGTGGAGATGAAGACCTGCTGGAGACCGAATGCGTCATCGATAGCCTTCAAGGGGGCGGCGATGCCTGTGGACGAGCAGTTTGCGTTGGTCACGATGAACCCGCCGTTGGAGAATGTGCTCTGGTCCCTGATGGCCTCGATGTGCTCCGCATTGACCTCCGGGATCATGATCGGGACGTTCTTGTCCATCCTGTGGGCGCCTGCGTTGGTGAATACCGCAACCCCGGCCTCGGCGAGCTCGGTCTCGGTGGGTCCCGCGAGCTCCGAGGGGATTCCGCTGAATGCGACCCTGCAGTTCTTGGAGATCTTGGCGATGTCCATGGTCTCGATGGTCCTCTCCATCGTCTCGTCGAGGTACACATGATCCCTGACCTTGAGGACCTCGGACAGCTTCTTTCCGTTGGACCTCTCGGATGCGTACAGTCCCTCGATCTCGAAATACGGGTGATCCTCGAGCATCTGGATGAACCTCTGACCTATCATCCCGGTTGCCCCGAGGACCGCTACTTGAATCTTGCTCATAGGATTAGCCTCTGAATGCGACTGTCATCTCCAATTGACATATTAATTCTAGGGTCATTCGAACTTCAACGGATCTACTCGGAATCACGTATCCTCCGTCGTCGGAAGATGACACAAGCCATCTACCCCTTAAGCTCTGTGAATCGGCACATCCAACTGAGAATCCCGCCCTTCGATCAGATGCCTGCCATATAGGAAACAGATGTTCGGGGCCGTCTTTCCACAGTTACAATTATAACTCATAAAAGACGTTCTAACTAAACGGCCTAAAATAGAGTGAGGTAGCTCATGTCCGATGGCGAGAGTATTTTGCAGGATCTCAGGAGATCCGTGGAGACCTGGGATAATGAGCTCATGCACACGAGCGTCGACAAGGCACTCGATATGGGCATGGAGCCCAAGATGATCGTCACCGAGGGGCTCGCCAAGGGTATGGATGCCATCAGCGACCTTTTCAACAACGGCAAGATATTCCTGCCCCAGGTCCTCGCCGCATCCAACACGATGGACAATGCACTGGCCATCCTGGAGCCAATGATGGTCTCGGACAAGAGCATCTACCGCGGGACCGTCATCATGGGATCTGTCCGCGGTGACATTCATGAGATAGGCAAGAACGTCTGCTGCGCGGAGCCGGATACAACGTCATCGACCTCGGATCGGACGTCTCGCCGGAGATGTTCATGGAAGCCGCCAAGGAACATTCTGCGGATGTCATCGGCGGTTCCGCACTCATGACCACCACGATGGTCGTCCAGAAGTACATGGTCGAGGCCGTCAAACAGGGCAGGATGACCGTGCTGACCATATTCGGCGGCGCACCCTGCAGCCGCGAATGGGTGGATGAGATAGGCGGTGACGGCTACTCCGCATCTGGTTCGGAGATAGTCGCGCTTGTGAACCGCCTGATCTCTGAGAAGGAATGAGTTTTCAACGGAAACCGCGGGCCCTGTCCCTCTCCCAGAGCGGGAGGCTGCTCGCCATACCGGGGTCGGGCGTGGTCTTCCATATCGCCTCGACATTGTCGTCCGACTGGAGATCGTCCAGAAGGAAGAACCTCCCTCCGAGGTTGTCGGCCAGCTTCTCGGGCATGTCGTTCTTGGTGGTACCGAGTCCCGTGTCAACGACGATCCAGTCCACGTTGTCGGCATGAAGGTTCGATGCGACCCTCAGAGACTCCTCACAGGGATCCATGTTCGGATCCAAGGCTTTCGTTGCCTTCCCGTCCGTGAACAGGATGATGTGCACCATACCCTCGGGGTGGCGCCTGGTGTAGTTCTGGACGAAGTTCCAACAGGTCATGAAAGCCTGGCTGAGAGGCGTTCCGCGTCCGATGCGTATGGATTCCACGGCCTTGGACACTTCGTCCACAGCCCTGGTCGGAGGCATGAGCTCCTCCATGGTCTCCTCGTTGAACGTCATCAGTCCGACACGGTCCCTCTTCTCATAGTGGATCCTGAGCATGGACATGACCGCCGCCTTGACCTTGGCGATACGGTTGCGTATGATCAGGGATCCGCTGGAATCGACCATGAAGTAGAACACCTGCTCCACGCGCTTCGTGCGGATCTTCTCTCTTAAATCGTCCCTGTTGACGATGATGCCGCTTCCGCTGCGTCCCCTGGCCACCTGGTGCGGGGCAGCTGCACGTATCGTCGCATCTATCGCGATGTCCGAGCAATCGCCCTTGGGCATGCGGGCGCCGGAATAGCGTCCCATCGGGGATTCCACGAACCTCTTGGAGTTCTTCTCGTCCTCGCGGCCGTGGCTGTCCGCGGCCTCCATGATGTCGATGACCTCGAACTTCCTTCCGACCTTGACTTCGATGTCATCCATGTCCTCTCCGAGCATGGGGCCGCCTTCCTCGACATCCTCGAGATCGGATTCCTCGTCGAGTTCGACGGGGACATCGGCGTTGATCTTGTCCACGATGGAGGAGTTGACATTCTTCTTCCTGTCATCGTGGATGAACCTGATCATATCGTATCCGGCCCACTGGAGCTCCTGCTCCTCGACCTTCTTCTTCTCGGTCTCGAAGATCTTGCGCCTGTGGTTCAGCGTGAGTCCTGCAGCCTCGATGACATCCTCGTCGGTGGTCTTCTTGCGGCCGTCCAGTGCGGCCAGTGTCACGGCCGCCCTCGCACAGGACAGCGGACCGCGGTATCCGACCACTCCGTACTTGACGCACAGGCGGGCGATGGCATCGCGGTGGCGCTTGAGCAGCCTGACATGCGGCAGGAGCTCCCTGGCCCTCTCGATCTCCTCCCTGACGGCGGCATCCGCCTCGACATAGTTGGCGAGGGCATCGGAGCCACCGTCCTCGAAGTTCAGATTGTCACGGACGGACTGCACATACTCCTCCTCGGGGGGACGGGTCATGCGGACGCAGATGTCGAAACGGTCCATCAGGTGGTCGTCGACCCTCTTGGTGGTGCCACAGACGGTTGCGATGAGCGTCACATCGACGTCGTATCCCACGGACAGACCGTCCCTCTCGATGTCCACCTTGCCGGTGGCGGCGGCCTCGACGGCCTCCAGAGAGGTCCTGATGTCCATAAGATCCATATCATCTATACAGATGACACCGCCCTTGGCATCCATGAACAGACTGCTGTCGATGCGCATTTCGCCATGGAGGATCGCCTCCTCCAGATCGACCGATCCGAAGAGACGGTCCTCAGTGGATCCTATCGGTACGGTGACCACGGGCATGGACTGATCTATCGTTGATATTGAGCGGACGAGCGCGGTCTTCCCGGTACCGCTGTTGCCCGACACCATCATGCATCTGAGATTGGGGTTGGTGAGAAGGCAGATGACCGCCTTCTTAGCCTCATGGTTCCCGGCGATTGCCGAGAAGGGCATCACATCTTGTTCAGACATGACCTAACCTCGCCGATATCGAGGGTAGCCTGCTCGAATGCCGACTTCTTGAGACGGTGCGTGAGGACCATCGGAGCCACATCGACGTAGTCTTCCCTGCTTATCGACGATCTGCCGTGGAATGCGGCGTTCGCCCTTGCGGAACGGATCAGAGCGAGATCGGAGCGGTGTCCCTCCATCTTGAAGTGGGTGGAGATCTTTGCGGCACAGCGGATCGCATCGTCGTCTATCGGGATCTCGCGGACCAGCTTGCGTGCGTTGACGATCTTGTCCCTGAGCTCGTCGAGCTCGTCCTTGCATTCGGCGACATACTTGTCGGGGTCCTCGTCGTAGATCATACGGCGCCTGATGACCTCCATCCTGGACTCAAGATAGTATTCTTCTTTAACATCTACAGAAAGACCGAACCTGTCCAGAAGCTGCGGGCGGAGCTCTCCCTCCTCGGGGTTCATCGTTCCGATCAGGACGAACTTGGACGGGTGGGAGAACGATACACCCTCCCTCTCCACATAGTTCCTTCCCATTGCGGCGGAGTCCAGGAGGAGGTCGACGATGTGGTCGTCCAGGAGGTTTATCTCATCCACATACAGGATGTTTCCATTGGCACCGGCGAGGATTCCGGGCTCGAACCTCCTCTTACCTGTCTCCAGAACGTGCTCCAGATCGAGAGTTCCGGCGACCCTGTCCTCGGTGGCGTTCAGGGGCAGCTCGATGACCTTGGTGGGGACCTCTTCGACCTCGAGGGTGACGCCGGCATCCATCTTGGCCATGCATTCGGGACACATCTTGCTTGGGATATCGGGATTACAACCGAACCTGCAGCCTTTGACGACGCGATGCGCCGGAATGAACTGCGGCAGGGACCTGACGGTCGTGGATTTGGCCGTCCCTTTGCTCCCTTTGATCAGGACCCCGCCGATGCTGGGATCTATAACGTTCAGGAGGAGTGCGGTCTTCATATCCTTCTGTCCGACAACACGGACGAAGGGGAATGTTGCAGAATGATTCAGCGTCATCTTTTATCATCTCTATATCAAGCTTTCGGTGGATGATTATGGATGTAACTTAGACCCATATAAATGCAGGTTGCACATGGACCACATAATCATTATCGAAGGCATTTTTGACCATATTTTATATCCGAAATTCGGGCAAATATGGATTATTTCAGAAACCCTAATCCATTACATATATAATTTTCTGCGATTTTCAACTTTTTACGATTTCGGTTTATAAAGTTTTCAATTAACACGGGTTTTTGATGAGCAATTCATCAATAATGATGAAACCAACAATAAAAATTATATACTCATGGCTATAATTTCCGTAATGAGAACGACGTAAGTTGTTCCAAAGGAGGAAACACAATGGCACAAAGAACTCCGGTTTACCCGTCAAACCAGAGCCAGAACGGAATCAAGTTCGAGCTCTTCAGCGATGACGAGGCCCGCAAAATCGATATGGCAACCAGGGATGTCTTGGAGACCTACGGTGTCCAGGTATCTGACGTGGAGGCTAGGCAGATCTTCAGGGATGCCGGATGCGAAGTCTGTGAAGAGACTAAGATGGTAAAGATCCCCTCTTACATCCTCGACAAGGCTCTCGCAACCTGCCCCAAGAAATACTACCTGTACGGCCGCGACGAGGAGAGGACATTCCCCCTCGAGTGGAATGGAAAAGTTCACTACACCTGCTTCGGAACTGGAATCCAGGTCTGCGACTACAAAGGCCACGGACAGTTCGAGACCCGCGACTCCAACGAGGACGACCTCAGGAATATCGCCAGGCTCTGCGATGCAATGGATGGACTCAGCTTCTTCTCCCTGCCCGTCTCCGCAAGGAACTGGGCCGGAAACGGATCCGAAGATGTTCACGAGGCTTACACCTCCATGAAGAACACCACCATGCACTTCCACCACATCGACCCTGTTGCTGACAATGTCAAGTACTACTACGAAATGGTAAAGGCATACTACCACGGCGATGAGTACAAGGCTCAGAACTACCCCATCATGTCCATGCTGGTCTGCCCGACATCTCCCCTCGAGCTGTCCTTCAACGCAGCACAGTGTATCATCCAGGGAGCCAGGTACGGTATCCCCGTGAACGTCCTGTCCATGGCCATGGCCGGAGGTTCCTCACCCGTCTTCCTCGCCGGAACACTTGTCACACACAACGCCGAGATCCTGTCCGGAATCGTCCTCTCCCAGCTTGCAAAGCCCGGAGCAAAGATCATGTACGGATCCTCGACCACCACATTCGACCTCAAGAGAGGAACCGCACCCGTCGGATCCCCTGAGCTCGGACTGATCAGCGCAGCCGTCGCAAAGATGGGCCAGTACTATGGCCTCCCTGTGTTCACCGCAGGTATGTAGACCGACGCGAAGGTGCCTGACGAGCAGGCCGCACACGAGAAGACGATCACATCCCTCGGAGCCGCACTTGCCGGAGTCAACATGATCTACGGATCCGGTATGCTTGAGCTCGGACAGACCTTCTCCCTCGAGCAGATGGTTATCGACAACGATATCATCATGATGGAGAGGAAGTTCATGGAGGGTGTCCCTGTCTTTGACGAGACACTCGACATCGAAGAGATCAAAGCCGTCGGAGTCGGAAACGACTTCATCTCCCAGCCTACCACCATGGAGAACTTCGAGATCGCCTCTGACCCCAGGGTCTTCGACAGGCGCATGCTCGGTGAGTGGGTCGCTGACGGAAGGAAAGACGCAGTCGATGTCGCACACGAGATCGTTGTCGACGTCCTCGCAAACCACGAAGTCAAGCCTCTCGACGATGACGTTGAGGCTGCATGGCAGGAGATCTGCAAGGCCGCTGACCAGGCCTACTTCGACAGGGTCAAGAAACTCGAGGCAGAGTGATTATAATGGTTACACAGCAGGAAGCTAACAGCAAAGCAAAGGAATGCGTACTGAAATACGACATCAAAGGTGCAAAGGCAATCGCCGAGCAGGCCGTCGCAGACAAGCTCGACCTTGTCGACCTCATCGACAACGGATTCACAGCCGGAATCAACGAGGTTGGAGATCTCTTCGCACAGAAGAAGCTCTTCCTCCCCCACATCATGGCTGCCGCAAACGCACTGAACGCCGGAATGGACATCATCACCCCCAACCTTGGAGGCGCTGCAACCTCATCCCGCGGAAAGTTCGTCATCTGCACCATCGAGGGAGACATCCACTCGATCGGAAAGGACATCTGCGCAATCATGCTGAAGGTCGCCGGATTCGATGTCGTCAACCTCGGACGTGACGTCAAGCTCGCCGACATCGTTCAGGCATGCAAGGACAACAACGCTATCGCTGTCGGAACCTCCGCTCTCATGACCTCCACCATGGTCAACCAGAAGACCTTCGAGGAAATGATGAAGAAAGAGGGTCTGAAGGGCAAGTGCCTCACCAACGTCGGTGGAGCACCCGTTACCCAGCAGTGGGCCGACGAGATCGGTGCCGATGTCTACACCGAGACATCCAGCGATATCGCGCCTAAGATGATCGCCGCACTCGACGGATGATCATAAAAGGCCATGTCTTCGGACATGGCCGCATTCTATCTCCACCGGGTGTCAATTCGCAGGCACCCGGACTCTCTATCCCGAACCTAATCATTTTTAAGGTTAATGTGGAAAACCAATTTCTACACATTATCACGAGACAGATGGTTCGAAGGTCATAGGTTGTTAGACCACATCACCTGTAAAAGTGGGATATGCATAAGACGAAGTGCCTGCCGATCAGGTAATTTTATCCAAAACAACATCCCAACCTTCAGGCATTTTTTGCCGATTTATTGTATACAACTGATAATCCATAATCATTCGATTGATTAATCGATTATATCCGCATTTGGATGAATAATTGACTGGATTTCGTTGAAATCTGGCACTTTTGTATCAGATGGATTCATCGGTTACTATTTACGGGATAGTCAAAGAGTCTAAAAATGACTCAAAAATCATATCCCATCCAAAATCAACCTTTCAAGGAATACCTTTTTAATACATTGGATGTATCATCCAATGACCAACATGAACGCTAAAATCACAGCAGCAGTTCTTGCGGTAATCATCGTTGCGGCAGGCGCGATGATCTATCTTACCAACGACAATAGCTCTGGTGAGATAACCCCTGGAAAACTGCTCATATACGGAAATGCAGATGGAGACAGCGATATCGATGAAGACGATGTTGCATACATCGAAAACATAATAGCAGGCAATAAAACAAAAACAGATATGGCTGATGCCAACTGTGATGGCAAAATAGATCAGGCCGATATAGACCTCGTAAGAAAACTCATCGACAAGGAACCTTGCACAGCATACTACTATGACATGCTGAACAAACGCTCCGAGTCGTTCTCATACCCTATAAAGACCGTTTATCCTGTAGGTATTGATTCAATGCTTGCAACAAAGATCCTCGGATTGGATGACAGGGTTGTTGCAGTCAGTTCTACGACAAGTGATGCAGTCCTTTTCAAAGACATCTACGACAGGAATGTTCCCGGACTCGGATCCAACCCTGCTGTTGAGAAGATATCTGAACTCTCAACCAAGCCTGATGCAATCATCGGTACCACATATCCTAATGACCTGAAAAACGAAGATGCTATCGAAGCAGCAGGAATCAAAGTTGTTAGACTCGGATTCCAGGATCAGGATAATCTTGCAGCTTATCTGACATATGGTTTTATGACACAGTCCACGGAAAAAGCTGCTAAATTCGTAGGATTCACACAGAATGTCCTTGACAGAATCGCAGAAAAAACAAAGGATCTTTCCAAAGATGAAAAAGTATCTGGAATGGTCCTAGGATACAATGTCATATATGGAAAAGTTCAGAACTATGGAACTATCCTCACTAACGCAGGCGGCATAGATGCCGTAGACTGGGATGCATACAGATTGTGTTCCGCAGGTTTTGAATGGCTGTATGAGTACAAATTCGACTACATCGTCGGACTGGCTAACCCTGCAGGATATGATTACACCGGAAGTGCAGATGATAAGGCAAACTGCCTCGATATCTGGAACAAACACTACGACAGATATCAGAGAACTGATGCTGTCAAAGCAGGAAATCTGTTCATCCTGGACAACAACATGCCTTGCATCATAAAAACCGCATATGTTGCACAGATGTTCTACCCTGAACTCTTCGACTCCAACTTCGGAAACAGCATCCATCAGGAATACATCAACCTCTTCATCGATAATCTTGCAACGGATCACTATGACGTCTCCAAGGGAGTGTTCGTGATCACTGAAGACTTTGTCAAATCTCTTTGAAACTTTTTTCCGGGGGCCTTCCCCGGAACCGAATTAACGTGATTTTATGAAAGTAGAGATAGATGACGTCACTTTCGGTTATTCCAGCACCCCTGTACTGAAAGACATCAAAGTAAAGATCGATGGCCCCCAATTTGTCTCGATTATCGGCCCAAATGGTGTAGGAAAATCCACCCTCATTCACTGTATCAACAAAATCCTGTCACCAAATGAGGGGTCTGTACTCATCGATGATGTTGATGTGAAAAAGATACCATTGAAAGAACTTGCCAAAGATGTAGGGTACGTTCCGTATACATCATCAGATTCATTCCCACTATCTGTTGTTGATACGGTTTTAATGGGTAGACACCCCCATGCTAAACTGGGATCTAAAGAAGAAGATCTAAGAAAAGTGTACGAAGTCTTGAAAGAACTGGAAATCGTAGATCTTGCTTTAAGACCCTTCGATGAACTGAGTGCGGGTCAACATCAGAAAGTTGTCCTTGCAAGAGGCCTTGTTCAGGAACCACGCATCCTTCTTCTTGATGAACCCACATCCAATCTGGATATTCATCACCAACTGGAAGTTACAAAAACACTCAAAAAACTGTCTCGTGATAAGAAAATACTTGTGATCATGATAAGTCATGATCTCAACATTGCAGCAAAATATGCAGATAACATGATTCTCCTATACAAAGGAGGAATTTTTGCCGTTGGTGAACCTAAAGAAGTCATCACCAAAGAAGCGCTCAGAGTCGTTTATCATGTGGATGCTGACATCGTTGAATATGACGGACGCCCCCACGTGGTGATAAGAGATTCATTTAAAGGTGAAGAGGACAAGGACTGGATACCTCCTGAAAGAGATGTGCCTGTTCTGGAATTGAAGGCCGACATGGAGGAATGATTGTGGAGGCCTTTGATGATAAGATTGAGGACTATAATCATCTGACTCATAGGAAAGTCATATTCACAGTCAGCTGTCTGCTGATAGTAGTCATAGTCACAGGACTGTCTATTTCGGTTGGGGCTCGCAGCATCCCGTTCTTCAGAGTGTATGAAGTAATCCTCGAACATCTTCAAGGCGTTACATATCCTCTTGGAACTGAAGAATGGTGGGACGACTATGTTGTGTGGAAAGTGAGACTCCCGCGCGCACTGATAGCTTTGACCGCTGGAGCAGGACTGTCCGTAGCAGGGGCCACTCTTCAAAGTATTATGAAAAACCCCTTGGCCGATGCTTACACCACAGGAGTATCATCTGCAGCTGTTTTTGGAGTAACGGTTGCAATGATCATGGGGTTCACGATCAGTTCAAACAATCAATATGGGCTGGTGTTTAATGCATTCGTATTCGGATTGATTCCTGCAGGAGTCATGATCATTGTATCAAAGATGTCCAATGTGGGTCCAGCCACTCTTATTCTGTCCGGTGTCGCGATATCATACCTATTTGGCGCGATGAGCACTCTGATTATGACAACGGCTACCAATCAATCACTTGCTCAAGCATATGTTTGGCAGATAGGATCGCTTCAAGATCTTAGTTGGAATAGCCTACCGCTCATGCTAGGTGTGGTCAGTTTCAGTTCTGTAGTATTAATGCTCACAGCGAACAAACTGAACATAATGACCTTGGGGGATTCGTCCGCAAAAGGACTAGGACTCGATCCGGACAATTACCGTCTGATATGCCTTATATTGACATCACTCATGGTGGCATCGATCATCAGTTTCACTGGAATATTAGGTTTTGTTGGATTGGTCGTTCCACACATCGTGAGAATGATAGTAGGTGCTGACAACAAATTCGTATTACCTGGTTCTGCAATATTTGGAGCTGCCTTCCTTCTCATCATGGATACGATTGCAAAATGCATCTCGATGCCTGATGAATTACCGGTTGGTATCATAATGTCATTCGTCGGCGCACCAATTTTCCTCATTATGATCATAAGATTGAAGAAAGAGGTGTGGTGAATGCGGACCTATGAAGAATTCCTTTCAGCGTACAATGATTATTTGCTGAAAAAAATAATTTTCACCGTATTATGCATCGGGGCTGTGATAATAGCCTTCTTCATTGGCATGAACATAGGCGATTATAACACAACTGCAGCAGATGTTATCGAAGTGATTAAGTGGCATTTATCCGGAAATATCCCGACGGATGAAGATTCGGTCATGTTGAACTACATCATTTGGGATCTTCGCGTACCTCGCACGATTGGAACTATCTGCCTAGGTGCGATTCTGGCAGTTTGCGGAGTTGCAATGCAGAGTGCAATGAAAAATCCCCTTGCGGATCCGTACACCACAGGTATTGCATCTGGAGCTTCTTTCGGAGTTGCCTTGTTGATAATATGGAATATTGCATTGTTCCCCACATTATCATACAATCTACGTCTGACAGTGAACGCATTCGTGTTCTCATTACTGCCAACTGCCATCATTCTTTTCTTCAGCCAACTGAAAAAGACATCACCCACAAGAATGATTCTAACTGGAATCGCAGTCATGTATTTGTTCAGTGCAACAACATCACTTATGATGCTCATGGCAAATCCAGACAATCTGGGTGAGGTCTATAGGTGGAATCTTGGTAATCTGGGAGAGATAAACTGGGATAATCTGTACTTCTTTGTTTTTGCAGGATTATTCTCTACAATAACCATATCGCTCTTTGCTTCAAAGCTTAACATTCTGTCAATGAATGATAATGCTGTGAAGTCGATGGGCATTGAACCAAACAAAGCCCGTACGATTATCCTCCTCCTTGTTTGTGTATCCACCGCCATGGCAGTCTGCTTCACAGGAACGATAGGATTCGTAGGACTTGTTGTGCCCCACATGATGCGTATGGTAATCGGTTCGGATTGCAAGTACCTTATACCGGCCTGCGCGGCATTCGGAGGACTGTTCCTCGTATGCTGCGATCTCATCGCCAAAGCGGTGATCGTCGCAGGTCTGCCCGTCGGAGTGATAACATCTCTGATCGGTGCGCCTCTGTTCATCTACATCCTTCTCAGAAGAAGCAGAGGAAGCTAACCTTTTCCGGGGCCTTGCGCCCCATCCAGGCCATTTTACAGAAGAACGAAAAAAGGATAGATGACAGACTAGACTCAGATTGAAGGAAATGATACATTCCATTCATTCCGCAATTTGGCCTGGAAAGAGCAGGGGTGCTCGAAGCACCCCCTAAGAAGTTTGTCGGGGATGTGTTTGCTCAAAGCTGTTTGTACAGCCTCTTGGCCATCCACATGCCGAACATTGCCAACCCGATGATGAACACAGAGCTGATGATCTCGCCATGCGGAATGCCGCCGGCGAAATAGTCCGCATAGAGATCCCATTGGGACATACCTCATGCCTCCTTCGGGATTACCTTGGTCCTGAGATCTTCGAGGTAGCTGCGGCCCAGGTTGGTTATGTTGTACTGGGTCAGAAGGGCACCCTGCTTGTAGTGTCCGTCCTCGTCGATCTTGTTGCCCTCCTCGCGGATGAGTCCGGCGGATACGAGCTCGATCAGATCGTAGTTGATCATGTTGCGACCGTGGTCCGTGTTCATCCTGTACTCGCCCTGGATGTTGGGGACGATCTCGTCGTTCCACTGTCCGGGGTTGGTCTCGATGTACTCGAGAAGCCTGAACTTGAGCGGTGTGTGCTCCATCATTTTATTTCCCTCCTATCAAATTGTTTCACTCGATATCGTCCTTCAGAGAGACCAATCCCTCAGCATCCTCGCTTCCGAGAAGGTAGCTACCAAAGAGACAGATGATCAGACCTGCAATGGTGGATCCGACGATGATCAGCATGGAGTCGTCGTCATAACCAAGAGCGGCTTCCGGTCCTGCGAATATGACCAGGAATATGATCGCACATGCGGCATAGAGACTTCCGATGGCCTGTCCACGGGGAACTCCCAACATTGGGAACGACTTGTACCATGTGACGTAACACCATGCGAAAGAGAATCCCAGCAGGATGACTGCGAACAGCACTGCAGGATCTGCAAGCCAGTGGGCCGCGGAGAATATGGGTATTCCGCAGACGGACAGCACAATCATGACAAGGACCCAGAACAGAGCCTCGAATATGAACCTCAGGTGGAGACCGACATCGGGCTCGCAGAGGTCGAGTGCCTTTCCGGCGACTGCTCCCTCGCATCCCCAACCGACGGCTGCCATGATACCACCGATCAATCCGATAGCGGATCCCTCGATTCCGTTTGCCACGATTGTTCCGAGGTACAGAGTGATTCCTCCGAAGAGGATGACTGTGATTCCTGCGTATGCCCTCTTGGACACTTTCTGGTGAAGCACCAGGACGGTCAGCGTTGTACCGATGATCGGGTACAGGAGACCGGAGATCGCGGCGAAACCGGATCCGATGAAGTAGGTTGCTATGTATGTTCCGGAAACGGCACATGCACCGCAGATACCTGCGGCAAGGAAGTACTTCGTGGCGGCCTTCGTCTGAACGATGGTCCTCTTGAGCTCACGGGTCTTTCCAAGATATCCGTTCCATATGAACAGTAACACAGCACAGGCGATCGCATTGATTCCTGTCAGGAAAACAGCTTCGAGAACACCGATGGTGCCCTCTCCCATGTTGGGGTGCTCTGCCAGAATGTTGGCACCGAGCTCGTTGAGCATATCCATGTTCCAAATGGCGTAGCCCGGCACATACCAGATACCCCAATACAATGCACAGAGGACACCCATCAGTATCCCTATGCGAATCTTCTTCTTGTGATTCTGAATTTTCAGTTCTTCTACATCCATTTTGCAACCTCCTACCTTTGCAAAGCCGGTTTACCGGAAGGGATGTGTATCGGGGGAAAGCTCCCCCGTAAGAGGACGGGATCGGAAAGCCATGGTTCCGAACCCGTCCCGGGTTTAGTGAGATACTCAGCGCCTGGTCTTCTGGCGGAACTTCTCGCAGCTGTTGATCTTGATGTCGAGAAGGTTCTCGATGTTCATCTTGGCGGCGATTCCGCGGGTTGCTCCGGGCACACCGGTGACGACTCCGATTCCGAGCTCCTCACGGAGATCCCTCATGACGAACTCGTCAGCGATTTCAATAACGTCAATTCCGAGCTTCTTAGCGACGTACTCCTTGGCGTCCTTGATTCTCATGTTCTTTCCGAACTCCATCCTTGCGACGAGGTCTCCGGCGGACCTGATTCCGCCCATACCGGATGTCAGGAAGTGAGGAAGATCCATTCCAGCGGGATCTCCCACTCCAACCTATATACCGTCGACGCCGGCAATCTCGACCATGGCCTTGCTGGCCCTGGAGACTGCGTCTATCGGGGGTGTCTCGCTCATCGGGATTCCGCCGACTCCCATTCCCATGTCAGCATGGATCGGGATCTTGGACTCCTTGACTGCCTCCTTGATGAAGGTGACGGCCCTTGCGATGTTGAAAGCGAGGGATTTGCTTGTGTTGGTGTTGACGACTGTACCGCAGACGTTTGCACCGGCCTTCTCGGCGAGGTGGACGTACTGGTGGGGGTACATTCCTGCTACAACCTGGCCCTCGAACTCGATGGATCCGTGGATACCCATGATGGACTCTCCTGCGAATCCGACCTGGATGTAAGCCTCGGGGCACTGCTCCCTGAGCTTCTTGACTCCGTTCAGGGTTCCGACACAGTCGGCGTCTCCTGCGGAACCGGTGGTATCGAAATTGAATCCGTCGGAACCTGCGGCCTGGAGCCTGGTGGCGACGTACTCGATATCCCTGGTGACGTGCTCGGAAGCGAGCTCGGACTGCTGCATGGACTCCTCGATCTTGAACTCCCTCATGAGGTCTGCTGGGTTTCCGTAGGGTCCGTCAGGGGCGTAGTAGAGACCCTGGTTGGGCATTGCTCCGTAGAAGAACGGGGCAACGATCTCTGCCTGGATCTCCTCCATGGTCTGCATCTCCATAGCGATGACAGGCTTCACGGGTTTGATGGAGTAGTCGGAGTGGGCGAGCTCGAATGTATCGGCTCCCAGTGCCCTCTCGTGGAGCAGTGCGGCCTCGAGCCTTCCCATGTCGACTCCGTTTCCGGAGTTTCCGTTGTCGCCGGTGAAGTCCAGCTGTCCGATATCGTATGAGAGGACGACCTCGTGTCCGGGTGCGACTCCCACAACCCTGTCCTGACAGCAGATGATGTCAGCGATGTGCTCCATATCGTTGGAGTCCAGCTGGGGGATCTCTCCCATGTCGGCAGCGTCTGCGCTTCCGGCGTGGATGTCGTCGAGGATCTGCTGCCTGGACATCAGAACCCTCTTTCCGTCTCCCATCCTTGTGTAGAATTCGGTCATTAATATCACCTTAAATATTATCAGTCTGAAGCGGTAGCCTGAGCCTTCCTTGTGGTCTCGGAAGCGGACTCTCCGTAGATGTCTGCTCCGATCTTGTCGGCGTATCCCTGTGTGATGGGTGCTCCGCCGACCATGACGGTGACCTTGTCCCTTATTCCGACGGCCTTGAGCTCGTCGATGACGGACTTCATTCCGGTCATGGTTGTGGTCATCAGAGCGGACATTCCGCAGAAGTTGGCTCCGTTCTGACACTCGCTGACGAAATTCTTCAGGGGTACATCCCTTCCGAGGTCGTGGACATCGAATCCAGCGCACTGGAGCATGGTGGAACAGATCGACTTTCCGATGTCGTGGACATCTCCCTCGACGGTTCCCATGACAACGACTCCCTTGGCGAGTCCGGATCCTGCTCCGGCCTTGAGCTCCTCGTCGAGGATGGTCATTGCGTTCTTCATTCCTGCAGCTGCGCTGAGGACGTGGGGAAGGAAGAGCTTACCCCTCTCGAACAGTACTCCGACATCGGACATTGCAGCTCCGAGAGCGTTGATGATGTCTGCGGCGGGCATGCCTGCCTCGTGAGCCTCGTTGACAGCTTTTGTTATGTCAGGGACTTTGCACGAGATCAGTGCTTTTTTCAGATTCTCGTTTTCGGCTTCAAATGCCATATCATTTTCCTCCAACGTCGCTTTCGCTTCGTCTGAAAAAATGATGACAGTTCCAACTTATAAAAGTTGCTAAATAGACTTTTATACTAGAATTATCAGTTCAATTCCGACGTTCGAAATACCAATCTTGAATGGTATAATTTTAGTCAATAATTATAATCGTATATCTAATAAATTTTGTTTAAACTAGACATTTGTCTAAAATTCTGCATTTAATGAATTTCATCCAACGATTGTTTTATCCATCCAAGTTTCCTCCATCAAAAAATTATTTGAACACGACGTTCAAATTGGGTAGTTCTTAAAAATTGGGAAAAAAGTTTATAAAGGGGGCATTGCCCCCGTTTGTTTTCACTGGCGGAATTCGATGTCGATGTCTTCATCGGATCCGCTGTCGGCCGACTTCTGCACCTTGAACCACACAGGGATGAACAGCGAGAGGATGACCAATCCCAAAGCGATCGCGATGAATCCTCCGGTGAGGTAGTAGCTCCAGTACATCAGGCACGGGAAGAAGACGCAGATCTGCACCAGGCACATGATGAGGATGACGTAATGCCATCCGCGCGGAGCGGAGAAGGGCCTCTCGAGATCGCTGAACCTCTTGTTGGTGCGAGTGATGAAGTACGCGCCCAGTGCGATGCAGTTGGCGATACAGTATCCGAGCGCAGATGCCGTCAGAACTGTCATCGTTGTGGTGGAGAGCTCCAGGATGAAGGCGCTCGTCTCGATGATGAACACCAGCAGAAGGTTGAATATGCCGACGAACTTCATCGCATTCGCAGGCATGCCTGCCTTGTTGACCTTTCCAAAGAACTTCGGGAGGTTGCCCTCGCAGGCCATGCTGTGGAGTGTTCTAGATGATCCGAGGAATCCGGTCTGGATGATCAGGATCATAGCGACGATCAGGAAGAACAGTGCGATGTACGAACCCATGTCGCCGAACGCGAACTCGGCTATGGGCGCAAGTGTGGCGTATCCGGCGGACTCGATCCCGCTCTGTCCCAGGGAACCGTAGACGGATGTCGAGACGAAGAAGTACATCAGAAGGCAGATGAAACCGCATGAGAACAGGGCCTTCGGAACATCCTTTCCGGGGTTCTTGTACTCAGGGCCGTAGATGGCCGCGGTCTCCCATGCGCATGCGCTCCACTGGGCCAATCCGAAGCATCCGAGCAGCAGGACCACATCGACGAAGGACCAGGTCCATCCCGGCTTGGTGAAGTCGGATGTTATGTTGTTGAAGTCGAACATTCCCTTCGCCAGTGCTCCGAGAAGGATTATGATGATAGGGATGAGAGAAATGAGTGCAAGGATAGTACCGGCCTTGGCGCCGCCTTCGAGACCGCGCGTTCCGAGAACATACATGAGGGCGACGACTGCGAGTCCGACGACCATGTACAATCCCACAGCGGACCATCCGGAGATGTCCAGACTGAACATCTGCACGAGATAGTCGCCGATCATCATAGTGAAGATCGCCACGACGGGACACCATGCGAACCAATAGCACCAGGCACAGAACGCCCCTATAAGTTTCCCCTTGTTGCTCTTTCCCTCCGGATCTGTGAACACTGCTTGCGCACAACCCGGCAGACCCGTTGCATTGGGGAACAGTGTGACCATCTCCCCGTAGGCGAGATTCTGAACGAATCCCTGCAGAACCGACACGGTCCAAACTACAATGCAGAGACCCCACACGATACTAGATACGTCATAAATCGACGGCAGGATCAGAAGGGGCACACCTAATGCGATGAACATCCCCTGCTTCCAACTAACCGTACGCGCCAGAGCGGATCCGCCTTCACTCAAGGGAATCCCTCCGCTTATCCGATATCCCTTGGGACTCTGCGTGCCACGGGATGATCAGTCCTGAATTCATTTCAATCCTCCTATTTTTCAGACGATCATGCCAAACTCCGAAACCTCCGCGTCGGCGACGGTCCATGTCATTCTCCTTTTCTGACAGCCGCCTTCGCATCGGATGAACCGCGGCCATGATGCGGTTCATCAGAGCATCCATGCGCACAAACGCCCAATCTTTTCTTTTTCGAACTGCTCTTTTGCTTGTTCGTATATTTCATCTATCCATCTTTATTTAAAACAATGCGAATACTTTTAAATACAGTTATAAAAAAATTGATTTAATGAGTCATAAAAACAACATAAAATTATCAAAGAAAGGTTCGATTTGAAATTCTAAATTTAAAATTATCGGATATATTTAAATAATGATTAAAAAGAATATTTCTAAAGCATAGTAAGTTTTAAATAATGATTGTAGAAAAATCGACAATAATAGCCCGATAGGTCACCGATACAACAGATTCAGGACTTCTGAATCGAAGCAGGTTCCACCGAGTCCTCATAGTAGGTCTCGATGGTTATCGGATAGCTCATTCCCAAAAGGAGCTTCAGACCCTCGTCGACGAATCCCATCACAAAATCGCCGGGCCAGGCATCCCATAGCGTATCCTGAGCACGATTCAGACGGATCCTGATCGGAAGGTAGGAGATCACCTCGGCACTGTCGGGATCCGAGACCATGCTGCATCCGATATCGACGAACTCCTCTGCATCTATGTCCTTGTTGGATTTCAGAAGCGTGAGAGCCGTGCTGCGGCCGGAGCGCATGAACATCTTGTCGAAATGGATGCCTATGCAGCGGGCGGACTCCAAAGCGTAGGAGATCACAGCGGAATAGTAATCGATCTCCCCTTTGCGGAACCTCTCCGCGATATCCATACGCCTCCCCATGTCGGTCATGTCCGGTTCCGAGACATACATGAGAGGATCGGCCACGAGGACGTACTTCTTCGGGGATCCAGAACCCTCGTCAATCTCGACTGCTCCCAATGCCATCAGCTTGGACAAGGAAGCGTAGACCGTGGCCTTCGGAACGCATGTGGACTTCTCCAGATCGTTGAGACACTGACTATGATCGAACAGGGCATCGAGGATGCTTATCATCGTGCTGTTCGTGAACAAAGTTGCCTTCCCATTTATGGAATAGATGGCGAACGGGTCCGACGCCTGCAGCGAACGCAGCGGATCAACAAATCCCACGTCGGTCTCGTATTCCTGTCCCTGGAACGGATCCACTCTAATCCTCACATAGCGCCCCTTGTCCTCTATAGACAGCTGGACCTCATGGGACAGGTTGAACCCTATGAATGCTCTGAAATGGGCGCGGAGCGCACCGAGCATCGGGACTATGATCAAAGGCACATCTGAGATGTCGTCTTCCGACCTGAACACGAGCTCCAAGGCCTCGGAGGTGTCCATCTCCACGTTGATGCCGTCATTGGCGCACTGCGGGATGATCGCACCCAGAGTGGAATCCCACCAGTTCAGGTCGTCCACTTCCCTGACCAGGGCTACACCCACATTGAACAGCCCCTGGATGATGTTGAGGCCACTCTCCATCAGTGAGACGCAATACAGGGACAGATCCTCCCTGTTCGTGCATCTGCCGTTGGAGAGGATGCGCTTCAGGGATGCGGCCCTGGCGTAGAGCTGCCAGTCCTCGCTGGTGTCGCTTGAGAACAGGAGCATCGCATCTATGTGGTACACAGTGCTGCGCGCATCGTCCACGCATGTGGCGGAGGCGACGATGCCCATACGCTGCAGCCTGGTGATGCTCCCCTGTATAGTCGATTTGAAAAGATTGAGGGACGTCGCCATTTCGGAGGGGGAAACCTCCCTGCGGCGCATCTCGTTCAGGATCTGAAGGCTCAGCTCGTTGGTAACAATCTGTATTCCGTTGTGATTTGTCAGATATACCTCGTATTCGGAGCTGTAGCCAACGTCTGTCATTATAGATCAATCCTGTGGCAGAGCACGACATCTGCTGTTAAAGACAGAAAACACTCTGCAATCGCCCGGCTGGGGAACTGGGTATAGATAGAGTTGCATCTATATAATCTAGAATGAACAGAAAAATGCAACATATGTGTACAATCAATCCAATCGACTGTACAAAACACGGTCCGACATCTTAGCGGACGCTGATATCAGTTCAGATACTGCACTTCCGTGTTGGGCTCGACATCGAACGTACGGATGAACCTTGAACCGACGGCCATGGCCTTCTTCCTGGCCTCGGGATCGTCCTTGAAGGAGCCTTTGCAGTCCTGATAGATGATCTTGTCCACGACATCGATCTGGAACCTTCCGAGCGAGTGAACGACAGTCTCCAGAACATTCAGCGACGAGTCGTCTATCTTGCTGCAGCTGACGGCGACGACGGCCTTCTTTCCTTTGAGCTTCGAGGTTGTGAAGTCGGCAGATATCATGCTGTACATGTACTCCAGTATGAGCTGGAACTGGGACGTGGGCATATCGAAGTAGACCGGCGTTCCGAAAACGATCAGATCTGCGGCCAGGATGCTGTCCAGAATGGCCTGAGCATTGTCATCGAGGGTCGGTTTCACTTCATCGTGGCAGTGGAGGATGTACTCGCCGCGGTCGTTCGCCGAGAACTTCCACAGGTTGTAATACTCAATAGTGCTCGTGGACAGACCCATAGCTCCGTCCAAAACTGAGTTCACCATTGCAGATGTATTCCCAGATTCGTTAGGGCTTCCGACCAAAGCGACTATCCTTGCCATTGTTTCGTAATAAACATGTCCCTATAAAAAGTACAGTATGAACACATAGAACCGCTGTCCATCCCCGACCAGGGTTTCAACACAGCAGAAATGACCGATTCGGAGCGTTCCGATAACCGCTTTGTTATATACTGATTATAAAGAGCAGGAGGAAAAACACTCCTTCGTCTACGGGCGAAGCATCCCGACCCGAATCTTTATATTTGGAGCACGCTCAAATTTATCATGAGTGACTTCAACAAGCTCTGCAAGACAATCGAGAACATGGATCCCCTGGCCTACAGCGCGATCGTCATCGAGAAATCCGTCGGAATCGTCAAAGGCCTCGCTGATATCACTGAAGATGGAGTGGCCGGTGTCAAGATCTACGCCGACTTCATGCTGTGCGCCATAGCCGCCGACGGGAAACTGACAAAAGAGGAGTTCCTGCTCCTGAAACCCGCCCTCGACCTCATCCTGGGAACGAACGTCACATTCGAAGATGCACAGGCAATATTCTACATGGCGGGATTGGACAAGCCCAAGGATTACAAGAAGACCGTGGACCGCATGGTCGATGTGATAGGTCTTGTCTCACCCGAGCTCAAGAACGATATCGTACTGGTGTGCCTGATGGTCTGCGCCATCGACGGAAAGGTTTCGATGAAAGAGAAGAGATGGATCAAGCAGCTCATGGAATGAGCCATCGATCAAGAAACCCTTTCCCCCATTCCGTTGCGTCAGCCTGAGATGGATGTGACGGATGGGCCCCGTGACAAACTCAGTTGGTTGTGCGCTTCTTGCGGCCACCAACGCGTGCGGGCATGGCCTCGTAGGCATCGTCGGACTGCGGAACGATGTGAAGCAGCGTGTAGAACGGGTTGTCGTACTTGGAGTGCATGTAATCGTCGATGTTCAGGTTCATGTTGTTCAGGACCTGGATCAGCGTGTTACGCATGATGAGGATGTTCTCGCGGGGAATGTTCGCGAAATAGCTCTCATTCAACTCGCTGACACCGTTCATCACCTTATCGGCGAGATCCCTGCCGGACTCCGTCAGGAAGATGCGGTACTTCTTGTTGTTCTCTGTCTTCCTGTCATCGCAGACAAGTTCCTTCTCGCGAAGGATCTTGATGACACGGTTGGTGTTGGCCGTGTCCATGTCCAGAAAATGCGACAGACCGACCATTGTCTGTCCGTCCTGAAGCCTCAGGGCGATGAGATAGATCGCATGAGCGTGTGTGAGTCCGTACGGTTCAACAATCGACGTCATGTTCTTCCGCATTTGGAGACTCATTCTGTCGAAGAACGCCGGCAAGAACGAATTCCAGTAAGTATCGTAGGGCTCCACGTTGTCATGAGTCATTTTATCAATATAAATTAAACCCCTCCGCACCCCGATAGGAGGAACAGGGTGCGGAAGGCATCGAATCTTGTTCATGGCGCAAGATTCTGAATAGATGATTATCATCCATAGTATTTATAGTTTATTGTCAACATCATTATTTTTGATGTTCGGGACAACAAAACTAAAACTGAGAAAGAGAGAGCTGGATTGAGAATTTACAGGGCTGTGGCCCGAGATGTGAACGTCATTCCATCGATGCGATGCGACGGTTGATCATGCTTGCAAGATACCCTGCACCGAATCCGTTGTCGATGTTGACGACGCTGACCCCGCTGGCGCAGGAGTTCAGCATGGCCAGAAGTGCGGCGAGTCCGCCGAAGGATGCTCCGTATCCGACACTTGTAGGCACGGCGATGACCGGACAGTCGGCCATCCCTCCGACGACGCTTGCCAGCGCACCCTCCATGCCTGCCACGGCGACTATGGCGTTGGACGTCATTATGTCATCGGAATGCGCCAGAAGCCTGTGTATTCCTGATACCCCGGCATCGTAGATCCTCACGACATTGTTCCCGAGATGCTCTGCCGTGACGGCTGCCTCCTCGGCAACGGGGATGTCGCTCGTGCCCGCGGTGATGACGGATATCTTGCCGATCTTCTCCGGGAATCCGGAACCGGCGACGGCGATCCTGCTCGTGGGATCGTAGGTGATGTCCAAACTCTGAGATACGGTGTCCGCAACCTCTTGCAAGATGCGGGTTATGATGACCGTGCCCTCTCCGTCGGAGAGCATGCGGGATGCTATCTTGACTATCTGATCGGGCGTCTTCCCTGCACCGTATATGATCTCAGGGACACCCTGACGGATCCCGCGGTGGAGATCGACCTTCGCGAATCCCAGGTCCTCGAACGGCTCCCTCTTCAAACACAGAAGGGCCTCGTCGACGGAGATCTCGCCTTTGGAGACCTTCTCCAGGATCCCGCGGGTCTTGATTCCATCCATGTATGTCCCTGTATGATGGGAAACCCGAGCAGGTTCACTCGAAAATGTGCTTCTGCCTTTCCTTGGAGATGTGGAGCAGGACTTCGGCGATCTGTTGAGCCTCTTCCTCGGAGAGACTGACCTCTTCGCAGAGCTCGTGGTATCTGGCGATGACCTCGCGCTCCTTGCTCTCGTCCCAATAATTCTGAGAAGTCTTCTTCTTGGCCTTGGCGAGTTCGTCAGCTATCTCCATACGCGTGGCGATGAGATCTATAATCTGCTCGTCTATCGCCTCGATCTGCCCTCTCAGTTCTTCGGTGTTCGGCATGGACTGCACCTTGATGCTCTACCATCGAAGACCAGATTATAATCATTTCTCCCTGAGGGAAAATGGGCACATCAAGCCTCGTCAAATATCATTTATCTTATAATACGTTGTAAAATGATGTTTCCACATGTTTTATTAAGAAATAATTAGATGAATAAACATTATTTCTTTCTGTTAATAGATGTGAATATGTTAATGTACGATAATGTTTATCAACGATGCCACGATACAATGAGCATGGACGTCCTCGGAGACAAGTTCTCAAACTATCCCTCACAGGAGAAAGTCGCCACGCTTCTGATCGAACAGGGGATCAGAGTGGAAGGCGGAAAGGCCTACTCCGGCCCCATCGTTCAGAGCGATTCCGCCATCGGCCGTGCATGCGGCGTCGACAGGAGGGTCGTCAGGGCCACGCTCGAAAGGATATCATCGACCCCCGAACTGGACGCCATATTCTCCAAGCTCAAGTGCACCCTGTCCATGGTGGACCTGGCGCCTGAGATAGGGTGTTCATCGATCATCATAACTCCCACGGACTCCACCATGCCCGGCATCCTCGCCGAGATAATGGATGTGCTCTACAAAGCAGGTATCTCCGTGAGACAGGCGATGGTCGATGACTCCGGGAACGTGAACACTGCGACACTCGTCGTGGTCGTGTTCGGAAAACTGCCTGCAAACGTCCTGCCGGAACTCAAATCCTGCAGGGGCGTCGCAAGCATATTGATAAAGTGACGGTGCGGGTCTCCCCGCACCGGGTGTTTTAACTCAGTCCATAACGACCTTGAGTTCCGAAGTGTGCAGAACGTTCTTGGGACAGGCTCCCTCGCAGCGCCTGCAGGCCAGTCCGGCGCATCTGTCGGACTGAATCTCGACACGGTATCCGGCGATGCCCTCGGGTATGACGGATATGGCCTTCTCGGGACATTCCTTCATGCACTTCTTGCATCCGATGCATCCCTCCACGACTCCGGAGAGGATGGTACCGCACTTGATTATCCTGACCTTGCATGTCTCGGTGTCGGGAAGGTCCCTGCGTGCAAGGCGCTCGACCTTCACTTCGGACGGCTCCAATGCCTCGGGCAGCGTCTTGAGTCCGTAGATCTCCATCATCGGGTTGTACTGGTCCATGGGCATGCTGGAGCACCACAGGGAGAACTCGATCGAGTAGACGTTCTTGAAGAACTCAGATGTTGCGAACATGCAGTGGGTGGCCCTGAGCTTCTTGGCGAAATCAGTGAGCTCGGGCATTCCGATCTCGCCCAGGACGATCTTCCTCGCCAAAGCGATGGATGTGTTGCCGAACTGGATGATGTGCGTTGCTCCGGGTGTGACCATTCCGACCTCCATGGCCTTCCTGGCATCCACATACAGACCGGATGCTCCGGACATGTACGCCTTCCTCACATCGTCGACCCACAGTCCGGCGGTGTCGAAGAGCGTGAGGAATCCCGCACGCAGCGCTCCGATGGCCTTTCCGGCCTCTTCGACATCCGCGGAGGAGATCCTGATGCCGTCCTGAAGGTGTATGTATCCGTCGGGGGTCAGTATCTTCGGAGATGAGATGACCCCTGTGCGGAGTCCGTTGGCCAGAGCGGCGATGACACCGGTACCGGTGATACCGATGGCCTTGCCGTGCATAGGCCCTTTTTCAAGTACTTCTCCGGTGGCGGGATCCACAAGGTCTCCCATCTGGGCGGCCATGGTGTCGTCCAGGACGTAGCACCTCCATCCTTTGTCGGTGACCTCCACCTCGCTGAGCGCTCCGGGTGCGGCGAGCATACCCTGCTCGATCTCCTGTCCCTCGAGGGCGGGTCCCGCGGCGGCGGATCCAGTGTACACCTTTCCGTCGACGACGAGCGCCATCTCGGCGTTGGTACCGTAGTCGACGACGATGCACGGCTCTTTCTCGTTGAGGATGTCCGTCATCATCATCATGGCGATGGCATCCGCTCCGATCTCGTGGGTGACCGCGGGCGGTATGAACAGCTTGGCATTGGGAAGGTCCAGACCTACGGACGACGCATCGATGATGTCCCCGTTACGCGGCGGGGATACCACGCCGAGGGATTCCAGCATGTTCTTGCCTGCGAAGGCGAGGTCTCTGATCTCGATGTTCTGGAACAGCGAAAGCTGGAACGGGTTACCGCACACTGCGATCATCTCGACCGCGGACAAATCTATACCTGTCTCTTTCAGAAGGTTGTTGGCGGCCTCTACGAGGAGTCCGTTGGCCACGTCCTCTCCGGCCTTCATGGCGAAGTTGACGTGGTCTATCACATTCATCCCGGGGATGGGGTGCCTCTCCGTGACTGCGGTGGCGACCGTCTTTCCCGAGTCCAGATCCAGCGCCTGGCATCTCAGACCGCTGGTCCCTATGTCCAATGCTATTCCATACCTCATACTATCACTCCTTACGGGCTTTCAGTGTGTATCCTGCGCTGTTGACCGCCATGACGGCGGCCCCGATCTCCAGAGGGTCGTGTATTATCGCTTTGGCCCTGCTGCGACCGAGCTGATCGTAATAGTGGGGGACACCGGGGCTCGATATGATCGATCCCTCTGCGATGAGCTCTCCGGGGATGATGAACGGGGCTGCGTTCAGCACCAGGGTGTGACTGGATATCGCCTTCGCGATGTCCTCGAGCGGGGTGGCGCCTACGGACGAGAGCCTCTGCGCCTTCTCCCTTATGATGTCAGTGACCGATACGTTCGCACCCATCTCCTGGAGGAATCTCACGGCCCATGATCCCACATAACCGGCACCTATGACCAGGACGTCCTTGCCCTCGAGTCCTCCTGCCGCGTTCTTGAGCGCGACGGAATATCCTTTGGCGGTGCCCCATGAATTGTCGGTGTACTTGCGCTCGTGGGTGTTGTATGCGACGAACTTCCTGTCGTCGGCCATCATGATTATGTCGCATCCCTCGTCGATCCCTTCCGAGAATCCCTGGACGTCGGTGCCGTCGGTGACATGGCACTGCATGCCGAGCCTCCTGACGATCGCATCCACGGATGCCGAGAAACCGCTGATGATTCCCATTCCCGATGTGATCGGGACGGCGACCGCCCTGAACACCGAGAGATCGGTGTCGTCCGGCAGTCCGGCGGCCTCGAGTGCGAGACCCTTCACGGTCTTGCCGGTGGCTTTGAGCAGTCTCTGGTCCAGATCGATCTTGTCGTCCGGAACCCCTTCTATCAAATCTGGTGTGAGCCTTGTCATCATATCACCTTCGGGGTGCCGTCGACGTACTCCGTCACGCCGCACTCCTTCTCGACCTGTTCGAGGACCGAGAGCCTTCTCGCCTCGGCCTCTTCCGGGGTCGCGCCGGAAACCATGAACGTACCGTGCCACTCGTCGGCCCCGGGTACGTAATCCGAAATGAAGCGGTCCGAACCGAACAGTCCGGATCCCATCTTGGGAGAACGGACCTTTCCGAACTCCTTCTCGCCGGTGGTCCTGAGGACGCCGTCCTTGAAATGCAGATGCCAATAGATCCCCGAACCGCCCGATGATGTTCTGCCTGCAGGCTCTCCCAACGCAGTGGTCAGGAGCTCCTCCAGAAGGTTCACGCCTGTGGCGATGTAGATCGCCGCCGGAGTCTGACTCGGAATGCGTGCATCGATCTCCAGCACCCTGAGTCCCTTTGGAGTGAGTATGGCCTCCACATCCATCAGAGCCTTCAGGCCGATGGCGGCGGCGACATTCTCCCCGATCTCCCTGAACTGGGTGACATCGGATTCCTCCATGATGTCGGGGAAGCAGCGGACCATCTTGCAGTCGTAGTTGGAATCAAGGACGACCTCGGTGGTTATGAAGGACCTTTCGGAGCTTCCGTTCCCTATGACCTCTATGGAGACGCTCTTGCCGTGGACGAACTCCTGTATGACCGGCTTGTCGCCAAGTTTGCGAACGATCTCCAGACCGCGGTCCACATCCTCCTGCGAGAATGCGACAGATACACCGACGCTTCCGCTCTGAGAGGAGGGCTTCACTATGACGGGGAACCCGCACTCGGGCCAGTGTCCCGGCAGGGGCACGCCCACGGATTCCATGATCTCGTTGGATTCCCTCTTGGAGCACGACACATCGTATGCATCGATGTCGAACAGGAAGGGGATGCCGGAATCTGAAAGGATATCATCCAGCTCCTCCAGCAGGTCCAGCTCCTCGCATGCGGGGATGACCGCATCGCAAGTTGAGAATATCTCCAGTGCAGCGGAGACATCGGTCAGCGGATTGAGGACGTGGGGCTCGTCGCAGATGGAGAGTGCGGGGGCATCCTCCCTGCGGTCGATCACCACTGTCTCGTACCCGGCCTCACTGGCCAGGAACACCGCTTCCATTCCCTGCAGTGCACCGCCCACGATACATAGTCTCATTCTATGCACCTCCGGCCCTGCGGGAATCAAGGAATGATATGTATTCGGAACTCTCTGCCCTTCTGTATCCGAGCGAATCCAACATCTCGAAGACATGCTCGACCGAACGGTTGCCGTTCTCGATGTCCAGCTCGTGCTGGGCCACTCCCGCCAGGTTCCTGGACGGGGGTATGATCGAAGTTATGACATTCGCTCCGGCGTACAGCCTTGTCTTCAAGCCGGATATCCCTTCGACATCGAGACTAGCTGGGATCAGCCTGTCGGGGAAGAGAATCCTCATGACGGCGATGGCCTTCAGCTCGTCCGTGCATGCCATAGGGGACACGGACTGCATAGGTGTGCCCTCCTGGGGGACGAACGTCATCGCCCTGATCTGCTGGCATCCGAGTCCGCCCATCTTCAGGATGGTGTCCGCACGGTCGGAGACGCTCTCCCCGAGTCCGATCATCATGCCGTCCTCGGCGAGCAGGCCCGACTCCATGGCCCAGACCTTCTGGTTGAGACGGTCGTCGTAGCTCTGCTCCACGCGGAGCGATTCGAAGAGCTGGCGGTTGTACGTCTCCTGATAGCAGGCATGCCAGTCGGCGCCTGCCTCCCTGATCCTCGGGAACACCTCTCTGGGAAGCGCGCCGGGGGACGACATGATGCTGATCCCGACCTGGTCGTGGACCTCGGATATCATGTCTATCAGGAGCTTGTAGTCGTCGGCGTACATCGCGGGGTCCTCGCCCATGGTCAGGTCTGCGAGGTTGATCCCCGCATCCTTGAGGCTGCCGGCCAGCTGGACGACCTCCTCGATGGGCTTCCTGTAACGGTCGATGGCCGAATTGGACCTGCGATAATAGCAGAAATTGCAGTTGTTCTTGCAGTAAGTCGAGAAATAGACGAATCCGTAGGTGAATATCTTCTTCCCGAACTCGGAATCCCTGGCCTTGCGTGCGGCCTCGAAAAGGACCTCAAGCTCTTTAGGATCGGTTATGGACATCAGTTCCGTCACATCGTCCGATCCGACTTCGTCACCCCTGCGGGCCCGATCTATGATCTCCTCAATCATCATACCAACTTCACTCAATCGATCTTGTATCCGTTGAGATACGTGATGCTCTTCCCGGTCTTCCTGACGCTGCTCTTCTTGTCGCGGAGCATCAGGAGTCTCTCCAGTCCGAATCCGACACCGGCCCAGGGCTCGTGCACATCGTGTGCCGCATCGAGAATATGTGGTCCGACCGCTCCCGAGGCCACCTCCATGCCGTCGACCTCCACATCCAGGGTCTCGACGTAAACGTCGGATTCCTCCCTGCTCAGCGTGTAATCCAGCTGGGCGGCGGACATGACGTCGTCGATGTACGCCTTCAGGCACTCGGTAGGGTCCCCGTCGGGGCCCATGTCCACCAGGTTCATCATGGTGAACTCCTCCAGATGGCGGGAGCTCTTGGATTCCTTCCTGAAGCACGATCCCATCTCGAATATCTTGACGGGTCCGTCGGTATGGTCCCTCAGCTTCCTCATGACGACGTACAGATTGGGGGCCAGCATGGGCCTCAGGCATCTCTTGTCATCCACGAAGAACACCTGCTTGTAGAGAGGGTGGTCGGGGGTGATGGTCATCTTCGAAAGAGCGGCTGTGGATATTATTATGGGGGTCCTGACCTCGATGAATCCTCTGGCGGTCAGTTTGGCCGCGATGGCGGCCTCGAGCTCAGACAGGTCGTTCCTGCGGGGGTTTGCGATCAGGTCGCTGATGCCTGCGTCGTTGGCCGCTTTGGTCTTCGACATGAGCTTGGCGAACTGCTTGTCACGCTCTGCTTCGTCAGGATAGTCCATGTCGGAATAATCCTGATCCCCGTACTCGATAAGACGCTGTATCTGAGGTTCTGTAAATCCAACCATAATCTCAACCGATGAATCGAATGGCGAAAGGCCGGGGTGTCGATCCCCGCTGGCTAGGTTTTAGAGACCCGCTGGTCGCCGGACCGCCCTCCACTGTGTAGTGAAGTCGATTCCACGGTATTTAAGGGTTGTCTAACGCTATAGCCAGACATATTAAAAACTTAGTGGTCGGAAGAAAAAGGTCCAAATATGAGAGAGTTGGATGCGTTTTGGATGTTACTATCCGATAAATGTAAATATAAGTTCTAAAAATGATTCATCATCCTGAGTCATATGACCAGTGTGGATGAGATGCTGGCTCAGATACCTGAGCCTGTTATTGCATCCATCCAACGTTTCAGAAGTCTATACCGCATTCGGACAGCGTCAGAAGCGCATCGTCGTAGACGTTGAGGTACTCGTCCGTAGGGACCAATTCATCCACGTCGTAGCACTCCTGGAATATCTTTCCGACAGGCAGATTGTTGTAGTTGTTCTCGTAGCGAGAGACGATACTGTCGACTATGCGGTTGATGTCCGACACATCCATTCCGCAGATTGCCATGGATGCTTCGCCCATGATACGGGCCTCCATCGGTGAGACCATGTCCTGTATGGTACCCTTGGCGGATGCCACTCCCGAGAGGAGCTCCCTTCCGGATGCCGTATCGACGAGCGCCTGGGCCGCAGTCTCCAGAAGACACATCTCCGTGCAGGGTCCGGCCATGGTGTAGTACTGGCTTCCCAGGAGCAGATCGGTGTTGTAATCCAGAGCGGTCGCGACATGACCGGACACCTTGAGGGTCTCCCTGGTAGTGGTGGTACCCCATCTGATGTGGATAGGTCCGTCCAGGTGTATGTCGCCGTTGAAAAGCGCGAAAGTCGCCATGGTCGCGGCGACATCGCATATCGCCGTCTCCTCCGGGCCTCCGGCGTATCCGCCCATCATGGGCATCTGCTCGACCATGATTATGTCACCTGCACCGTGCCAACCCGCGAGCATGTTCAATCCGGAGAGATCCATCTTGAGCTCGTTGAGCTGGGAGCATTCGTGGGAATCGAACCATTTCAGACTCTCGTCTCCTAGACCCGATGCGAGACGTCCCGTCGATGTCAACGGGGTCTGAGGTCCCTATATGCACATACCCGGCCTTCCGGCCCTGCGTGTGGCCTCGCGCACATGACGGACCTCCGCCATCGTGGCCTTGATCTCCCATGGTGTGTTGGTCAGGACCTGGCGTCCGTCTATGGTTCCGAGCACTCCGCTGACGATGGTGTCCACGGTTGGCTCCTGCGCATACGCCTCGATCAACTGCGAGAATATGGATTCGGACACGGGCGAACCTGTCGGCCCTCCCTGAATGATCGGTTTCCTCAGGGAGTTCCCGCGTCTCGCCTTGCATGAGCAGTGGTCCTTGCCGCTTCCGAGTTCGAGCTTCTTCGGGGCCATCTTGAAGCCCTCGTAGATCTCGTCCTCCTCGATGGACAGCACGGTCCCGAGATCGGGATTGTATATCCCGGTGGTGACCAGCATGTCGACGCCCGCAATGAACAACCTATCGGCAAGGTCCACATCCTCCGGGATGAACTCGTCACCGAAGGATATGTCGTAACGCTCCTTCATTATGTGCGCGTTGCGGGGGATGATCTGGTAGTCCCACTCCTTCTCGGGAACCCTCTGCCCCTGCACGAATCTGTCATATGTTCCATAAACGTTCAAACACTTGCGAGCTACCACGGGACCACGACGATTATCTGTACATCAATATATTTTTAAATTCTATCCCTGCAAGGATAGGAAAATAGGAAATGAACCCTACAGGGAAGGCCCCCGTATCCGAGGATACGGAGGATAAAAAGGGGGTTTTCACCCCCAATGGGTTTTTCAGGTTCACAGGCTGATGTCCAGTCCGATGTCCCTGAGGGTCGCTGCGGCCTTGTCGTAGACCTCGAGGTACTCCTTGGTGGGCCTGACGGTGGTCACATCGTAGCACTCCTGGAAGGTCTTTCCGGCGGGTGCGTCGGTGTAGTGGGCCTCGTACATGGGGATCAGCTTGTTGAGGATCTCGTTGACATCGGAGATCTTCATTCCGGCGGTTGCCTGGGCTGCGTCTCCCATCATCCTGGCCTCCATTCCGGTCGTCTTGTCCTGGACAACTCCCTTTGCAGCTGCGGATCCGGAGAGGAGCTCTCTTCCGGAGGCTGTATCGGAGATTGCCTGGGCCGCGGTCTCGAGGAGACACATCTCGGTGCAGGGTCCGGCGATCGGGTAGTACTGGTTGGCGAGGAGCAGGTCGGTGTTGGCATCGATTGCTGCTGCGGCGTGGGCTGCAACCTGGAGGGTTCCCCTGGCCATGGTGGTTCCCCACCTGATGTGGATAGGTCCGTCGAGGTGGAAGTTACCGCTGAAGCATGCGAAGGATCCGAGTGTCGTGGCGACGTCACAGATGGCGGTCTCCTCGACTCCACCGGTGTATCCTCCGAGGATGGGCATCTGCTCGATCATGATTGTGTCACCGGAGGTTGTCCATCCGGCGAGCATGTTCAGACCGGTCATATCCATCTTCAGCTCGTTGAGCTGGGAGCACTCGTGGGGGTCGGTGATCCTGTGTCCGGCGTTGGGACAGTCAGCGACGAGACGTGCCGCCTCAGAGAGGGGCGTCTCAGGTCCCTAAACACCGAGTCCGGGCCTGGCGGCCCTGGTCCTTGCCTCTTTGGTCGCCCTGAGTTCGGCCATGGTCGCACGGATCTCGTAGGGGGTCTTGGATTTCGCAGGCTTTCCCTCGATCGTGGTCATGACTCCGTTGACGAGTGTGTCGACAACACCCTCCTGGGCGTAGGACTGCATGATCTTCATGAAGTAGTCCTCGGACAGAGGGGATCCGGTAGGTCCTCCCTGGATGATCGGCTTCACATTGCTGTTTCCGTGCCTGGGGTAGAACCTTGCGATGTCCCTTCCCTCTCCCAGGATGAGTTTCGTGGGGGTCTTCTTGATTCCCTCCCAGACCTCTTCCTCGGTGACATGCATGACACGTCCGAGGTCCTGGCAGTAGTAACCGGTGGTGACCAGCATCTCGAGTCCGGCCTGGAACAGGTTGTTGATGAGCTCCTTGTCCTCGGGGATGATGGTGTTGGCATCGATCTTGATGTTGTACTTCTCTTTGAGTGCGGTCAGGTTCTCGGGGATGACTTTGTAGTCCCAGTCCTCTACCTTGACCTTCTTTCCCTTTACGAACCTCTCGTAGACATCCGTAATGGTGAGTGCCCTTGTTGCTGCCATTTCAATCTCCTCCTATACTCACTGGACGAGTTCTCCGACCAGGGTGATGATGTCGTTCGCTGTCTCGGAGTATCCGTCGGCTCCAATCTCATCGCACCACTCCTTGCTGCAGGGTGCTCCTCCGAAGATGCACTTGTAGGGCGCTTCGACCTCTTTCACGGCCTCGACAAGCTCCCTCTGTGCTTCGAGTGTTGTTGTCATGAGAGCGGATCCACCGAGGACCTGCGCCTCGTTCTCGTCTCCGGCGTCGATGAAGTCCTGTGCGGTCACATCGCAACCGAGGTCGATGACATTGTATCCTGCTCCCCTGAGCATGGCGCAGCAGACGTTCTTTCCGATCTCGTGGATGTCTCCCTCGACTGTTCCCATGACGACAGTTCCCTTGAGTCCACCGCTTCCGGCCTCCATGAGGGGCTCGAGGATCTTGAGTGCTGCTTCCATGGTCTTGGATGCGGCAACGACCTGGGGCAGGAAGATCTCAGCCTTGTCGAACCTGATTCCGATCTCTTCCATTCCCTTTCCGAGACCGTCTCCGATGATCGATCCGATGTCCATCTTGGCATCGATGGCTGCCTGGGTTGCTTCCTGGGCCAGCTTGATGTTCCATGTCTCGACAGCCTTTTTGAGGTCTGCAAGTATTGCTTCGTTTGCCATTTTCAATTCCTCCTATTACCGGGATCTTTTCGTAAATTTCCCGTAGTTCACGGACTTGTCCGCTCACTTCAGAATTTTAATCACCGTGTCAGTATATAATAGTTTCTAATGTAAGCGGTCATTCAATATTAGTTATATATAAAATTATCTAATCCATCGTTTTCTGTGGTTAATCTATTATATAAAAGTTTCTATTATATCAGAAAAAATAGAAAGTTTTTTAAACTATAGATTCAGGGTTCTTCCAGCTAACCACATTTTATCGCAATATAGCACGCTATTAATTTTTCATTAAAATATCTTTGTATTAGACAAATGTTTGTTGTATCTGAAAATAATAGATATATGTGCATAAAAATCAAAATTGGATAAAGGTGATATAAAATAATTCGCTTCGTGTCTATTCATTGTCAAAATCCGGCCTAACGGAAAAGTATGGAGAACGGTTCCATCCAATGCGGAACTGCAGGTGGGTGCAAACGGCCGAGATCGTATCTGAATAAGCGAGATCCGTGAAGATCTGCAAGAAAGAAATGGAAAAAGTTGGGAAAAGAGGCACAGGTGCTGCGACGCACCCATGCCGTTTGCCATCACAGGATGCCCATGTCAGTGAGCTTCTCCGGGAGGTACGTGTCCGTGACGTAGTCGAGACCGTACTTCGCCAGAGCCTGCTGTTCGGATTTCTTGCCCATTCCGAGCATCGCCTGGATCTCGTTCACCCAGAACTCGTCCGTGAACCTCGGGTCCGAGAGCTCGGCGTTCAACGCGCCCACATCCTTGTCGTTGAGCTTGTCCGTGGGCAGGTCGTAGTTCAGGATGTCCGATGCGGTCACACCGATGAACTGCGCGGTAGGTGTTGCAAGATACTCGGATATGTGCGCGGTCTTGATGGCGCCGTATGCTACCGAAGCGTAGATCCTGAAGGACCAGGGATCTCCGTCTGTGAAGACTGTGACGGGGAGGTTGTGCTCCTCGTTCAGCCTCTTTATCAGACGCCTGGTGCTTCTGGCCGGCTGACCGGACAGATGGACGAGGACGCATCCGTACCTCTCGGGGAATCCGTTCTCGATCAACCTGGCGTACATACCACCTGTCTCGATGGCCATGACGAACTTCGCATTCCCGGGATCGATCTGGAAGGTATCCTCCTCGACCTTGTACGGGACCGCGAATCCCGCCTCGGAGACATCATCGATGCAGTTGAGGGTCTTCATGCCCTTCTTCGTCTGTGTGGTGAAGTTCACATCTCCGTAGACGTGCGCACCGGACTCCTCCGGACGCAGCTTGAAATCCTCCCTCATGCAGGATGTGATCGTCTCAAGATCCTCCGCCAGGAGGTTGCTCTCGTCCTGAGTATGGAACTTGGCATGGTTCCATCCTTCGGAGATGTAGTACATCTCCCTCAAGGTGGACGATTTGTTCTCGCGGATCATCTCGTTGATGAAATCCGCAGTGTAGACTGTCCTCAGCATCATGGTGGCGCCGTTGACGGTCTTCGCAGAACGCGATGTCTTCAGGTCGCCGTACTTCCATACGTTGTGCTGCGGGTCGAACTCGATGTTCCTCTTGGACCTGAGCGGGAGCTCCATGTTGGGGATGTCCCCGTCGTTGAGCTGGTCGTAGATGTTCTCGACGACACCTGTCAAACTGTCCTGTGCCTTCCTCTGCCTGTCATTCGTCGCCAAGATCCTCAACCTCCTCTGATTCCTCTTCCTCGTCCTCGACGTAATCTCCTTCGTCGGTCTGCGTTATCGCCATTCCTTTGATGCCCCAGTCTCCCGGAAGCTGATCCGCACCCATCACCATGGCGGGGTTCAGGCCGGAGAAGAATATGTCGTCGGCATCGAAGGTGTCGGCCATGTCGCCCTTGAGCTCGAAGGTTATCTCGATATGCTTTGACGGCTGAAGGTCCTTGATCTCCCAATTGACCTTTCCTTCGTCGTTCATCTCGACGAAGTGCTCGTTGCTGAACAGGGTCAGATTGACGGCCTCCTTGGGAAGCGCGGCATGGAGCATCATGGTCCTCGGGGTCGTTGTGTAATTATATATTGTATATGTGACCGTGCGGGACTTCTTCTCCTTCTTCACGGTGGGCTCGACCCATACCACGTTCATGATGCGCGTGATGGTCATGTCCAGATTGGGCACCGGACGTCCGAGGTGGTTCGCGGCCTTCTCCGCCATGTCGGGGAGGATCTCCTGGACGATCTCGAACTTCGCATGGGTCTTCTTCTTCCTCTCCATCTTGTTCAGATGGCTCTTGAGATTCCTGGCGCAGAGTCTCAGCGCCAGTCCGATCTCGCTCTGGAGCTCGGGGAACGAGGCGACCGCCTCCTTTCCCTCGGATGTGAACGGGACCTTGGTGGATGCCACATGGACCAATATGATCGCAGGTCCGTAGGGGATACCTTTGCCTCCCCTCTGTTCGAGTCCGTACCTCCTCCAGTCCATCTCGGAGATCGCCTTGGTTATGGCGCATGCGCCCTGCTGATAGAGCAGCGGGACCCTGTTGGCGAACCTGAGGATCTGCACCTGCCCGTCCGAGGGGATGTCTCCGCCGTAGACGATACCGGCCTCCACCACGAAGGGGTTGCCGTTCACCGCCTTCGGGGAACGCGTGACCGGGGTCGCATAGTAATCGGGCCTGAGTCCGTCGAGGACGTGCATCAGACCCTTCTTGATCAGAGTGTCGCCGATAGGGGACAGACAGTCGGTCGGCGGGGCCATGATCTTGCATGTCTTGATCGCCGCGAGGATCTGGATGGCCTCCTCCCTTGTGAGCTTCTCGGGCTTCTTCTCGCCGTCCACCTTCGCCTTCTCGAGGATCTCGGTGGCGAGCCTGTCAGTTATGCGGGAGAAATCGTTCTTCAGGAATGCCCTGATGGTCTTCTGGGCGGAGTTCGTAGCGTACTTCATCAGGTCTCCGATCTCCATTCCCTCCGGATGGGGTTTGATCTCCTTCGGCTTCGGAGGCATGATGTCCGTCGCCCTCTCGAATACATACTTCGTACCGTCGGGGTCGTGGAATGTTATCTGTGCATGGGGATTGACGATCGCGGTGTCCTTGAGATACTCGAAGACGGACTGCTTCCCCGTGATGTATCTGCCCTTGATGGTGTACTGGATGCTGGTCCCGTGCTCCTTGCCCTCCCAGGTGAACGCCTTGTCGTTTGTCACGATGGGACGGTTGGTCTTGGTGTCGATGACTATGTCCATTCCCCAGGCGACCTCGTCCTCGCCCTCGATCTTGGACATGACATGGGCCGGTTTTCCGGTCGTGATGTTACCGTACATCACGGTAGCGGATATTCCGATACCCTGCTGACCCCTTGACTGCCTGAGTGCGTGGAACCTCGAACCGTACAGGAGACGCCCGAATACGTTCGGCATCATCTTGTGGACGATACCGGGTCCGTTATCCTCGATCGTGATCCTGTAATCCTCGTCATTGAGCCTCTCGATGGTGACGTTGACGTCGGGAAGGAAACCGGCCTCCTCGCATGCGTCCAGCGAGTTGTCCACCGCCTCCTTGATCCCCATGAGCAATGACTTGGAACGGGAGTCGAATCCCAGAATCTGCTTGTTCTTCTCGAAGAACTCCGTGACAGAGATCTCCTGCTGCTTGCTTGCAAGTTTCACAGCTGTGGCCGTCTTTTTCTCCTTGGGCGCGGCCGCTTCCTTCACATCTGTATCTGAGGGCATCCAGAGGGGACAATGCGTCATTCCGATTTAACTTTATAAGTCGAAAAACCGGATGGAGACCGCCTTCTGTGGACTTGGTCAGAGATCATATTCAGAAAAAAGACACAGATGTTATATTTCCCAAAAGTTTGATTAAAAGATTTTGTACTTGTTCCGATACACTAGTATATAATTATTTTTGTTCATACAACCATATAGATTAAAAATCACCACAAATATCCATCCGATAATATGGTCGATGATTGTTCAGAATTCAATGCATATGTTCTAAAACAATCATAATTACAAGATTATGTCTTGTTTAATACATTAACATACTATAATTTACAGTTCAGAGTACATTCTTGTGATAATGCTATAAACTGTGAACATACATCCAATGCCAAGCTATAAAATATCGATGACGGCGATTCATTTCCACCGCAAGGTAATAGGAGGAAAACGAATTGGTTGAAAGTGTGGGAATGGCATGGCTGTATCTGATTATAGCCTGCATCCTGGAACCGATTTGGGTCATTTTCCTTGACAAATCCGAGAACTTCAAGAACCTGAAATGGGCCGCGTTGACCATCGTATCCGTATTCCTTTGTCTGTTCTTCCTGTCTCTGGCTGTCAGGGATATAGGCCCGGGAGTGGCATACAGCATTCTGGCGGGAATAGGTGCGATCGGTACCGTGGTCGCCGGTTCGGTGCTGTACAAGAACCGTGTGACGGCCAAGATGGCCTTTTTCCTTTCACTCATAGTGATAGGTGTCATCGGGATCAGACTGATGTCGGGAGGTGCGTGATATGCAGAAGGACAGTAAGACCCTTTCATGGCTGATCATCATACTCGGAGGATTCTTCCAGGTAGGATGGTCCGTGGGTCTGAACTACACCAACGGGATGACCAACATCATCTGGGATGTGATTGTCATCGTCAGTCTGATCATCAGCATGCTGTGCCTGTCGATACCGATGAAGCGCGGAATCCCTATGGGTACCGCATATGCCGTGTGGATCGGCATCGGTGTCATCCTGACGATCGTGACGTCTGCCATCATCGGACTTGAGACGATCAACCTGGGCATGGTCGCATTCATGCTCGTGGCCATCGTGGGTATCGTAGGTCTGAAGATGAGCACCGTTGTCGAGTGATGACCGCTTTGCAACAGGATGTTTCGCAACATCCTTAAAAAGGGGGCATTCGGGCCCCCTCCTTTCCAACAACCCATTCTACCTTGTCCGATGTGGTTCCTACTGTACGCGCGTTACCTTTTTCGCGCGCGTTGAAATATGATAAATTCTTCCTCCCCGACGATATAAATGGTTGACGAGAAAGCCATTCAGGTGGCGCAGGAGAAGTTCGGCGCCCTCATCAGGAGACAGCTGGAGAGAGTCGAGGTCCTCAAATCCGAAGGGGACTGGATCGACTACTCCAAGCTCGACAAGCTCATCATCGGAGTCTGCGGCGGAGACGGAATCGGACCCTACATATGCGCATCCGCACAGAAGGTCATGGAGTTCCTCCTTGCCGACAAGATCAAGGCAGGAAAGGTCGAAATCAGGCAGATCGACGGTCTGACCATCGAGAGGAGAGCGGAGGTCATGAAGGCCATCCCCGACGACACACTGGCAGAGCTGAAGAAATGCCACGTCATCCTCAAGGGACCGACCACCACACCCGCCAAGGGAGACCCCTGGCCGAACATCGAGAGCGCCAACGTCGCCATGAGGAAGGAGCTCGACCTGTTCGCAAACGTCAGACCCGTGTCCGTCCCCGAACTCGGCATCGACTGGACATTCTACAGGGAGAACACCGAGGGATCCTACGCTCTCGGATCCGACGGATTCTTCGTTTCCGACGACCTCGCCATGGACTTCTGCGTCGCGACCGTCCAGGGAACCGAGAGGATCATCCGCGCCGGATTCGAGCACGCCAAGAAGACCGGCAAGAACTATGTCTCGATCATCGTCAAGGCCAACATCATCAAGACCACCGACGGACTCTTCGTGGACCTCGCCGACAAGATCGCCGAGGACTACCCCGAGGTCAAGCACGACGTTTGGTTCATAGACATCACCACCGCCAAGCTCATCGACCCCGCCAGGAGGAGCGACTTCAAGGTGTTCGTCCTCCCCAACCTCTACGGAGACATCATCACAGACGAGGCTGCCCAGATCCAGGGCGGTGTCGGAACCGCCGGTTCCGCCAACATCGGAAAGAGGTACGCCATGTTCGAGGCCATCCACGGATCCGCTCCCAGGATGGTCACCGAGGGCCGCGCCCAGTACGCAGACCCCTGCAGCATGATCAAGGCGGTCGCCCTGATGATGAACCACATCGGCGAGACCGAGAAAGGCAGGAAGCTGGAGATGGCGCTCGACATCTGCACCCAGTTCGAGAAGAAGCTCGTCATGACCGGAAGGAACACCGGTGCCACCGGAGACGAGTTCGCCCAGTACGTCCTCGACACCATGCAGCGCGCAGACCTCGAGGATGCCTGGAAATCCTACGTCGACGCAGCTGTTGCTTCGAAGAACTGAGATTATCAAACTTCAAACCCCCGGCGTGTGTCGGGGGCACTTTCCTTTATTCTTAAGGGAACAAGACGATTCCACTGATGTTGGGCTGAAAATGAGAAGAACCTGCCGGTTGGCAGGATAAAATGTTTGATTATGCGTTTTCTAGCTCGTCCAATTGCTTGATGGTATCGATATAGACTCCGTTTACTATCACTTCGGTGATGGTCTGAGTTATTTCCATACTAGCATGCTGATCGACCATAGAATAAGTCATTTTTACAGGCAGATCCTTGTAAAGATATGTTGTCTTCTTCATCCCATCTTCTGTATCGATGTAGACTGTTGTGAGTACATTTCCCCAAATCGTGTCTACATTGGCCGTTCCGCTTTTGATTCCATCATCCGAATCATCGGAATCCGAGTATCCCCATACTGTCTGCGTATCGTCAGAGAATGTGATGCCCTCAACCAACATTATTTCTCTTATCGTAAACTTGAATGCAACTCCAGTAGAATCAATCAGCTCCGTTTCCACAGAACCGCCGATAGAATATTTGTTGTTGGGATTCGAAGACACAGTCATCGTTCCGCTCAACGCCATTGTGATCTTCATCTTGGGAGGAGTGTAGGACTTGTCCTTCTTCATGAAATCCGTCTTGTCCATCATATAGATGTACAGATTGTCTCCGTCCTCGACCACTGTCTCGAATGATATCTTGTCGAAAGCGACATAGGATGTCGTCTTGACACCATTGACCGTATTCGTGTACATCTTGGCGTCCTTCGCTCCCCAGTATGTATCCAGTTTGTAATCTTTGGAGAACTTTCCCGGAGATGTTATGTCCGTCTTCTTCACCCAATCAGTTTTGACATCGTTCCAAAGTACGGATCTCGTTCCCCCGGATGTGTCTGTATAGACCTCTCTCACGGTCTTGATCTCATAACGTGTATCATTCTCGGAGAGGACATTCAACGTCTGGGTTCCTGATACGAGCTTGTCTTCGTGGTTTCCCACAACCCTGTATTCGAATGTGTGTCCCACGATGGTATCTGCAGTCTCGGACGAATCGCCGTTCAACACCAGAACGGCAGCGCCTCCACCGACTGCTACAATCGCAACAATGACGATTGCAATCAACGATGATTTTTGCATAGCGTGAAAGTGGATCGTGGCGATTTATACGTTTCTAAGGTCTTATGACAGTAAATCACGAATTAACTAATTATCCGCCATCTTTCACATCTGCAAAATAACTTTGAGATTCGGGCTCATCTTTGCGATTCACAGATTCTGTACGGGCAGAATCCATGTTTTGAGATGATCGTATCATGAAATGAACCTCTCTTCACCATTCTTATGTACATTAAGGAATATTATGTACAATTGTACATATATATTATATAGTCTTAAAACCAAGCTTCTAATATGATAAAGAGAAAATGCATCCAGAGCCTCATCGACTGGTCCAGATCGGACAGACGAACCGTCGCTGTCGTAACGGGGCCCAGATGCGTTGGCAAGACCACACTCGTCAGAGAACTGGGGGAATCATACGGGTGCTTCATAGAGCTGAACATGAAGCACTGCTACGAGAGCAGGAAGATCCTCTCCGACTGCACCGATTCCGCCGAACTCTCAAAGAGACTCGCCAGACTCTCCGGGAATTAGACCGTGGTGCCCGGCGACACTCTGCTCCTGATCGACGAGATTGAATTCTGCAAGGGGTCCATATCCTCATTGAAGGACCTGTCCGACCGCGAATGCCTGGACATCGTCGTGATCGTATCGTGCATATCCTCGGGCCTGTCCGAATTCGGAAAGAATCCGAAGGAATGGGAGGAGCGCATCGACATCCGGCCTTTGGACTTCAACGAGTTCCTGGACGCCATGGATGCCGATACCGAGATCGTGGAATCCGTCATGGATTCCGTCATAGACGGGGGCAAGGTCAGAAAATGCGACTGCGAGGACATGGACGATTTGTTCAGACTGTACATGGTCACGGGCGGCATGCCCGCCCCGGTCCATTCCATCTCCAGGAACAGGATGATCGCCGAGGCACTGTGCATATCCAAATCGATACTGAGGAATCAGATGGAGGATGCATTCGTGTTCAACAGGAGGATCAGCGACATCATAAACCACTGCGTGATGTCCCTCCCGGAACAGCTTGCGGACAACGGAAGGTTCACCTATTCCAAAGTCGAGGGGCGCGTCAGTCTGAACCGCAGATACTACTCCGACGGCATCGAATGGCTGATCGGTTCCGGGATCACCACGGTCTGCGACAAGATCGACCTGCCTATGGACGGTCCGGAACCCGAAAGGATCCCCACATTCTACAAACTCTACATAGACTCGGGGACGCTCGCATGCATCATGGACAGCTGGGTGTCGGATGCCATGATGAACGGCAGCTTCGACAGATGTCCATGCGCCGTGGTGGAGAACTGCATAGCCGGGATCCTCAGATCGGACGGATACAGGACGCATTACTACAGCAACGACCGCAAGGAAGCGGACTTCGTCATCCGTTCGGAGAGCGATGTCATCGGCGTCGCGGTCAGATCGAGGAACAACGACCGCAGGAAATCGATAGTGTCGATGATGGATTCGGGACTCATCACGAGAGCGGTGGAGTTCGGCACGAGGAACAGACCGGCGATAGCTGAGAACTACCCTCTGTTCGCCGCCGGATTCCCGGAAAGGATATTCGGTCCCGTGGGGAAATGCCCGCCGGAGATCCGACGGGCATAAAAGGCCTCACTGCTCGATGAGCACGAGGACGTTTCCGACCTGGATGGTCTCGACTGCCTTTCCGTCGAGCATCAGGCGCTTGTCAAGCTCGAAGAACTCCGCAGAGACCTCGACCTTGGAACCGTCGATGTCCAGCGAGAGCGCGCCGTCGGCGAGCTGTGCGGCGGCATCGGCGGGGGACATTGCGGCGACAGCGGATACGATGGCCTTGGCCTGTGCCTTGAATGCGGGACCGAGCTTGGCGTGGACCGGCTTGACTCCGACGACCTCCTCGGTGAGCTTGGCCTCGGGTGCAACCCTGACCTCCTTGGCCTTAGTGGTCTCGGTGATGTCGTCGACGGTGGACGAGAGGATCTGCGCATCGGCTCCGACGAGCTCGATCATTCCGAGTTCGGCGTTCAGCGGGATCTTCTTCTCGGATTTCCACGAACGGACGGCTGCGAGGACATCCGCCAGGAGCTCTCCGGCCTTCTCGGCATCCTCGTCCCTGAGGACGGGCTCCGGCCAGGCGGTGAGGTGTATGCTCCTGCATCCCTCGGTGGCCTTGAACCTCTCCTGGTAGACCTCCTCGGTCACGTGGGGCATGAAGGGCGCGAGCATCTTGATGCTGCCGAGCAGGACCGTGTACAGGGTCCACTTGACCGCGTCGTCGCTTCTTCCCTTGACCATCTCGATGTAGTTGTCCGCCAGCTCGTGCCATATGAAGCCCTCGACCTCCTTCATGGCCTTGTCGAACTGATAGGACTCGAAGCAGGCCGTGACGGTCTCGACGGTAGCGGAGTACTTGGAGAGGATCCATCTGTCGGAGACCCTGAGCTCGGGCATCTTCTCGGGGACGCCCTCGAAGAACCTTCCGACGAACTGTCCGATGTTGAAGACCTTGTTGCAGAGCTTCCTTCCGCGGATGACGTCCTTCTCCCTGAACGCATGGTCGATTCCGAGGGAGCATGTCGCCGCGTAGTACCTGAGTGCGTCCGCTCCGTAGTTCTCGAGGATCGGGATGGGGTTGATGACATTGCCTATGGAAGAGTGCATCGGGGTCCCGTCGGGGGCCATGATGAATCCGTGGATCATTATGTTCTCCCAGGGGATGGAGTGCTCGATCTGCTCCGCCCTGAGGATGGAGTAGAACGCCCATGTCCTGATGATGTCGTGGGACTGGGGCCTGAGGGACATCGGCCAGAGCTTCTTGTGGAGCTCGGGGTCCCTTCCCCAGAACGTGTTGTACAGCGAGGATCCGGAGGAGTCCATCCATGTGTCGAACACATCTGTGCATCCGACGAGGTCCCCTCCGCATTCCGGACACTTCTCGACCGGAGGCGCGTCCAGGGTGGGATCGACATAGCACTGCTCCTTGGTGGCGCAGACGGCGTGTCCGCACTTGGAGCACTCCCATATCGGGATGGGTGTCGCGAAGATCCTCTGCCTGCTCAGGACCCAATCCCACTCGAGGGAGTTGGTCCAGTCCTCGAGCCTGATCTTCATGAACTCGGGGAACCAGTTGATCTCCTCGGCCCTCTTCAGGATGATGTCCTTGAAGTCGGTGGTCTTGAGGAACCACTGGGGGACCTGGAGGTACTCGATCGGCGTGTGGCATCTCCAGCAGATGGAGACCTGCTGGGGGTTGTCCTTCTGCTCGACAAGGATGCCCTGGGCCCTGAGGTCCTCAATCGCGGCCTCCCTGGCCTCGAGGACGGGCATTCCGGCGTACTTTCCGGCCAGCTCGGTCATGCGGCCGCGCTCGTCGATACCCTTCTCCATCTCGAAGTGGTACTTCATGACCCACTCGAGGTCGTCCTTGTCACCGATGGTGCAGATCATCACGGTGCCGGTACCGTAGTCCATCTGGACCTTGGGGTCGGCGATGACCTTGACCCTCTTGCCGAACAGGGGCGCGATGAGCTCCTTTCCGACGAGTCCGGCCTTCTCCTTGTCGTCAGGGTGGACGGCGACGGCCTTGCATGTGCAGAGGAGCTCGGGCCTGGTGGTGGCGATGATCACATCTCCGGAGCCGTCTGCGATGGCGAATTTGATGAAATTGAGCTTGTTGACGTTGTCCTTGTACTCGACCTCTGCATCCGCCAGGGCGGTCATGCAGCTCGGACACCAGTTGACCGGGAAGTTGGCCTTGTAGACCAGACCGCGGTTGAAGAGCTCGACGAACGAGAGCTGCGTTATCCTCCTGTAGTAGGGGGCATCCGTCTGATAGTAGATGCTCGGATCCATGCTCTCTCCGAGGATCTCGAAGTGATGCGTCATCTCCTCGATGAAGCCGTTGGCGTACTCCTCGCAGAGCCTCCTGTACTCCTGCCTGGGGGTGTCCAGCTTGGTGATTCCGTGCTTCTTCTCGACCTTGACCTCGATCGGGGTTCCGTTGACGTCGAAGCAGAGGGGGAAGAACACGTTGTATCCGCGCATCCTCTTGTAGCGGGCTGCGAAGTCGATGAGGGAGTATCCCGTCGCATGGCCCAGGTGAAGGGGTCCGGATGTGTACCTCGGAGGGTTGTCTATGCTGTAGATGGGCTTGTCGGATTTGGGATCGAAGCGGTAGACCGCGTCGTTCTTCCACATCTCCTCCCAACGTTTCTCGATGACTGATGAATCGTACTGAGCCATGGCTAACGGGCCTGTGTAGGCGTGGGCTTTATTTAACCTTAGAGAACGCGCGTCCGCGTAGAATACAGATACAGGAGTCGGAACGACCCGGATTCAGCACCCTCCGCATCGCGAAATTCCGAAGCATTAAATATCTACCATACTAGAATCAACTATGATATTCGATAGGCTGGCGGACGGTATCATCCGTCACTCAAAGGCTATCATCGCGATATGGGTCGTCATCCTGATCTGCTCGGTGCCATTGGCGCTGAAATCACAGGATGTCATGAAATACGACACCAACGACATGGCAGGGGACGACTCCGAATCGATCCAGGGCCTTGTCAAGATCGGTGAGTACTTCCCTTCGTCCCAGAGCGATGCCACCGCGATGCCCATCCTCGTGATGTACTTCAAGGATGACAGCGGCATGACGAATTCAGAGAAGTTCGTCAATTATCTGAACGGAAGACTCGGAGAATACACCGACGAGAACGGTGTCCGGAAGATAACATCCGTCATCTCGTTGGGTCCGCAGTACGGGGACCATACCGACGGCAAAGGAATAGTCATGGCCGGCGTCGTATACGCCTCGGATGACATCAACGTCTCGGCCGACACCCCCGTCCTCAGGGATTTTATCTCCGGATGCATAAATGATTTCAAGGAGACAGTCGGCGGAAGCACGGGATTCGAGGAGTACCTCACCGGATCCCCCGCCATAGGCTACGACGCACAGGCCGGGTCCGCTGCGGACATCCAGAGGATAGATCCGTTCACGATCCTCCTGGTCCTCGTCCTTGTCGGACTGTTCTTCAGGTCGTTCGTCACGTCCGCCACGCCTCCGCTCACCATCGGTGTGGCGTTCGCGGTCGTCCTTGCCCTGATCTTCGGAATCGGGCAGATCATGAACATCTTCTTCATCACAGAGATGATGCTGCTCGTCTCCATGATGGGTGCAGGCTGCGACTACTGTATCTTCATCATCGCACGCTACAGAGAGGAGCTCCGCTCCGGAAAGGACCACGACGCGGCACTCCGCGAGGCCATCAAGTGGGCCGGAGAGTCCATTTCGATATCCGGAGCATCCGTCATCATCGGATTCGGAACCATGTCCATCTGCTCGTTCAGCATGGTCTCCACCATGGGAATATGCCTTGCGCTGGGAATCCTCGTCGCACTCCTGGCCGCCCTCACGCTCATCCCGTCCATCCTCGCCCTCGTCGGGGACAGGATCTTCTGGCCTTCCAAGATGGATTCGTTCAAGGAGGGCGGAAAGTCCACCAAGGGCTGGTACGCCAAGTGCGGAAAGCTCGGACACGCCTACTTCGAACATTCAGCCAAATTCTCGATCAAACATGCGAAGGCCATCCTGGCCGTGACGATCCTCGTATCCGCACCTGCGGCATACATCGCACTCACGTCCGAGACCTCATACGACATGGTCAGCTCCATGCAGAACGGAGACTCCGGAAAGGGTATGGAACTCATCGGGGACTACGCCGACCAGGGTATGATCATGCCCAACTACGCGATAATGGAATTCGACCAGCCCATCGCGAACGTCACCGTCCAATCATATGACGAGACCACTAAGAACTACACCGGCACGCTGGTCTGGACCGATTACTGGACTGCCAGCACGCTGACCAATCCCGTGACCGGGGTCAAAGAGAGCCTCAGTGACAGGGCCGAAGCACTCTACGCGAATGCCATCGAGAAGGACGGCGGAGCGGACGGCAACCTGTCGTACGTCTACGGTCCGTTCATGTGGGACAGGGCCGTGGCCGCCGCGATGAAGGCAGGCATAACCGACCCCGAACAGATCATCGGATTCGCCGTACAGAACGCCCATGGGGCCACTCAGAAATATGTGGCGATGGCCGTCGAATCCATGACGGAGCACATGAAGGGAATCATATCAGCACAGATGCCTCCGGGAACACCTGATGAGGTGATAACCGCTCAGGCCATGAATGCCGTCATCGGTTCAGGTGCTCCCAACATCGACTTCGTCGCGAACTGCCTCGGCGCCCTCGTCGGAGGGGCCTATGCGGAAGGCGGAGTGATGACCGTGGATCCCGCGACCCCGAAGGATGTCACATACATCAGCATCATCGCCGCCACGCACGATGCGGCGATGTCTCCCAGGTCCATGGAGTCCATCGATGCGATCAGCGCCGCTCTGAACGACTTCAAGGCGGAGAACCCCGGCGTCGTCACCGGATCCTGGATTACAGGTACCGCCGCGGTCATGTACGAGGTGTCGAAGACCATCGGAGACGAATTCAACAAGATCGAAGTGGTCGTCATCCTGCTGATCATCCTGCTGCTGTTCGTTGTCATGAGGTCTTATACCATACCTCTGAGGTCCGTCGCGACCATCCTCATGAGCATATGCTGGACCCTGGCCGCCACCCATCTCCTGTTCACCAATGTCCTCGGTGCGGAGATCATGTGGCTCATCCCGCTGATCCTGCTGGTCATATGCCTCGGACTCGGTATGGATTACGATATCCTGCTGACCACACGCATAAGGGAGAATGTGATGGACAAGGGCATGACCAACGACGAGGCCATCCACCAGGCAGTCATCCACTCCGGATCGGTCATCACCATCTGCGGACTGATCATGGGAGGCGCATTCGGAACGCTCATGCTCTCCGGAATGACCCTGATGCAGGAGTTCGGATTCGCGCTCTGCTTCGCCATCCTGGTCGATGCCCTGATCGTCAGGACCTACATCGTCCCCGCAGTCATGCACCTGCTCGGCGACTGGAACTGGAAAGGCCCCTGGGCCGCCGCCCTCATGAACAGGTCCAAGGACAGCGAATAAAACCATTCAGAAAACGAGGGGGCGACCCCTCCCCTTACCTTTCTCACAGAGTGAAACTCACGGATCCCCCCATGATTCATTGTTATCAGTTTGATAATATTATATATCGGATAATGTTATCCATGTGATATGAAAGCGGATGCGGATTCCATCATGGACTGCCTGGGCAACCCCCTGAAGGCCAGGATAATGATCATGATGAAGGAGTGCGGACCGCTTACGCCCAAGCAGATCATGGAGAGGGATCCCGGCATGCCTCAGGCGTCCGTGTACCGTGCTCTGAAGAGCATGGAGGACTGCCATGTCATCAGGGTCGTGGCCGAAACTAAGATCAAGGCCATGGTCGAGAAGACCTACTCCGTCAGCGACGAACTCCAGGGAAAACTGAGGGACGTCATCTCCGCAAACGACGGGGACGCATACTTCAGACTCTTCGCGGCCTTCGCATTCGACCTCATGAGGTCCTTCGAGAACTACTCGAAGGGTGACGAGATCGACATAAAGCGCGACGGCTCCGGATTCTTCGGCATGTCGATATTCGCGACCACCGACGAGTTGGATGATCTGTACAGCAAGATATACGACGTGGTGAGACCCTATATGGACCGTAGGTCCGATGATCAGCAGCCTCACACGCTGGGATTCGTGGCCACACCCCCGAGGGAAACCATTTGATAGGAGGACAAACAATGAATTTCCGTATCGTGAGACTCAGACGCAAGGATCTTGAAAAGCTCAAGGCATCCGGCGAGAAGACGCACATCGAGGTCATAGGTATGCTCTATGCTGAGGATGATGTGGACCCCGAACTCGTCAAGGACACCGTGTCTTTCACCAAGATCTACGGTGCGATCCTCGGCAGGGCCGACACAAGGAAAGCACTCATCGATGTGAGCGCCATCTGAGGGCCTGACAACAACTGGCGTTGATTGACGAGTATTAACGCCGTTTCTTTTTCCCCTACCCAGGGATTCATATTTTAACCTGCCCCAGCGTGCGGTCTTCCGGTATAATGGAAGCATCGACCCTCGTGGCCTTTGTGATCTATTTCATTGCGCTGATCCTCATCGGACTCCATTTCTGGAAGAAGAAAGAGGACAGCCTCGAGGACTACATCCTCGGAAGGAGATCCCTAGGCCCATATGTAAGCGCGATGTCCGCACAGGCATCCGATATGAGCGGATGGCTCCTCATGGGACTTCCCGGTTCGATCGTCATGGCCGGTCTCGGACAGGTCTGGATCGGAGTCGGACTGCTCATCGGATCATACTGTTCCTGGCTGTTCGTCGCAAAAAGACTCAGAAAACACTCATTCGTATCAAAGAACGCACTCACGATGCCCGAGTTCTTCTCCAACCGTTTCGGTGACGAGAAGGGACTCATAAGGTTCGTCTGCGCGATCGTCATCCTGTTCTTCTTCACCATCTATGTCGCATCCGGATTCAAAAGCTGCGGTACAGTCCTCAGCGTCCTGATCCCCGACATGGGAATGACTCTCGGTATCCTCGTCGGAGGTGTCGTCATCATCCTGTACACATTCCTCGGAGGATACAAGGCCGTCTGCTGGACCGATTTCTTCCAGGCCATCCTCATGGTCTGTGTCATCGTCTTCGTCCCGCTGGCCGCCATCGGAGACTTCGGATGGGACAACCTCACCGCAGGATGGGACTCCATCGGAATCGAGGGATACACCAACCCGTTGTTCAACAATGGAGTGCCGATCTCGGCCATCGTCCTGATCTCCGGTCTCGCATGGGGATTCGGTTACTTCGGAATGCCCCACATCGTCGTCAGATACATGTCCATCAGAAGGGTGGATGAGATCAAGGTCGCACGCAGGGTGTCCCTCATCTGGGGTATCCTCGCCCTCGGATTCGTCTCCCTCCTCGCCATCATCGCAGGAGTGTACATTCCCGATCACGGAATCCAGATTGTGGACCCAACTCACGGAGGCAGCCTCGGAGCGGCCACCGGACTGACCGTCAACAACGAAGAGGTCTTCATCAAGATGGCCGAACTGCTGTTCTCGCCGTTCGTCCTCGGAATAGTGTTCGCGGCCATCCTGTCCGCAGTCATGTCCACCGCAAGTTCCCAGCTCCTGGTATCGGCTTCGTCGATCACCAACGACATCCTCAGGAGGAGCAAGAGAGTCGATCTCAGCGACGCCAAGCTCACATGGATCTCCAGAGGTATCGTCGTGGCGATCTCGATCCTCGGAATGGTAATCGCATTCTCCGGAGGCAACAACATCATGGGACTGGTCTCGTACGCATGGGCCGGATTCGGATCGGCATTCTCGCCTGTCATGATCCTCGCCCTGTTCTGGAAGCGCATGAACATCAAGGGTGCACTCGCATCCATCGTCACCGGATTCGCCGTCGTGGTGTTCTGGGAGACGTTCATGGGATTCACAGGCCTGTACTCCCTCTTCCCCGGATTCGTCATATCCCTCATCGTCGGAATCGTCGTCGCACTCCTCACGGAGCCCCCGTCCCAGGAGGCCCTGGACGAGTTCGATGCCGCTCAGGCGTACAAGGATCCCGAGTGAGAATCCACAACAAACTGGCCCTTCGGGGCCTCCGTTTCCTTTTTCATCACATCAGCATTCCCGTGACCTATGAGCGGGATCTCCGATTACGAAACCATAGCCGAACCGAACGAGGGCGAGATGACCCTCAAGGGGTCGCGCTTCATCGGGATCGCGATGCACTGTCCGGACGAAGCATCGATACAGGCTAACCTGGAATCCGTGTCCGAGAGATACCGCAACGCCACACACTATTGTTGGGCCGCCGTGTTCAACGGCTCCGAGATGAGGGAGAGGTCCAGCGACAACGGAGAACCGTCCGGGACAGCCGGCAAACCCATCCTGTTCACACTCAAAGGAACGGGTCTGACCGACACAATGGTGGTCGTGGTCAGATACTTCGGAGGCACGCTGCTGGGGACCGGAGGGTTGGTCCATGCATACACGGAAGCATCGAAGATCGCTGTGACGGATCTGAAGAAGTGCAGATACTCCGCCTGCGCCGTTTACAGATTCACCTTGGATTATCCGTGGTACAGCGTGTTCGAGAGCAAATGCCGCGACCTCATGGCCAGAAAACCCGAATGCGACTATTATGACAAGGTGGATGTGAAAGCCTGGGTGCCGATAGACAGGGTCGAGGAGTTCGAGAAACGCATAACGGATCTGACCGAACGTCATGTGAGACTCAACAGGATGAAGGATGAATACATCTCATCGGATTCTTCTCTACAGTAAAAACATAAAATGATTTACCGTAAAAACATAAAGTAAATCATAGTAAAAACATAAAGTGATTTACAGTAAAAACATAAAATGGATATAATTAAATGTACTTTGTTTTTAACTGATATCTATGACCAGGTACATGGAACGCGTAGTTGATTCTCAGCTCAGGGATAAGCTAGAGACGTTCGGTGCTGTCAACATAGTCGGTCCGAAATGGTGCGGAAAGACTAAAACCGCAGAACAACAGAGTAAATCGGCCGTGTATCTGCAATCGGATCCGAACAAAGAAGGTTTGAGACAACTGGCGAAGATCAACCCCCAGATGATTCTTGACGGTGAATCACCCAGGCTGATCGATGAATGGCAGGACGCCCCCGAAGTCTGGGATGCCGTACGTTACGAATGCGATCATAGGGACGGACCCGGACATTTCATACTGACCGGCTCCACTTCGAAGAAGGTCCAAACAAGCCATACAGGTACGGGAAGGATATCCGAGCTGATGATGTATCCAATGAGCCTATTCGAATCAGGAGAATCATCCGGAGCTGCATCCCTGCAAAGCATATTCGATGGCGATAAAATGGCCCTCGGATGCTCATCGGAACTATCGTATCAGGATCTGGTGTTCGCTTCATGCCGCGGGGGATGGCCGTACAGCCTCGGTCTGAAGAGCAGGGAAGCACAACTGAGCATCGCCCAGGACTATCATCATCAGATCTACAGTCACGACATGTTCCAATTGGATGATGTGAAAAGAAATCCGGAGACCATGAAGATCGTGCTTAGGTCGTATGCGCGTAACATCTCCACACTGGCGAAAACCACCAACATCCTATCCGACGTCAAATCCACAGAGAACCTATCCATAGTTACCCTGAACGACTATCTGGATGTACTGAGGAGATTGTACATCATCCAGGAACTCGACGGCTGGACCCCTTCGCTGCGTTCCTCATCCGGCGTCCGCTCGGGACCGAAGAGGGAATTCGTCGACCCATCCTTGGCCGTATCCGCATTGGGGACCTCCCCCGAAAAGTTGCAGATGGACCCGAACACGTTCGGATTCATATTCGAGTGCCTGTGCATACGTGACCTCAGAGTGTATTCGTCGAAACAGAGGGGATCCCTGTCATACTACCGTGATCGCTATGGCCTCGAATCGGACAGCGTGCTCCACCTCAAAGACGGACGGTACGCACTCATAGAGTTCAAATTAGGAGAGTACGGCGTGGATGAGGGTGCCAAACATCTGCTCAAGATCCAATCACTGATAGAGGATCACAACAATGAGAACAACAGCCCTCGCTTGGATACGCCATCCGCTCTCATCGTCATGACCGGAACGAAGTACGGATACAGACGCCCAGACGGCGTGTATGTCATCCCTGTCGGCTGCCTCGGACCCTGAATCTACTTGATGGGAACATATATCTATCAAACTACGAATGGGACATGCAGAGGCTTCATATGAGCAACATTTGGCACGATATGGACCCTGAGAAGATCAAATCCGACGATTTCATGGTCGTCATCGAGATCACGAAGGGAAGCAAGACGAAATACGAGTTGGACAAAGAGACGGGAATGCTCATGCTCGACAGGATCCTGTACACATCCACCCAGTACCCTGCCAACTACGGATTCATACCCAAGACATACGCCGACGACGGAGACCCTCTGGACGCCCTCGTCATCTGCTCCGAGCCCATCCTCCCCATGACCCTTGTCAGATGCCGCCCGATCGGTGCCATCAAGATGGTCGACGGAGGAGACAACGACGAGAAGATCATCGCCGTCCCCTACAAAGATCCCGTCTACAACGGCATCAAGGACATCTCCGAGATTCCCAAGCATGTCATCGATGAGATGTGCCACTTCTTCACCGTCTACAAGGCCCTGGAGAACAAGACCACAGAGGTCAACGGCACCGTCGATGCCAAAGGCGCAGAGGAGATCGTCAACTACACGATCGACAAGTACAAGAAGACGTTCAACTGAGCTTCTTCTTATCAAACGGCCCCGAAAGGGGCCGCTTCCATCTTCTTTTCCATCCTTTTTTAAATATTCAACCCCATCAACGATTCATGGTTCCCAACATGACGGTATATGAATCCGAGGACTCCAGGTCCCGGGATCCGAAGGACGCCGCCAGATTCGACGAGTCCTGCGACAGACTGAGAACTGCAGGGATTACCATCGACAGGATCATGTGCTCGGACGAATCGGACATCCCCCAGGGAGAGGCCGCAGATATAGTGCTCCAGGACGGCTTCGGATCTCTTCCGATCGCCGTATACGACGAGGTCGTCATCCTGATCGGCGAATACCCGTCCGACCAGGACCTCGCTGATTTCCTAGAGGTCCCCGACGGCACCCTGAGCGTGGACAGGCAGAAGCCTCCGTCCATGCCCAACGACATCCAGCCCGCATGCGCTTGCGGGAACAAGACCAGATGATCGCTCCCCTCGGGACGCATCATAAAAGTATTCTGACCTGCTGCCGGCCTGACCAAAGAACCATTAAACCCGATGCCCTTCCGCGGAACATGAGGATAACGATCCGCGGTATTGTCCAGGGCGTCGGTTTCAGGCCGGCGGTCTATCGTGCCGCGATTGCCTGCGGCGCATCCGGTTCCGTGTGGAACGACGGATCGTGCGTCATCATCGACACGGACCTCGGTGACGAGCTGCTTTCTGAACTGCGCTCGTCCCTTCCGCCGCTCGCAAGGATCGATTCGATCGAGACCGATGATCGTGCATATTCCGGAGAACCGGGATTCTCGATAGCGGCCTCATCTGGAAAAGGGCACGGAGCGTCCATCCCCGCAGACAGCTGCGTCTGTCCGAAATGCGTTGCGGAGATAATGGGCAACGGCCGCAGATCCGGATACCCGTTCACCACATGCACAGACTGCGGTCCGAGATTCACTCTTCTGAAGGGGATGCCCTATGACCGCAGACTGACCACGATGGACGCATTCCCGATGTGTCCGGAATGCTCAAAGGAATTCACGGACCCTTCCGACAGGAGGTTCCACCATCAGACCGTATGCTGTCCCGCATGCGGACCGTCCTACCGCCTGGAGCTGCCCGACGGGACGGTGATCCGCGACGATCCCATCGGCGAACTGGCGAAGATGCTGGACGACGGCCGCAGGGCCGTCATAAAGGGCTGGGGCGGGATGCACATATGCTGCACCCTGGACCGCATCGACGATATGAGGGAGTGGTACGGCAGGAAGCGGAAGCCATTCGCGATCATGGTCCGCGACATGGATGCCGTCAGGAGATATGCGGAACCCACTGCAGACGAGGAATCCATGCTCCTGTCGCCGGAACGTCCCATCGTCCTCGTCGGCAAGCGCGACATCCCCGAGAACGAGTCCGTATCCCCCGGATTGGACAACATGGGCGTGTTCCTGCCCTATACCGGGATGCATCATATCCTGTTCTCCAAATTGAAGCACGATGCTCTGGTGATGACATCTGCCAACCTGCCGGGGGAGCCTATGATAACCGACGATGTCCGCATCAAAGAACTCGGTGCGGATGCCTACCTGCTCCATGATCAGGAGATCGTCAACCGTGCGGACGACACCGTCATGAGGATGTTCGGCGACCGCACACAATACATCAGAAAATCGAGAGGCAGCATCCCGTTCGGATTGGATGTCGGTTTCGGAAAGGGTGATGCCGTAGCACTCGGTGCACAGGAGAACCTCACGGGCTCCGTCGCATCCGGGGGGACCATATGGCCCACCCAGTACATCGGGAACGGCGAGAAGATCGGTGTGCCGGAATACTTGGAAGAAGCTGTCCGTACTCAGATGGGATTCGTAGGATGCGAACCGTCGGTGATCGCGATCGACCTCCATCCGGGCTATTCCAACAGAAGATTCGCCAAGACGCTGTCCGAGGAATACGGCGCCGAGCTTATCGAGGTGCAGCATCACTGGGCCCATGCGGCATCGCTCATGGCAGACTGCTCCGTGGACGGATGCGCATGCATAGCCCTTGACGGAACGGGACACGGCGACGACGGCATGGCCTGGGGCGGAGAGGTCCTGAAGACCGATCTCCGCGGATATGAGAGGACCGCCCATCTGGAGTACATACCATTGCTCGGTTCCGAACGCGCGCTGTACGACCTGCGGAGACTTAGATTCGCCATAGACGCCATGAACGGTTCCGAGAACCATGATTTCAGCGACAGGGACTCGGCCGTCCTCACGAAGATGATGGACCGGAGCGTGAGGAGCTCCTCCATGGGAAGGGTCCTAGACGCACTCTCGTACAGTCTCGGCGTGTGCAAGGAGCGCACATACGACGGGGAGCCCGCCATGCTCCTGGAGCCTCTGCTGAGGCGGGGACGCCTGGTCGAAGGTTTCGAGACCTTCACCGAGAACGGAGTGATACGCACCGCCCACCTCTTCGACAGGATCGGATCCGTCAGAAGGGAGGATGCGGCATATTCCATAGTATATAACATCATGAGTGAGCTGGTCCAGTCATCCATCTCCGCGGCCGACTCCTACGGCTCCGAATATATAGGCATCACGGGCGGAGTGTCGTACAACGGCACCATAGCCAGCATGTTCGAGGATATGGTTATATCATCCGACCATCTACCATTGATTCACAAGGAGGTTCCGAACGGCGACTGCGGCATATCCGTAGGACAGGCGGCCATCGCGCTCGGAAGGATATGATGGAGAATACGCTGTTCGTTCTGCTCGACGGAGCAGAGGATCATCCCAATCCGCTGATGGGTGGTAAGAAACCGATAGAAGTGGCAGATATGCCGTTCATGCGCAGCAAGGCGCCCCATCGCTACAGGACGACGGGAAGAGGATACACGCAGCTGTTCCTCAACGAGTTCTTCACCGGTCATCCTCCCGAGATAGAGAGGGCGGCGCTCGAGGCCCTCGGTCTCGGCCTTCCGATATCGGATGCCAAGAGGGCGGCGTTCAGGCTCAGTCCCGCACGTATCGGGGACGGGATGGTCAGGTGGTGCTACAATACCGCCGAGATCAAAGATGCCCTCGAGGAGCACATAATGTCCAACATGGGCATTTTGTCATCATACGATCCCGCTATCAAATTCTTCATAGAGGGGAGGGCCGTGCTCACGATGGAATGGGACGACGTGCCCACCCTTCCCGCTCCGCCGACCGACGCACCGTACAAGGAGGTCCCCGGAGATCTGGGAAAACTCGTGACCACTGTGGCCGGTGAACTGGACGGCATCACGGGATATCCCTGGGGATGCGGCAGGATGGGTCGCCAATACCCCGGATTCGATGAGGTGAGGAACATGACCGCCGTCTCCGACAGTCCCACGTCGATGGGCATATGCGCATCGCTCGGATACGAGACGCACATAGTCTACGACCTGGAATCCAGATTCCCGATCGCAAGGGACGCCCTGAAGAAAGGCGACGTCTTCCTCCATGTGGACGAGGTGGACGAGTACAGCCATCAGAAGGATCCCTTCAAGAAGAAGGCCGTCCTGGAGAAGACGGACAGGCTGATGGAGGAGTACTTCCCCGATGTGGAGAACATAGTCTACTTCGTGGACCACGGCACATCCTGCGTGACAGGGGAGCACATACTGATGGAGGTCCCGCTGTGGACCAGCATGGACCTCGGCATCCCCGAGAACGGCATGATACCTGTCGCGGAGATAGTAAAAACGGTTTTGAACAAGGTTAGGTGAACAGATGGAGTTCGAGATTCCGCCATCCCTGGGCGTATACGGGGACGAGAAGACTGCCAAAGACATCCTTTCGAGGATCTGGGGGAAGAGGGGTGTGTTCACCTGCACGGTAGCTAACACCCGCACATCCACGATCCCGGGTGTATCGGATGCCGGAGACACACCGGAGCTCACCATGTTCACGCCCGCTGCCGATGCGGAGATCCTCATCAACGGCAAGGTATCCTGCATGAAGGGGATACCGATCAACCCCGGAGGAATCCCCACTCCCGCAACACTGACCAAGGCCGCCCTGAACCTTTCCGGGATGCCGTACTACGTGGTCAACGGAGGATGCGAGGTCGTCCCGTTCGTCCCCTACTTCGATGTCGGAGGAGAATGCGGAGAGAAGATTACCACCGGCAATTCGGTCAAGAACGTGAAGACCGAGTACGAGAAGGGATACATCCTCGGAGAGATGCTCGCAAGGGCGTATGATTTCGTTGTCATAAGCGAAAGCTGCGCAGGCGGAACCACCACGGCACTGGCCGTCATGATGGCCATGGGTGTACTGAAAGAGAACCTGGTCAGCAGCAGCTCGCCCAACAACCCCAAGGAACTGAAGTCCAAACTGGTCGCCGAAGCCCTCGAAACGGCAGGCATAAAGCCCGGAGACCTGAAGGACGATCCCCTGAAGGCGATCGAATGCGTCGGAGACCCGATGCTCCCTGCAAACATAGGAATACTCTGCGGTGCGGCCAAGACCGTCCCAGTCATCGTCGGAGGAGGAACCCAGCTCGCCGCAGTAATGGCTGGTGCTGTAGCACTTCACCCCGAACTCGTCGGCAACTTCATGCAGGGAACTACAAGGTGGCTGATGAACGATCCCAACTCCAGCATGAGGCGCATCATGGATTCGATCTCGTCCGGGATCCCGATAGTCTACGTCAACGTGGACTACAGCGAAAGCCCGTACGAGGGTCTTCAGGCCTATGAATGGGGCTTCATCAAAGAAGGCGTCGGATGCGGAGGAGCATCCGTCGGGGCCATCATCGAGTCGTCCGGAAAGATAACGTGCGACGATCTCGAGGAAGAGGTCCACAGGCTCTACAAAGAGATAATGGGATTCTGAAAACGATCCCCTCCGGCATCGGAGGGGGTCATTCCCTGAAATAGCTGCGGGCCAGGTCGAGCTCCTTCGGGGTATTGACGTTCACCGACAGCTCGACCCAATTGGTCTCGAAAAGATATTCTTCAAGGTAATCGCCGGCCAGGGTGCGCGGGCGGTTCATTATGCACAGGCCCGAGAGGACCCAATTGTTGCCGTTGAACTCCCTTGTGTACGAGGGGGTTATTCCCGTACTCCTGACAGTGGCCTCATCCACAACGGCGATGGCGGATTCCATCAGGCCGGGGACGAAGTACTCTATGAAGGTGTTCACCACCTCTGTGGTGAGGAGCGGAAGGTCGGAAGGACATGTCAGGACGTATTCCCCGTCCATGACCTCGAACGCCTGATGGAGATCGTCCATGAAGCTCTCGCCGGAGGTCCTAACGGTCTCGATCCCGATGCCGTTGAGATACTTCTCCGTCTCAGGCGTGTTGTCGCTCACGGAGACCAGTATGCGATCGATGTGAGTAGAATTACGGAGGGCCTCCACGACCCTTCCGACCGTCGGGACACCGCCCATCATGTGCATGGGCTTCTCCACACCGCACTTCCCCATGCGGGATCCTTTCCCTCCGGCATTTATCAGAGCCTGCAATCAGCTCACCACGCCACGAATACGATCATCATGACCATCATGATCAGAGGCCTGCTTATCTCGTTCGTGGCCCCGAGGATGTCCCCGTTGACCATCCCGAACGTGTCGTTGGCCTTCCTTGCCATGAGGAACCCTGCGACGATGGAGATGAGCAGCCCTATGATGAATGCGACGATGACGGCTGCGAGATTGGTCTCCAATCCGACATCCAGGGAATCATAGAGCATACCGAAGAAGGCGACAAGACCTATGGACATCACGACACCGAGGATCGCGGAGATCACGGTGGATTTGATCATGGAATCGGTGGTGGTCATAGCGACCTGCTTTCCGGCCATGCCGTTCCCGGGCTTTCCGTACGCCGCGGCAACGACCATGGCGTTCTTCACCAGGATCTCCGCCAGAGGCGCGAATATCAGAAGCCTGAACGATGCGAAGGAGTACATCGAGAAGGACAGGAGCACGACGGCAACGGCGACTCCGATGCCTCCGGCACCTACGAGTGTGTCCTTGAGGGCACGGACGTGGTCCTCCTGCGTACCGGAGACTATCATTCCGTCTCCGAAATCGGTCAGACCGTCGAAATGGATGAACTTGCTTCCTATCCAGACCACGGCAAGGCCCATGGCCGCATATATCATGCCGGACCCGAACCCATATTTGACATTGAGGATCGTCAGAACGGTCATCAGAACCACCAGGATGAGTCCGAAGAACAATCCCACTATGGGCGCCAGATGGAAATCCTTCTCCATCGCATCCATATCCTCTTTCGTTATGTCCTGCTGCCATATCGTGAAGAACGATATCATCGCCTTCAGTGCAGAACCGCCTGTTCCCTGTTGGGTTTCATCCATTTAATACACCTGCATAACTGAGAAGCGCCCTGACGGCCGCCTCCATTGTATCATCACAATCATTTTCGGAACCAGACACCGAGGAGAACATGCCCAGAAGCAGCTCTCTGAACGATGTGGTCCCGTCTGCGGCCATCGAATCGGCCCTGTCGCAGCAGAACATCGCAATATCGACCATGCCGCGGATCATCCGGTCGTCCAAAGCCTTGGAGACGCGGGCACGGAACTCCTCTTCGGACAGATCCGAATCGGACATGGACATCATGCGCCCGATGCTGTATCCTCTGCGTTCCAGGAGCCTGAACGGCTCCTCCATCGTCGGGTGCTCGTCACGGTTGTCCAATGCCGAACCGACGGCGGAACGGACGGCCCTTGCAACGGCGATGCCGATATCGGAGCCCGTACCCGTGTAGTCGATCCTGTCCGGACCGATGGGGGATATTACAGCCATCGAATCGGATGTCGTACCGGTCTCCCTGTACCCATGGTCCGCCATTGCGGCGGCCTTGGCCTCCACCAGAGGGATCATCATGTTGACCTTTCCCTCCATCGTCAGAGGGTAGGGTGAGATGGCGGCGATGTTTATCGTCCCTGCGAGTCTCAAAGCCCTCAGATCGGAGATGACCCTCCTCTCGGGATAGTTGTCCAACACATCCCCCGCAACGACGTGGTTGCTGAGGCCCGCGGTGGCAACTGCGTACGCTTCTACACCGTTATATGAACCTGCGGATGTGTTGAAGACACTCCCGACCTCCGCTGCGGTCATCATACCGACGGAATCCTCCGGCAGGCCCAGGGCATCCCTCACACGAATCGCATCCTCTCTGGGATCGCTGTGCGAGTAGTTCTTGCTGACCTGCATTATGAAAAGTGCGCTTGTGGTCGTGTCCCCGCCGTTGAGAACGGCGCTGCTCAGCACCTCCATCCTCTCGGAGAACACCACGTATCCGACATCCCATCCGTCGACGCGGACGATGTCGCTCTTGGTTATCAGACTCATATCACAGACCCCCAGAATCCGAACAGATGATCCTCGACGTACAGCTGCGCCTCGATGCCTATCGTTCCGAACAGGATTATACCTACGGTGAGTATGAACAGCATCGATGCGAGCTCGATCAGCCTACAGCATCTCCTCACATCGGCGGTGGTCGGCATGAGGCCGCTTCCCATGACATAGACATCCTTCTTCTCCATCCTGATCCCCAGGACCGCGGCGGCCGCTGTCATCGACCAACCGCTGTTGGGACTCGGCGTCTTCCCGTGCTCCGCCTTGGCGGCAGGGATAGAGGCCCTCCAGTCCATTCCGAGGAGCATTCCGGCCAAGGCGATGAACACCGGCGAGACCCTTGACGTGATGAATCCGAGCACATCGTCGAAGCGTGCCGGGAACCTTCCCAGCAGGGCGTACTTGTCGTTCAGGTATCCCCACATGGCATCCATCAGGTTCGCACAGCGGAACATCACCGCTCCGGGCAGACCTAGCAGGGAGAAGTAGAATACAGGGGAGTAGACGCTGTCGACAAGGTTCTCCGTCACGGTCTCGCAGCATGAAGAGGCTATGTGCTCCGCATCCATCCCCTTGGTGTTACGGCTGACGATCATCTGGACCTTCTCAGCCGCAGATTCAACGTTTCCTGAATCCAGATCGGCGCAGATGGGATCGCAGTGGTCCCTGAACGAGAACACCGCGAACGAGATCTTGAAGAACAATGCCGTGGAGAGTATCCATGCTGCGGTCCCGGCCGTCTCCCCGAACCATTCCCCGAACGAGTACCTGAGGAACGATGTGATGCAGAGCCCTATGCCTGCGAAGAGGCAGAACACCAGGAGATACGACAGGAACCCTGCCAAAATGGCCTTCCTGGACCCTCTGGACTTCACATGCCTGTCTATGGATGCCAATATGTTGCCCATCCACCTCAGTGGGTGGACGGAGTTCGGCACCTCGCCGATGAAACGGTCGATGAGGAGCGCGACGACGACAACGAGAATGGCATCCAGCCAGAGTATCATCGGATCACCCGTTCAGTACGGCATCCACGGCTGCGATGAACCTGCAGTTCCTCTCGCGGTCCTTGACGCTGTACCTCACATAACCCTTGAAATCGTCACCGAATGAAGCGCAGTCCCTGACCATTATGCCATGCCTGAGCATGCGCTTGACGAAATCGGCACCGTTCAGACCAAGCGATTCCACCGAATTGAAATAGAAGAATGAATCCGAGACGGGTCCCGCAGGGAATCCGACCTCTTTGAGTGATGAGTTCATGATCTCGGACTCCTCCGCCATGACCGCTGCGGCATGGTCAACATAGTCCATCTTGTCCCTGAGCAGGACCGTGGCGACGGTCTGCTCTATCTGACCGACGTTCCACGTCATACGGGTCTTCTCCATCTCCGAGATTATGTCGGGATTGGACATTCCGAATCCGATCCTGATGCCCGGGATCGCGAACGATTTAGTGAGCGAGGATGCGACTACGAGATTGGAGAAACGGTCGACCATTCCGGACAGCGTTATATCCGTGTATCCGGGGACGAGCTCCAGAAGGGTCTCGTCCAAGAACAACAGGACGCCCATGTCCTCCAGCTCCCTGGCGATACTGCAGATCTTGCTGCGGGGCTCAACCCTGCCCGTGGGGTTGTTCGGGTTGCATATGTAGACCGCCTTGGCGCCCTGAGCGGACTCTATGAGCCTGTCCGCATCTATGCGGAAATCTTCCTCGGGTCTGAGAGGATACGATTCGATGTTCGCACCGACGATCCTGCACTGCTGAGTGTATTCTGCGAAAGAGGGACGGGGTATGATGATCTTGTCCCCCTTTGAATAGAAAGTGTTGGGGACGTTGCGGATTATATCCGACGAGCCGGCCCCGATGGTGATGCAATCCGTCCCGATGTTGAACGCCTTCGATATGACATCCTTCAACTCTGCGCTGGAATCGTCCGGATAATGGCCGATGTCAGGAACCGCAGACATGATGATCTCCGCAAGCTCCTCGGGGGGTCCGAAAGGATTCAGATTGTGACTGTAATCCTCGATATCGCTGAGCTTCCATGCCTGTCCTCCGTGAACAGTCTTGGGAAGATCCGAAAGCTCGGCCCTAGATGTAATGCGGCCTTTCATCATATTGTCCATAAGGATGGCTGGGATAGTATATTATGGATAGGTCATATGTTCCATCCATCTTATAGTCAGGCACTGGAATACCTGATCTCTATTCACAATGAGTGTTGGCACTTTCGATATCAGAACTTCGATTGATTGATGAGATGTTCAACCTGGCCAACTTGCTCAACAGGTTGTATAAAACTATGCGGGCCCGTCGGGATTCGAACCCGAGTCTGAGGCTCCGGAGGCCCCCATGCTATCCAAGCTATACTACGAGCCCGTGAGAATAATCAATCGGTTTTAGGGGTTTGTGAGAAGAAAATAGAAGCCGGGGCGGGATGCCCCGGCCGGATCCTGAGCCTCCTGGTGAGAGGGTGGAGGCGGATTGAAGAAACTTCTCAGTTCTGCTTGAACTCGGTGTATCCGCAGTGGCCGCAGGACACACGGTCCTTGTGGGTGGCCATGAAGACACCGGGTCCGCACTTGGGGCAGACGGGCTTAATCCTGCTGACCTTGTCACCGTCGACCTGGTATGCGTCTTTCTTTGCGACTGCCTTCTTGGGTGCTGCTGCTTTTGCCATCAAAATCACTCCTGAGCTTCCTCGGCGGGTGCCTCGGGCTTGGGTGCCTCGATTCCGTTCCTCTTGAGCAGGTATTCCCTGTCGAACTCGAGGGCTGCCTCCAGGCTGTCGTAGACCTTGGCGTATCCGACGGATACTCCCCTTCCGAAGAGGGACTCGATGTTGTCGACAACGACGCAGTTCCTCTTGGATTTGGTCATCTTGGCGATCTCTTCGGCAACTGCATTCCTGCCGGGTGTGGACTCGCCGTTGTGGTCGATGTTGAAACGGACCTCGACCCTTTTCTGGAGGGGGTTCTCCCTCTGCTCTACTATCTCTATCTTCATTCCGATTCCTCCATTTGTGCCATCAGTTCGATGGCCCTCTTCCTGACGGCTCCGTCCGTGGTGACTGCCATCATGCATCTTCCGGGCATACCGTAGACGATCACCGCGTCATCCGGAGCGTAGATCATACATGGCAGAAGCGCCAGATCCTCCTCTCCTTCGACCCGGATCAGCCCGGTCTTCCCTTCGATGCCCCTGCGGACGGCATCCGCCAACTCGGCGGTTATCCATCCCGCGGGATTCGAGACGACCTCCTTCTCCTCGTCTTCGACGAGTTTTGCGAACTCGGTCATCTCCCTGCGCTCTGTGCTGCCGTCGTATACCGACAGCAGCGGCCTCACGCCGTGCCTTCTGAATGTCAGGGATACCACGTCCCCGACGGTGATGAAACAGGTTTGAGCGTTATCGTCGATCTCGGACTCGTCCATCTCCCTGCCGATCGGCTCCTTGAAGGAGTTGCGTGCAGACTCGGGGAGGATCAGATCCTTATCGAACATCTGTATCAGCGGACCAGATTCAGGGGCGGACCTTCAGGGCATATCTGCCGTTGGCGGATATTCCCATCTTCTTGGCGATCTCCGATTTCTCGAAGTCGGCCACGGCAAGGAATCCCTGCCACTCTTTGGTCGTCTGTCCGTTGCAGCGGGGGCAGACATCTGCCTCGCAGATGAAGCTGCATTGTTTGCATGCCTTGTAGACGGGACCTGCCATCACTCATCGCCTCCGCGTGCCTTTTTGTTATCCTCGTCTATCCACTCGAGCTTTCCGAGACCGGGCTGACGCATGGTGAGACCGATCTTGCTCTCCTGGGGGTTCTTCTCGTTGAGATCCACACTCACGACCCTGGCCCTGACTACGTCGCCGACGGCGAGGTACCTTCCGGACTCCTTTCCGACGAGCCTCTGGTTGGCCTCATCGATATCGACGCGGTCGTCCATGGCCTGGCTGATGTGGAGCAGTCCGTCGAGAGGTCCGAACCTTACGAAGGCTCCGAATTTGAGGATCTCGACAACGACACCCTCAACGACCTCTCCATCCCTGGGCTTGAAAACGACCTGATCGAACTTCACGGTCTGATACACGGATCCGTCTCCGTGGACGATGCGTCCGGGACCTACGGTCCTGACGTTCTTGATCAGAACGGTGAAATTCTTGTCCTCGCCAAGGCGACCCTCATAGGTATCCCATGTGAGCCTGTCGATGACCGTGTCTATGTCATCTTTCAGATCCTTGGGCGGAATGCATACAACCTTCTCGACTTCGGTCAGCATGTACATGATGGGTCCTCTCGAATATGACCGACTATATCCAACTTCTATTTAAAACATGAGCCGTCCTTATATTATAAGTGAAGAGGACAACTGGTAAAACACGGTTCCGCACCCCTACCCGTATCCGGATAGACCCATTAGTGTTATAAATGACCGCCATCTAGCAGGCGTCAGTGACTATCATGTCGGACAAACTCGAACTGATACCCGTCGAGGATATCAAAGTGACCAAAGGAATGACCGTCGACCAGATGCTCAAGGCAATGGGACGCGCCGGCGGATTCACCGCCCAGAAGCTCGCCGATGCCACCGATATCGCAGAGGCGATGGTGAAGAAAGAGGGCTGCCTCAGGATCCTCTCCTTCCCCGCATGCATCATGGCCACCGGTACCCGCGGAGTCATCATCGACCTCGTGAGGAACGGTATGATCGACCTCATCATCACCACCTGCGGAACCCTTGACCACGACCTCTCCAGGACCTTCGCCCACTACTACAAGGGCGACTTCATGATGGACGACGCCAAGCTCAGGGACGAGTACGAGATCAGCAGACTCGGAAACGTCCTCGTTCCCGACTCCTGCTACGGAGAGGTCCTCGAGGACAACCTCCTCCCCATGTTCGACGAGATCTTCGCAGAGACCCAGTCCATGACGACCCACGAGATCATCGACCAGGTCGGCGCCAGGATCGAGGATGAGGACTCCCTCCTCCACCAGTGCCACAAGCACAACGTCCCCATCGTCGTCCCCGGTATCACCGACGGATCCTTCGGATGCCAGCTCTGGATGTACTACCAGCTCCACAGGAAGCTCAGGATCGACCTCTTCGGCGACGAGCAGATGCTCTCCGAGATGACCAACGATGCCGAGTACACCGGCGCCATCATCATCGGTGGAGGAATCTCCAAGCACCACGTCATCTGGTGGAACCAGTTCCGCGGAGGACTCGACTACTGCATCTACCTCACCACCGCCGAGGAGTACGACGGATCCCTCTCCGGAGCACGCATCAGAGAGGCCGTCTCCTGGGGAAAGGTCAAGGAGGACGCCAAGAAGATGACCGTCGAAGGCGACGCCACCATCACGCTCCCCCTGATCTACGCGGGACTGGTAGAGAGGCTGCTCTGATATGCAGAAGGTGCTGCTGCTACCCGGCGACGGCCTCGGGCCGACGCTCATCGACTGCGCCGAGCAGATCATCTCCGTCGCCACCGAACAGGTGGAGATAGTTCGCGGCGACATCGGATTCGATGCCTACGAGCGCACCGGAGAGTACCTGCCCACGGAGACGGTCGAGCTCATCAAGGAGTGCGGCAGCGCCATCTGCGGCCCGCTGAACACGTACAAGGACGGCTTCGGCAAACCCGTCAACATAACGGATTCGCTGAGGAAGAGCCTGGACCTGTACGCGACGGTGAGGCCCTTCAAAACACTTTCAGACAAGCTGGGACATCCCGGCCTGTGCACATCGCTCTGGGGGAGCAACACCTCCAGGGCATTCGATGTGTCAGAGGTCCGCAACGTCGACGGGATCTCGTTGAGCAAATACATCAGCACATCGACTTACACGCGCATGATGACCCGTGCCCTGACGTTCCTGGAACAGTCCGGACGCACGAAGGTCGAGAGCATAACCCGCGACGATCTCTTCCCGGATTCCAGCGGATTGTTCGACGAGACCTTCGACACCGTTTTCGACCCCAATGTCTACCAGCTTTCGCACAGCAACATACAGACATGGGCATCCAAAGTGGTCAGGGACCCTTCGAAGTACGAGTTCCTGATATGCGCGGACCTCTACGTCAACGTCGCCGCAGGGATACTCGCGGGGATGGCGGGAGGAAACCACCTGTTCCCGATCGGTTACGTCGGTGACACGATCGCACTGATGATACCCGGCCTCATGACGACATTCGACGGAGTGACGAAGGACGATCTGAACCCCACATCGATAATATTCGCATCCTCCATGGCGCTGATGAACATCGGCATGACGAAGGAGGCCGAGAGCATAGTGAACGCACTATGCCAGACATACGCGGATTGGAACGTCACCCCGGACCTCGGCGGGACACTGTCCGCACACGAGTTCACCGACATCGTCGCCTCCAACCTCTGAATGTGCGAACCTTATTTCTAATGAGAAACGAATCACTTCCCATATTGAGGAAGTGCTCTGATGATTGATGCCGGACACAGGACCTGCGTTGAAGCAGCATTGAGATTCGAAACGACGGACAGGACACCTGTCAACAACTTCGCCCTCGTCACGGCCGCACGCAGTGCGGGATACAAGGTCAACGAGGCCAGATGGAACCCACAGCTATCCGCCAAGGTCGCGGTGGACTATGCGCTTAAGACGGAGTCGGATTTCGTTAAGCCGATCCTCGACTCCCAGGTCCCGTTCAGCGACATGGGCATGGATGTGAGGTACCCCGAGGACGATTACGGTATGATTCCGGGCCATCTTGTGGAGAAAGCAGAGGACATCGACGACCTGGCCGTTTTCGACCCTTATGAGGCGTCCACGTGCCCCAATTTCACGAAGGTCATGGTCGAATCCCTAGAGGAGACCTCGAGGATCCTGCCTGAGGACCTGCACATATGCGGACTCTCCTGGGGACCCATAACCACCGCGGGATACTGCATGGGCGCAGAGAGCATGCTGTTCGCCACCCTCTACGAGCCGGACATGGTCAAGAAACTCATAACAAAGGTCACCGACCTGGTCTCCGGCATGCAGAGGCGCATGATCGATGCGGGAGCCACGGTCATGTGGATGGCTGACCCGACATCCTCCGGCGACCTCATCTCCCCAGATATGTTCGTGGAGTTCTCCCAGGATCATCTGAAGAAGGTCATCGATGACGTCAGGGCGATGAGCGATGCTCCGACGTTCGTGCACATCTGCGGCAACACCCTGGGCACGATCAAGCACATCAAGGAGACGGGAGCCGACTGCCTGAGCTTCGACCACGCCGTCGACATCGTGAAGGCCAAGGAACAGGCCGGGAAGGATCTGGCGCTCATGGGCAACCTCGATCCGGTCTCACTCCTGATGAGCGGAACTCCCGAGATGATAACAAAGGAATCCTACAGGCTCATAGACGCCATCGGACAGGACGGCGGATTCATACTCGCACCCGGTTGCGAGACGCCCATATCCAGCCCGGACGAGAACGTCCTGGCCATGGGAAGGGCCGGAAGAGAGTATTGGACTCAGTGAACCCCCTTACTCTAAACTTCTTAAACCAAACCTTTATTAATCATGTCCTATTCACAGGACTTACTGCAAGGGTAGTCAAGCATGGCCAACGACGCAAGGTTGAGGGCCTTGTCCTTAGTGGTCCGCGAGTTCAAATCTCGTCCCTTGCACCACTCTTTTTACAATCATCCAATTGTCTGATTTTAGATTGTCCGATTTACAACACGGAAAACCATTGTTGTCGATCATTCATTCAATCTGCGAGTGAACCTGCATCCTCTGGAAATGTAGTTGGAACAACCGTAGAATCTGCCGTATTGACCGTTCTTCATTATCAATACGCCACCGCATATCGGGCATATCATCTGCGCTTGTCCAGAATCTTTGCCATAGTATGGGAACATCTCTTTGAAGAAATCCGATTGATGTCCTGTCATTGATACTATGTATGCGGCATCTTTGGCACGGGTCATGGCAACATAGAACAGTCTGCGTTCCTCATCATATTGGCTGCTGTCGTCTCCAAGCAACATGGGAATAAGAATCGGTTCGTCCCTTCTACTAGGGAACCCATATCTTCCAGTCTTGTTGTTGAGGGATATCACCACATCTGCCTGAAGCCCTTTGGAAGAATGGATCGTCATGAATTTCATATCCAAATCCGAACGACAGGAATAGGTGATGATGGACGAACCATCAGATAAACTAGGTTTCCAGGAGAATCCATCCTCGGACAGAATGGATACGTCGTGATTGTATCTTCCCAGGAACAGAACCTTCTTACCACTTGGGATCGCAAGAATGACCTCGGCTATCCTCTGACGGATCTCATGCTCCGTTGGAGCGAACAACGGATACACTCTGCTGTTGCAGCCTACCCCGACCAGATGCTTCCGGTACTGCTTGGCATTCCTGCTTATGAAAGCCGAACTCTTCTCAAGCAGTTCCCCGGAGAACCTGTATGTTCTCTCGATCATACAAATGGCTGACGGACCCCAATATCTCTCGAAATCAAGTATGTATGAGACATCGCATCCATTGAAACGGTATATGCTCTGCCAGTCATCGCCCACACAGAATAGATTGAAATCCTTGGATTTGCGAAGCGAAGAAAGCAAACTGTATCTTGACCGCGATATGTCTTGATATTCGTCCACTACGACGTATTTGTATGGATGAATGAAATGACCCTCGGAGATGTGTTTTGATGCAAGATTCAGCATGTCCTCGAAATCTATTTCCTGCCTGTCGGATAGATGTGTCTGATATGCATCATACAAAGGCCTGATGACATCCTCGATCCTTTTGAGATGGTGCTTCTCCCTGCGACCACTGCCTGTGGGAAAGACCTTTTCCCAAGGCTGGCCGAATCCCTTGATCAGAATGATGATGGTAGTGAAAATGGAAGCTACCGCATTCAGTTTCCATCTATCTTCCTCGAAGACCCTGTTGATGACGGCCTCTTGGGTCTGAGGTTTTCCCTCGATGTTGAGCTCTTTGAGTTTCTGTTCGAGTCTGTCTAGCAGTTCCCCTTCAGAGCGCTCATAAGCGTATAATTCGATGAGACGGGTACCCTTGTCCTTGTGGATTTTTCTCTTCCACTCCATCCCTCCCCGATACTCATCGGCGGCATTGGGATTCTTATCGATCATGAACTTAGCGACGTTTCCATCTCTATCGATACCAAAATACTCTATGTAGATGTCAGTCCCTTTGACGTGGAAATCTGGATGGTACTGACCGTATTGAGAATCGGCCGTATCATATTGGTATGAATCCTCATAGATGTACGGAATCCCATTCAGAGCCAGATAATTGGCAATTTCACATTCACCATAACTCTTGACCTTCTCACCGTTCAGAGTGTAGAGTGGATTCACCAGAAGATACGCCTGCAACTCCGAACCGCTGGAATATTGATCCTCGTCGTATGATGCGCCGTAATCATATGCCAGGTATTCATTCAACTTCCTCGAATACACAGGATCGTCTTTTCTGCGCATCATCTCGTCGATGATGAATTTCCTGACATCCGTGTTGGATATCTTGGGGATTTTACCTTGGGATTCCGCTATGACCTTTAATCCCAGACGATGGAATGTTGTGACCTCGATCCTTTGACCGGTCTCATTCTGTATTCTCCCTTTGAGCTCATTGACGGATGCATTGGTGAATGACAAAAGGAGGATCTCTTCCGCCTCTGCTTTCCCGGAAGAAATGATATCTTTGACCAGACCCACTATTGTTGTGGTCTTTCCGGTTCCTGCCCCTGCTATGACCAGTCTCGTCCTCACGTCATAAGCTATGGCAACCAATTGTTGCTGATCGAGATTGCAACCTTCCACAGGATTGATCCTTCTTCCGATCTCAATCGCCAAACGTTGACTTACCTTTTCATTGTGGGCCCTAATAGTCTGAGGAAGATTGTCGTAGAGGTTCTGAAATCTGATTATGTTGGATTTTAAGGTCTTGTTCACAAGCCCTATCGAGTATGTGATCTTCGCAGACCTTCGATCCGCCTCGTTCCTCAGTTCTTTGAATCCTTTGAAGATCTGATCGAATCCTGACGGCTCTATGAGACCAGCATCGTCCATCTAATGTGAAAGACACGAACATGCTTCATTCAATTTGTCATTCAGACGTTTATCCGCATCATTCATCTACCATACTCCAACATATCAAGACCTATAACCATTTCCCGAACTTGTTTCGATATACTCATAGAGAACGGATCAGAGAATCTATGGAGTGGTAAAGTCGATTCAGATGATCAACCATCCATACTGGTTATCATATCCCCGCAAATTGCCAATCCATACAGAGAGGTCAACTCACCCATCTGATTTTGAAATGGTGGAATCGATATCGGAAACGATCAGTTACGAAGACATGCCAAAGGAATCACCAATACTCCGTCATCCCTGCGATATCCATATTCCGTTCCTGTTATGACGATCTTCAGAGTGGGTGGCTTCAGAGGCATCTGCGTTTCTTTTCTGTTGTACTCTTCGATCAGTCTTTCCATCTCCACAAGATGTCTGGCCCCATCGTCCACATCATTCTGACCGAGTTTGATTTCGCATAATGCATACCTCCCATCATCCAAGTGAAGTACTGCGTCGGCTTCTAATCCATAGCGATCGCGATAGTATGATACGGAACCCCCGAATTTAGAGAGATAAATTGTCAAATCCCTCATACACAACGACTTGAACAGAAAACCGAGTGTCTTGAAATCCGTATTGAAATATTCAGGATCTATTCCCAATGCCGCGACGGCTATCGATGGATCGACAAGATTCCTTTTCTTCCCCGACTTTATGGCCGTCTTGGGACGTATGGCTGGACACCAAGCATCAAGGTCAGAGACTATATTCAACCTCTTCAAAGCCCGTAGATACGCGTAATAACTGCTTTCGGACAACGCATGATTCACGTTGACTTCAGAGATAATCGTCCTGTTATCGACATTCTGACAGATATTGCGAGAATATGAGCATAGAATGGATTTTGTCACTACAGGACTGCGATTCACACCGTCTACGTTGGAGATATCCACTTTGCATATCTGCTGAAACAGATCCTTTGCAACGAGAAGGCTATTTTTTCTATCGGTCTGCATCAGCGCATGCGGCCATCCGCCACGACATATGGCGTAGATGATTCCATCGATATCCAGGTCGGAATGACATCCGTCGAATCCTGCAGGATTGTTGAAAAGATCTTTCAGTGACATGGAACCATTTGATTCCCTACTCTCGAACAGACTTATCGGATTCATTCTCGTCGTCCGCCCCGGCACTCGACTAATCTTGCTGTATGCAATCCTAGTGTGTTCTCCGTATTGCAATATACCCAGCCTCTGATCGTTACATACTTTTGAGGCATTCCGCTGAAGACTTTTGCGAAGTTTTGCTTTAGAGATTTGTGGTAATTTGCTTTAGACATTTGTGATGACTGTATGCACCAGATTGACTGACATTCAATCCCGAAGCTCGGGATACCTCATCGTGCAGGCCCCTCCGGAGACATCGAATTCCGTTACGAGCCCGTTGATGAACGTCATCCTGGGAGCTTTGTGCCCCACGTCGGCATCAGTGAGCAGAGGTATCTCCAAGTGAGCGAGCTCTCTGCTGACCAGCTCAGAATACCCGATATCCCCCGAATAGAACAGCGGCCTGCCGAATATCATGCCGGTGCAGTCCCTGAACCATCCATCCGCCTCCATGCCGCGCAGCATCTCCGCTATGCGGTCGGCCGTCATATCGTAGGTCTCCATGTACCAAACGATGCCGTCTTGGCCGTAGCGGTCGATGAACCCCGTCGGATCGGCCCTGCCTTTGCGATGGAACCACTCGAGAACATCCATGCAGCCTCCGATGAGCCTTCCGGAGAAGCGGACATCGCCTTCCGAAGACCCCCATACCGTAGGCTCGTCCTCTCCGAAGGATTCCAATCCCGTCACACGGTCGACGAAATCCCTGGCATGGAACGGGAACGAATGCTGCTCCCGCCTCCTGCCCTCTATGAACTCCAGATTCTCCGTCAGGCTCGGATGCCACTGTTCCATCCCGAAATCACCGAAATTGCCGCAATAGACGGTCGCCACATCGTGCTCCGCAGTCATCGGGAATGCCAATGTCGTGTTGTCGGAATATCCCTGGAACCATTTCGGATCGGATTCGAACGCATCCCAGTCCATCAGAGGAAGCATCTCGAACTGATAGTCCCCGCCTTTGGCCGAGACCACCCATCTCACCTCCGGGTCTTTCAGGAGAGCGGTCATCTCATCCACCCTCTGCTGCGCCGGGGCGGAGCGCCCGGTCTCGTCGCAGGTGTACACGTCGGGGGTTTCCACAACACGGTATCCCATCGATTCGAATTTGCTGCGGGCGTTGGCGAAACGGTTCCTGTCCAAGGGGTCGTCCACACCGAACGAGGGTGCGGTCACCCCGATGGCCTCCCCTTTCCTGAGCGGTGCCGGGATCTTCATGGCGGGCTAATCCCCAACCGCTCAAATATAGATGCCCCTATACATGGCCTCATGGGAATCCTATCTGACAGGGACATCGTAGAGAGCATGATGACAGGGTACATCGGGATCAGCGACTACAGCGAGAGGGGCCTCACACCCAACGGCTACGACCTCCGCATCGCCGAGATCTCGGTCCGCGGCGACCCCGAGATAAAAAGGGAAGGCGTCGTCACCATCCCTCCAAGAACGATGTTCTATGTCTCGACGGTCGAAAGGGTCCGCATGGCCAGCGACATCTGCGCCCAGCTTTGGCTCAGGACCACTTGGATAAGGAAGGGCATCATCGGTGCTTTCGGCAAGATCGATGCGGGATTCGAAGGAACACTGACGCTCGGAGCGTACAACGCCACAGACGATCCTGTGGAGCTGCCCATCGGGGAGAGGTTCTGCCAGATGGTGTTCGAGACCCTGAACTCCGAGACCATCAAGGACTATGCCCAGCGCAGCGGGAACTACCAGGGTCAGACCGGGGTCACCCTGGATCCGCTCAAGAAGTGAGATCCTTCCGCACATCACCGACGATGTTCCTGCGGAGCCGATCCGCGGGGACATCGGATCTTTTCCTAGTTCATTCCATTCCGGACACTCTGTGGGACCCGGGATGCTGCTACTTTTTCCAACTTTGATAAATCAGGAATTTTTACTATTTTATCAAAGTATATCTATCAGCAACCCGTTCGATGATCGATGTCAGACAAGCTCATCCCGAGGGAGAGGTTCCTCAAGATGATCCGGCCCGTGTACGATACGGACACAATCAAGGTGCTAATGGGTCCCAGACGCTCCGGCAAATCCGTTCTGCTGTCCATGATAGCCGATGAGATCGAGGCAGATGACGATCACAAGATCTTCATCAACTTCGAGGACTTGAGATATGAGGATCTGACAACGGCATCTGCGCTGAACGGATACATCATGGACCGCATGGAAGGGGACGGCTACTACCTGTTCCTTGACGAGATCCAGAATGTCCGGGATTTCCCGAAAGTGCTCGCTTCGTTGAAATCCACTGGAAGATGCTCCATATTCGTCACCGGAAGCAACAGCAGAATGCTCTCTGGAGAATTGGCCACTCTGCTCACAGGCAGGACGATACAGTTCGAGATCCTGCCCTTCTCCTATTCAGAGGCCGAGGAATACATGCGTACCATAACAGGGTCCGTACCGGACGATTTCCTTTCAGACTACATCAGACTAGGAGGATATCCCCAGAGGTTCCAAATGGGGAACGAATCCCTTTCCTACAGATTCCTGGAGGAACTCTACAGGTCCATACTGGATAAGGACATCCACGGAAGGCATCCGGATCTCGATATGGATAAATTCGGGAGAGTGGCATCATTCGTCCTGGCCAACTGCGGCAACGACTTCTCGGCCAAGACGATATCAGATTATCTGAGGAAGGCCGAAGGGTTCGAAGTATCCGTACAATCGGTCCACAACTATCTGGACCTGATGGAGGAGGCATACCTTCTGAAGAGGGTAAGCATCTACGACATAAGCGGAAAGGCAGTCATGTCTTCTAAACCGAAGAACTACGCTCTCGACAACGGATTCAGATTCATCAAGACAAACACAGTGGACATCCAAAACGGCTTCTTCCTGGAGAATGTAGTCTATCTGGAGCTTCTGAGCAGGGGCTACAAGGTCTATGTCGGAAAGAAGTACAACGGGGAGATCGATTTCGTGGCCGTTTTGAACGGAAGGAAATGTTTCATCCAAGTCGCCTATCTGATGGTCGACGAGGCCACCGTCAACAGAGAGTTCGGTGCATATTCGTCCGTGAGGGATGCTTCTCCGAAGTATGTCATCTCCATGGATCGGATAGACATGTCGAAAGACGGGATCATACATCTCAATCTGACAGATTTCCTCAGCGGGAAGAAGGATCTGTTCCTTACATGACCATTCTGATCGAAAGGATGTTTCTACACCCCAACTTACTTTGATAAATCAGGAATTTTTCCGATTTTATCAAAGTTTGTTTCGAAGAGTCATAAGTTCCTCGCAGATGTTTGGATTTCAATCCATAAAATCTTTGGATTAAAATCCATAAAATAACAACATTCAAATCCATATATCCACATGATAGCATATGTCCAGCAAGATCATCGAACGTACCGCATATCTCGCGAAGCTTGATTCGTACAGGAAGAACAGGGATCTGGTGAAGGTCATCACAGGCGTTCGCAGGTGCGGGAAATCGGAACTGATGAGACAGTTCAGGCAGCATCTCATCTCCGACGGTGTGCCGGAGGACTCCATAATCCACATAGACCTGGAACGGAGGAGATACGTCATCGATTCGGAGAGGATGCTGTATGAGACCATCAGGAACTGCATAAAAGGAAATGACTGCTATGTCCTGCTCGATGAGGTGCAGCTTGTCAAAGGCTGGGAGAGGGTCGTTTCCACGATACGCAACGAATTCGATGCCGACGTCTATGTCACAGGTTCGAACTCCAAGATGCTGTCGGACGAACTCGGCACGAACCTCACCGGACGTTATGTGACCGTGCATATCCTGCCGTTCTCTTTCACAGAGTTCCTGAACAGATATCCTGTCGATACAGAACACGGATACATGCAGAGACTGGAAGAATACATCCTATGGGGCGGAATGCCCATCCTGGACCTCGACGACGATCCCGAGAAGAATCTGACCATCCTAAGCAGCATCTATGATTCGATCGTCAATCATGATATACGCCCAAGGGTCGAGATGGACCAGGGCATCCTGGACAACATAACCGCCTTCATGCTGTCCAACACGGGCAACCTCACATCCATGAACAAACTGGCGACGGGCGCATACGTGAACGATCCCCGCACGGTCGAGAGGTACCTTGCGGAACTTGAGAGATGCTTCCTATTCTACAGGGCCGACAGATACGATATCGTCGGATCCAAGCATCTGAGGACCAATGCCAAGTTCTATCCGGTCGACACGGGGATGGTCGGCGCCATCCTGTATGGTCGCGACGTCAACATGTCGGCCCTTCTGGAGAGCGTCGTGTTCATCGAGCTTGTGAGAAGGGGATACAGGGTCTCTGTAGGCTCTTTCAAAGGCAAGGAGATCGACTTCACAGCATGGAAGAGCGACGGGGCCGTCGAATTCTACCAGGTATGCATAAGGATCGATGACAGGAAGACCCTTGACAGGGAGCTTGCCCCGTTCAGGAACATGGAGAAAGGTCACAGGAAGGTGCTGATTCTCATGGACTGTCACGAAACGCCTGAGGTTCCCGAAGATGTGGAATGCATCGGCGCCGCGGAATGGCTCATGCAGTATCCGCGTCTGTGAGAAGACCCGGGATCATTCCTTGCGGATGTCGAGCGAGTACACGCTCATGGTCGGCGAATAGGTCTTCAGCTCGAAACTCGAGACCTCGATGACATGACCGTTTTCCTTGGCATCCGAGACCATCTTCTCCACCAGCGGCGGGAAGTCGACACGCTCGATGATCTTGTACATATGGACCGTGCCGCCGTGGTTGAGGTGGTCCAGTGCGCACGGGAGGAACCTGTCGGCTATCTGCGGCAGGTTCATTATGATCCTGTCCGCCATCGGAAGATCCCTGATCACAACGGATGAGTCCCCGGTCATCGGATGGAGGCATTTCACGCCGTTGCGCTCGGCGTTCATGCGGGCGAAATGCTCCGCCTCTGGATTCAGATCGATGGAATAGATTATCTCGGGTTTTGCTAGCTTGCCTATGACCGTGCCGAAGGGTGCTACGCCTCCGAACATGTCGATTATGGTCTCTCCGTCTCCGACGAGTCCCGCGATACGGGACCTCTCGCTGCTGAGACGCGGGTTGAAGTAGACACGGGACGGGTCCGTCCACAGTCTGACCCCGAACTCCTTGTGGACCGTCTCGGAACGGTCCTCCCCGGCAAGATGGACCAGATCGCGTATCCTGAAATCCCCTTTGACGCCCCTGTCCATGAACACGGACCTGAGACTGCTGTTGACCTTCAGAAGGGCCTCCCCGATACCGCTTCCGTAGGGGATCAGCTCATCGGGCAGCTTTATCATCGCCACATCGCCGACGACGTCGAATGACGAGGGAAGAAGTTCTTTGAGCCCTTCCGGGACCGAGACCACGTCCCTGTAGTCGGTCGGGCGCTGCTCCTGCACCTGCATCTCCGCATCCACGACCTCGTACGGACCGTACGAATCGCACAGGATCGGGATCAGAAGGTCCCCTCCGTCGGAACGTATCCTGGCGGACAGGTCCAGCATGCCCTCTGAGAATAGCTTCGAGCGTACGGGCTCGCCTTCCTTTTTCGGGACACGGATGCATCTGGTCATAGGCCGAGGATATCAATATCCGTCTTAAATGGTACCATGTTTGACATTGTATTTCTTGGGTAGAACGAAGAGTTCTCCGTCCGAATCGAATCCGACTGATGCACTGACATCATAAACGTCCTCGATGAGCTCGGCCGTTATCACCTTCTTCGGATCGCCTATCCCGACTAGTTCGCCCTTCTTCATAATAATGCACATGTCGCAGTAGCGAGCCATCAGTGAGATGTCATGTTCGGCCACCAGGATTGTCATATCCTTCTGTACCATCGCATTGAGGTACTCCATGACCTCCAACTTATACTTCATATCAAGATGGGATGTAGGCTCGTCCACTAGCATCAGTCTGGGCTTCTGAACGTATGCCTTGGCGATCAGCACCCTCTGGCGCTCACCTGATGACAATGCTCCGACAGCACGGTCCTTCAGATGAAGGACTCCGAACTTCTCCAAAGCTTCCATTACCATGGACTCATCCTCTGGAGGCTCCCACCAGACATTCTTCAGATATGGATACCGACCCAGCATCACTGTTTCGAATACCGTGAGTCCGAAGCTTCCCCTGAGCTCTGCAGGAACATTGGCGACCTTTGTAGCGATCTCACCGGGTGTTTTGTTCAATATGGATTCTCCGTCTATGAGAATGTCTCCACCTGTGGGATTATGAAGACGATTGATGCACTTCATCATGGTTGTCTTCCCACAACCATTCGGACCTATCAACCCGACAAGCTTCCCCGGACCGATCTTGTATGATATGCCACGGACTGCCTTGTATCCGTCTTCGTATGTCTTTTCCAGATTGCGGACTTCCAGCAAAGGAACCTCATCCATCGTACATCCTCCCTCTCTTGATAAGCAGATACGCGAACACAGGTATTCCAATCACCGTCGTGATTGCACCAACAGGTAGTTCCATCCCATAGTATCCGGTCCTTGCAAGGAGATCGGCCAGCATGAGCATAGCTCCTCCGAAGCATATGGATGCGGGGAGGACCATCCTATGATCGCTTCCCAATATCATCCTGCAAAGATGCGGAATCACCAGACCTACGAAACCGATCACACCGCAGAATGCAACACACACCGATGTGAGAACAGATGCGAGGATCAGAAGCAATCTATTGAATTTGCGTACATCCAACCCCATCTGACGGGCCTGATCCTCACCCAGTAGAACAAGATTGAGCTCCTTTGCCCATAACAATGGAACTGCAGAAAGGAACAAGGACAGAAAGAGGACTATTCCTATCTGAGACCATGTAATCTCCGCGAACGATCCGTACAGCCATGAAAGAGCATTACTCAGTTTGTTACCCGACATCGTCAACATCAATGTCTGAACGGCTGAGAATGCAAGCCCAACCACCACTCCGGACAGAACATAGTTTATGGCCGATCCACCGGCCTTCTCTGCCAATACCATCGTACACGCGAAAGCTAAGAGACCGCCGATCGCCGCTGTTATTGCCGTCAGGAATATAGAGTGTGGAGAGAACAGGCCGAAGAAGGTGAAATCGAACGCGATCACCGCTATGGCTGCCACACCTGCGCCGGAAGACACACCCATTATGTACGGATCAACCAAAGGATTCCTGATTATGGCTTGATAGATGCATCCTGCGACGGATAGACCTATTCCGACAGCAAATGCCGCTATTGTCCTGGGAAGTCTGGTAACAAAGACGGTCATCTCGGTGGAATCAAGACCTACGCCACCTTTGGATATGGCTGAGAACAGTGCCTGATATGCTTCCACAGGGTTCAGAACCGATGTCGCACCTACACACAAGCAAAGTGTAAATGCTGAGAACGAAAGAATTGTTCCAATGATGATGATGAACTTGAGCCTGTGCCTGCTACGTGTGTTGTGGGAGATGTCATCTCCGTAGAGGTAATGGACAAACCTTTCTTTGAGATATGCGAACGGACGCTCCTCATCCTTGGCAAAACGGATTACGGCATATATTGCCGCGAGAACCACCATTATCGCAAAAACGATTATCGCCAAGATTCCGATGACCGGAAGTCCCTTAGATGCATCTGGGCCGCTGTATCCCGTGAAACCCCCCGATAATGCGAAGATACCTGCATCTGTTCCACTGAGGAACAACCCATCGATGACCAACGGGGCCACCATGTTGAAATTACGGACCCCTGGAGGCACCTTGGCGACACCTTCGATCCCTCCATTCACAGACAGCATATAGATGGGATCGCTGGAAGAATAGCTGTGCGCAAAGATGTGTTGCCCGTTGACCAATACCATTGCAGAATGGATCTCGGCCAATCCCTCTGTGATGCACTCCAGATTCAGATCGGCCCCTAGCCTGTACAGGGATGTATCAACACCGTTCGAGATCAGCACATACGCTCCCGAAAACGAATCAGTCTCTACAGGGAGTACATACCTGCCTGTGATTCCCAACGTATCATCCAGATACAATTTAGTCAACACGTTGGAAGAAATGTCAAAGCTATATGCAGCAAGACCCGAATATTTCTGATCCATTCCACGCCCATCTGAAACTGTGAAGAACAGGATATGCTTGCCATTGTCTCTGATGACAGCTACCTGACCTACGTTTCCGTATGTATCTTCCTTCACCTTCACCTGATATACTGTCTCAGATGCTAACAGATTGCCTGATTTAGAATCGAATACATTTAGAGAGCCGTCTAGAGCCCCCACATAAAGGATGTCGTCCACCAATGTTGGAGATACGAGGTATGTGCTTCCGGTCAGAAGATTCGACCAGATCAGATTGAGATCTATATCAAAACAATAGACCATCCCGTTCGAATGTGTGACATAAATCGCACCATTGCCGTACACCATCGACGAGAATGCCGCATTATAGGATTTTCCAACCAGGTCTGTAAGGGGAAGGGAAGGTGCGGGCTTTACGGATGCCATCTCCGATCCGTTGAACGATGTGACATTGATGTTATCCGTCCCTGGCCCGGTCCTCCAAGGCATCTTGTAAATATAGCCGGTCATGGTGGCGATATAGATGCTGTCACCGACGATCAGTGGAGTGGATGATTCATAATTGGCGCCACTGGGGAACGAGAATGTCCACACGTCTTCTCCCGTCTGGGCGTCCATGCATACCAATCTTGCGAGCTTGTCCACACCGAAGACGCCGAATTTCTGGAACACACATCCGCCTGCATAAAGCATGTTAGCATATGATGCTCCCGTTGCCTTCCATTCGGTGTTGTATTCTCCCGAGCTTCCGATCTCAGCAATAGCAGAACCAGAATTGGAGGCGTCACCTCTTGACATTGTCCAAGCGGACGGATGGTCGGGAGTAACCGTCGGTACAATGCCCTCTGGGTAGTATCCGAGCGCCACCGGAGCCGAACCGGAATCTCCATTCAGATCGGAAACATACTCCCATGAGGTTCCGTTCCAAAGATACACATTCCACGCCACTTCGATCGTGGTTCCCGTAGTACCAGCGACGGACATGGATCCACCGGATGATGGGGCCCCTATGACCTTTGACCCGACCCCATCCACGATGATGGACCCATCAAGAGAGAAATCTGCACCGATGTTTCCCAAACCGGTGGTGATGACGCTCTTGAAAGAGCCCGTTCCGCCTTCTGCCCACTTGACGACTCCGTCCCCGCGGTCCAAAAGGAAATTACCCTCTTGGGAAGCAGCATCGGAATCGTCACCAAGCATTACGACGGGAGCGATCATCGATGAAATTATCAATATCGCAACCAGGACCACTGTTCTTTCCTTTCCGAACGTCATATGCTCAAATCCTTGCTGTAGTTTAGATAGTCACGATAAGAATTCCCTATGTATTTCGGAACCTCTGTTTCGAAGGCATCCGGATAAAGGAACATGGCCATTAGCTCCGTCACCTGAGCGGTTCTGGGGCCATAGCGTTGGAACATCTCGGCGGCATCTTCGCATACCATGTATATCCTGCCATTCTTGTATGCATCTGTGGCCTTCCACTGTTCCGGCAGATGTTTCATAAGATAATCGTACTCTTGTTGAGTGGCCTTGTATTCCGATGTGATGACAATGATGACATCCTGATCTGCAGCGATCATATCAGCAGTCAGATGTGTCCATCCACTCCATTTGGAGAAGGAATTGCCTGTATCGAGCAGATCCAAAATGCCGTCTATGTATGTGTATCTGCCAGCCACCCATGGACTTATATCAGGTTCAAGTGTCACCATCGTCTTCAACGAACCGTCTGAGTATCCACCTATGACTTTGGAAACAGCCTCGAACACGTATTCGGATTCCTCGATCACTATCTCTGAAGCCATGAAGTATCCTGTGACCATTCCGACGATGAATATGTTGTCTGTGACACTGTTCAGACCCTCTCCGGGATACAATACAATGGAATTAATCGATACGGAACGCAGTTGTTTGGCCACCTGATAGTGTGAATATTGGGAACCGTCACAGAACACCACATCGGGATTTGTAGAGGTGATGACCTCGAAACTCGGACTTGTGAACGTGCCGACCATGGAGATCGATCCATTCTCCCTAGCCACACGCACGGACTCCGGATAATCAGAATAATAATCTGTCCCCACTATGATCTTCTCTGCACCCACTGCCGCAACAATCTCGGTTATGGTGGGGGACAATGAGACTACCCTGTGTCTCTGCGAGAAACCGTATATGGAATTGCCTGCGGAATCCACAGCGACAGTGGGCTGTTCACCTGAAGAACGATAGGCCCAGGACGTTATGGTGTAGTCCGAAGGATTCTGAGTGTATGGTGAAGACAAGAGAGTCCAATCGGTACTGCCCTTACAGATCGCCCACAGATTCCACTGCTTGTCATCATCAGACAATATACCGTTGATTCCTTGTATGTGCCCCGTCTCGTCAAAAATGAGCTCGAAACCGTTCTGTTCACATACATATTCGAGAACGTCCCTTGCATTATCGAATTCCGACAGCTCAACATCAGTCCATACCGTATCATATGAATCGAAATCTATGACCGTTCCGTTGGCCTGTTGAGCCTCTGTGGAAGTTACTAGAACCCCGGCGGATACAGCCAATATTATACCGATCAAAACAAGGATAAAAGATATCAGTACCCTGTTCTGCGCATTCAGAAGATCACCATCGGATTAAGGGAGGGGCCGAAGCCCCTTTTTGATTCAAGCGAAAGGTCCTGTGGACGAAAGTTCGCTGTTCTTCTCGGGTGTGACCGAGTAAGTGGTTACGTAGGTCTTTCCGTCCATGGTGTAATCGCCGTAAGAGATGTACACGATGTTGGATGAGACCTTAGGAAGGGACGGTCCTGCTGCGAAATAACCGGAATAGTAGTTGGCCATGTCAGCGGATGTGTACAGATAGATGGAGTAACCGGTTCCCATCCAGTTGCCGTTGGCATCGGTGGTACTGCTTGATTCGAATCCCTCGAAACTGACCATGTTCTTGCTGCTGATGCTGTACTTTATTCCAGCCTTATTCATTGCAGCCTCAAATGCGACTTTGGCGTCGGAACCCTCTCCGGAATACCATCCGTTGTTGTCTCCCATACCGTCGAGATAGAAGTAGTACATGTCGTATGAAACAGGCTTGTAGTCTGCATCAATGAACGGGCCACCCTCTGAGATCTTGGCACTGGTAGTGGTAGGGCTGAGCTTGTATTCAGTAACGTAGGTCTTTCCGTCCATGGTGTAATCGCCGTAGGAGATGTACACGATGTTGGATGCGACATCCTGAAGAGCGGGTCCTGCCACAAAGTAGCCGGAATAGTAGTTGGCCATGTCAGTGGATGTGTACAGATAGATAGAGTAACCAGTTCCTATCCAATTGCCGTTGGCATCGGTTCCACTGCTTGACTCGAATCCCTCGAAACTGACCATAGATTTGTTGAAGGTGTACTTCACACCATCATTCTTCATTGCAGTCTCGAAAGCAGATTTGACATTGTCGCCTTTGGCGGAGTGCCAACCATTGTTATCTCCCATACCATCGAGATAGAAGTAGTATGTGAGATCTGCATCTTTCTCGCCGTTATCTTTGTCATCACCTATGAAGGCGAATGAAGCGGCAGCAACGATCACAATCGCTACAATTGCCACAGCGGCGATTATCTTGTTGTTGATCATAATGTTCACCAGGTTAAACCTGTTGGATGAATTATCCACTAATGCGGATAAAAAGATACCGTATATCTTATTACCAACAGGTCCAATCGTGCTACTTGGAACCTCACTCGTCGTCGATTATCTCTTCGGGAGCACCAGCGAACTTCACGAGCGCGTACTGCTCCATGAAGTGCAGCGTTCCGGGAAGGACGAGGGTCTGCAGAGGCGCGCCGATGTCCATCTTGAGGAGGTCCTGGGGGTATCCTGCGAAGATCTTCTCCTCGGGGGAGCCTGCCTTGGACACGACGCAGAGCAGTGTCTTGTCGTCGATCAGTCCCTCGCCCCACTTCTTCTCTCCCTCCAAGAGCCATTCTATGGCCTGGTGGGCGGTCATGTACCTGAGCTCGTCCGCCCTGATGTCCAGAAGGATCATCGTGTGCAGTCCGCGCTTCTTGTTCTCCATGATGTGGTCGTAGGGGGACTTCGGGTGGTAGTTCTGCTCGAGGAACGGCAGCGTGACGGTCCTGCCGAACTTGTAGGGCTGCAGCCCGAGGGATGTGGGGCATGCGGAGAATATCGAGATACCGTGGAACACCCTGACGGGTATCCCAAGATCGGCAGCCTGGATCCTGAGGTCCACATGGGTCGTGGCGGCCATCGTATCCCCGGCCGTGACGAATCCGACCCTCATCTCGAGGGCATCCTTGATTATGTCGTCGCATTCCTCAACCTGGGAGCGGTAGAGGATGTTGACCTTCTTCCCGAGAACGGCCTCCAAGTCCTCGACGTCAGTGCCTATGAGCGTGGATGTGTAGAACTCGGCGTAGATCTTGTCGCATTCCTTCAGGGCGTTCAGGGCCTTGACGGTCATTCCGTCCGTTCCGCTGAGGCCGAGACCGGCGAATATGAGTTCGGATGTCATTGGCACGTCATCGCGTGCTGGTAGATAACAACCTTTGTCCCGACGGGACTCTGTAGAAGTATGTGTTGAAGAAAGGGGCCGGAGCCCCTGTTTTGGATCAGTTCTTGACGAGGGTGCACAGAGCGTCGACAGCCCAGCATCCCTTGCCCTTGAGGCCGACGATGACAGGGTTGATCTCCAGCTCGCGGATCTCGGGGTTCTCCTCTGAGATGAGGACGATCCTCTTGATGGCATCCTTCAGGGCGTCGATGTCCGCCTCGGGGAGTCCCCTTGCACCGGACATGAGCTTGTACGCCTTGGTGGATGTGATCATCTTGTCGAGCTTCTGCTCAGTCATGGGCACGTGTGCCTGGGAGATCTCACCGAGGATCTCGACGTAGATTCCTCCAAGACCGAAGGAGATGACGGGTCCGAACTGCTCGTCGCGGATCATGGACAGGATGACCTCCTGACCGGAGACCATCTGCTGGATGGAGACTCCGACGATCTGGGCGTTGGGAACGGCCTTGGTGCACGAGTCCATGATCTTGTTGTACGCGTCCTTGGCCTCGGCGGCGTTCTTGACGCCGACGACGACTCCTCCGACATCGGTCTTGTGCTTGATGTCGGGGGACACGATCTTCATAACCACGGGGTAGCCGATCTTGTCGCAGGATGCTGCGGCATCGTCGGCGCTGTTGACGATGGCCTCGCCGGGGGTGGGGACGCCGTAGGCTGCGAAGATGGCCTTACCCTCGGACTCGGACAGGGAGTCCCTGCCCTCGGCCTTGGCCTGGTCGATGATCTTCTTGGCCGCATCCCTTCCGGAGACCTTGGGGACCTTGAGGGGGTCCTCCTTGGCCTCGGAGTTGATGGTGTACCTTCTCAGGATGGACAGTGCGCGGACGGCCCTGTCGGGTGTGGGGAAGCAGGGCACCCTGCCCTCCCTCAGGATCTCGTTGGCCCTCTCGCACTTGTATCCGCCTGCGAAACAGCAGGTGGTGGGCACGGGGATCTCGTCCCTCATCTCGACGATGATCTTGGCGACGGACTCCAGGTCCGCGGTGTCGAGCGGGGATCCCATGATGACGAGACCTCCGACATTGGGGTCCTTGGTGACGATGTCGATGACCTCGCGGAAGTACTCGGGCTTGGCGTCTCCGCGGACGTCGATCGGGTTGGTGAGACCGGCGACGGTGGGAACCCTGCGCTTGATCTCCGAGATTGTCTCATCGGAGAACTTGACGGCGTAGACATTGGGCGCGTCGTATGTGGCGTCTGCGGACATGACTCCGAGACCGCCTGCATTGGTGATGATCGCGATACCGTCCTTCTTCATGGGGCTGCATGTGCTAAAGACGCTGAGCGCATCGAACATCTCGTCGAGGTTCAGGGCCCTGAATATGTTGAGCTTGTCGAAGATGACGTTGTTGACCGCATCGGATCCGGCGAGGGATCCTGTGTGGGAGGATGCGGCGGCGGAACCGGCCTGCGTCCTTCCGGACTTGAAGACCACTATGGGCTTCTTCACGGGCATGTTCTCGATGGCATCAACGAACTTCTCTCCGTCGGTGATACCCTCGCAGTACATTCCGAGGACCTTGGTGGAATCGTCGTTGGAGATCTCAGTGATGAGGTCGGCCTCGTCGATGTCGGCCTTGTTGCCGAAGGTCACGAAGTTGGCGAGTCCCATTCCGCTCCTGTAGGCCCAGTCGATGATCGAGGAACCGACGGCTCCGGACTGGGAGAAGATGGAGATGTTTCCGGGCGGGGGCAGAAGGTGCGCGAATGTCGCGTTGATGCCGAGTCCGGGGTTCATGATACCGAAGCAGTTGGGTCCGAAGAACTTGACACCGCTCTCCTTGGCGACCTTGATGAGTTCCTTCTCCATCTCGGCGCCCTCTTTGGACTCCTCTTTGAATCCTGCAGTGAGGATTGTAGCGTACCTGATGCCGGCCTCCTTGAACTTGGCCAGTTCGGATGCGACGAGGGTGTTCTTCACCGCAACGACCGCGAGGTCGATGGGCGCGCCGACCTCGGTCACGCTTGTGTAGGCCTTGAGGCCCTGAATCTCTCCCCCTTTGGGGTTGATGGGATACAGTTTTCCCTTGTATCCCGCGTTGATCATGTTCTTTACGAGCATCCCACCGAGCTTCGTCTCGTCATTGGACGCGCCGATGATTGCCACAGATGAAGGCGTGAGCACTCCTTTCATGAGCCGTGGTAACAACTGGTCTTTGATAAAGCTTTGTGCAAAAATCGTAACATGACTTCGAAATTCGTAAATCATGATTGGATTTCGAAGATTAAGGGCATTTATTCTACTAAATCAGTAAAAATACGACAATTGACTTATTATTTATCGTACATTTTCACTTCAACTGCATGTTACTCCGACGAATGCCGAAAACCGAAATGGGAAGGATGAATGTATCCAGCGATGAACGGTTCCGAACCGGTTCGTAACCAGTTCGTAACCAGTTCGGATTGTGTTTCCGGATCTGATCTTTGGCCACGGATCATTATGACCACACGGAACCAGATTGGACATCAGAAAGAATTCCTTTGAAAGTTAAGGAAAAATTCCATTGAAAGTTATGGAAAAACATAATGTGACATCTGCATATCATGATGTATGACCCTTACCCCACAGGGCTACAGACCCCGTCTCGTCGAAAAAGAGATCGACAGATCACTACACTCGTTCGGTGCGGTATGCATCACCGGACCGAAATACTCCGGAAAGGCATGGGTAGGACTGAGCCGGTCCAATAGCGCATTCATGCTCGGAGATATCGATGAATATGGAGTAAGCAACAGGGAACTTGCCGAAACCAGTATCAGATTGGCCCTTGACGGAGAAACTCCCCACCTGATCGATGAATGGCAGGAGATCCCCCGGATATGGGATGCCGTCAGATCCGAAGTAGATCTGACACATACCAAGGGTTCGTTCATACTCACAAGTTCATCCACGCCTAAAGACAGGACACCCGTCCACAGTGGGGCCGGAAGGATCGGGTATGTTCGGATGGGGACCATGAGCCTATACGAATCCGGGGATTCCAGTGGCGACGTGTCCCTATCCTCGATAATGAACGGCGACATTATCGATGCAACCTGCAACGATGTGTCCCTAGAGTCTCTGGTTAATCATGTCATAAGTGGCGGATGGCCTGGAAATCTAGGCATGACGCCTGAGGAGAGGCGGATCGCGGTGAGCGGATACCTGGACTCGGTGATAGCCGATGCTTGCAGTATGGACGGCGTCAGAAGGAAGGAATCCTCATTCCGGATGGTTGTAAGGTCACTTGCCAGGAACGAATGCACTTTGGCATCACTCTCCAAGATCCATACAGATACGGGAGTCCCCATGGACGTAAGTCAGCCCCTGATACTCGACGGTTCCGGATCGTCTAGACCAGGGCTTTCATACGATACGGTCGCAGATTACATCGATGTCCTGAGAAGACTCTATCTGATAGAGGATCAGCCTGCATTCGACCCGAATCTGAAATCCAGCGTGAGGGTCGGGATGACTGCTAAAAGACATTTCACAGACCCGTCTCTGGCGGCCGCAGCACTGGGGGCCGGCCGGGAGAGGCTGATGAAGGACCTTGTGACATTCGGATACCTGTTCGAATCACTGTGCGAAAGGGACCTGCGCATATATGCGGAATCCATCGGAGCGAAGCTGTTCCACTACAGGGACTCGACGGGAATGGAAGTGGACGCGATCATAGAGATGGATGACGGGACCTGGGGTGCATTCGAGATAAGACTCGGAGCAGGCAAGATCAGACAGGCGGCCGAAAGCCTGTTGAAATTCAGGGATGCCATGGAGAGGCGCGGTGCCTCGTCGATGCCGTCGGTCCTATGCGTCATATGCGGATTGACAGATCGGGCATACCGTCGCGACGACGGAGTCTATGTTGTGCCGATCACAGCCCTGAGACCGTGAATAATGCACCTTGACTCATGATAAGGTTCCAAGAATGATAGATCCTATGGGATGACACCGGATTGACCGATGTGAACAGTCGGAAATCAACTTGATATCATGATGCATCTTTGACAAACGACGGTGATCGATACGAACTTCGGTTGTGAGAGCGAAACTGTGGAATTCGAAGAGGGCATCGATCAATTGGACAAAGGTCTGAGATCGCTTTCAGCCATGCTGAACAGACAGAACCGCGGGACTGTGTACTTCGGTGTCAGCGATCAAGGGGAAGTCATCGGAATGGATATCGGTGAAGATACTACTCAATCCATCAGAAACCTTATGCGCGACATGATTCAACCGCACATCATCCCAGAAGTGACTGAACACACGACCGATGATGGAAAGAGGTACATCATGCTGCATGCACACGGACATGATGCCCCATATTCCTATGACGGAAGATACTACATAAGGAACGAATCATCGGACGAAAGCGCCGGCCCGGAGATTGTCTCCAGACTTGTCCTGGCAAAGGTGATAGATCCCCTTGAGAACCAAACATCGGACCGCCAGGACCTCACATTCGATCTGCTGTTCAGGATGATGTCCGCGAGGAAACTTCACCCGATGGCAGAATATGGATTCTTCGAAGATCATGGCATGATCGACGATCATGGCGGATTCAACCTTACCGCATACCTGCTGTCGGATCAGAATGATACCCAAATGCAGGTGGTCCGCTTCAACGGATGTGACAGGGCATCCGTGTCCAGCAGGACGAATTTCGGCGGCCGGAGCCTCGTGGGTTCGCTCATTGCCGTGATTGAACATGTCTCATTGCACATGGTCACGAAGACGAACCTGCCTGATGGTGAAAGGGTCGAGACGCATCTCTTCGATATTGAATCGTTCAAAGAAGCTTGGATCAACGCCTGTGTGCACAACGCATGGCGGAAGATGTTGCCACCGTCCGTCATGATATTCGACGACAGGATCGAAGTGATATCCTATGGGATGATGCCATTCCCTGTATCCCCGGAGAGTTTCTACAGAGGGGACAGCCGTCCGGTCAACAAAGCGCTCTATGACATGTTCACACTGCTCGGGATAACAGGACAGGATAGACACGGAGTACAGACCATCATACAAAACTACGGCATAGATGCCTTTGACATCAGCGATAACGGCGTGACCGTTACGATCCCGTTCGCATTCGAACCCGATCACGTAGCAGTACGCAAACAGAGATTGTGAACCTCCGAGGGTTCGATGGTAATCCTGAGGGATCCTGCATACCCAAATATACATGACCGCAGATAGAGAAACGTCGCAACGGCGAAGGGGCGCGATCCGTGAACGCCATATGCACGATGCGACATACAGCGGTCCGGTCCCTACTTTCGTAGGGCACCTGCGGGAGCGGCCGACGAGTCGTCGGAGCGATGACTGGAGGACAACGCCGGATCCGACACATACCCCCTGCGTAAGTCAGTGTCCGGAGGCCGGCGTCATCGTCGGACGATGATAGGATGTGTTAGCGCATGGGGGACACATCCATTTGCGTCTCAGATGTGCATGTTCATGCACTCGAGCTTCCTGTCCATCACCCTTCTGTCCGGATACTTGTCCAACAGAGCATCGTATTCTATCCCTCTGCGCTTGGGCCCCGGATTGAATCCCAACTTGACACGCGCCAGCTGGGAGTACAGACAGTAATCCAGCACATCCTCGGAAACGGCCTCGCTGTCCAGGACCTCGGAGATGGCGATCACCTTCATGATGGCGCTGGTCTTTCCGACTATCTTCGTGGACGGGTAGATCGCCCAACCGATGTACGTCAGCGGGTCCTCCTCCACCAGCCCTTTGTCGATCAGCCTCCTGTAGGAATCCGTCAGATCCCTGTGTTTCCCCTCGGTGCTCAGGCTGAGTCCGCGGAAACGGCGCACGAACAATGACTGCTTGGACCTGACGAAGCCCTCGGACCTGAGCCAATCCACCAGGGGCTGTCCGTATTCCACGGAGTCCTCACCGGCTATGCGCCTGAATATCGTCGTCATAAGGCATTCCATGACATCCTCCGGAGCATCGTCCAGATAGTCGCTGATATCCAGCGAGATCCATTTGTACGTGCGCGTCCACTTGACTTTGAACTCGTTCATGGGCGAATAGCTCGCCGTGGCATCCTCATATCCGAATCTGTTGCCCACGGCCTTCACCATCGCCGCGAGATCGTTGTTGTCCATATCTCTCTGAACTCCTGCGGTTCACCGCATATCATCAGACCTCCGGGAGGCGTATTTAGACGGATTCCGTACAGTCCGACTGCATCCGAAAAAGATCGTTTCCGGGGATGAAATGAGTAAAATGGCATCGGAACGGCGTGTTTTCCGATGCTCCGCGGAATCCATATTCGAGAATCCCCCGGCCTGGCAGTTCCGATCGACCTCCGTTTCCGGTGGATCCTCCGAAGGTCCTTCGGTAAGAATTAAAATACAGAGGTACCAATCAAGTCGGCGATAACATGGTACAGATCAGCCCCGAAGCGGAGAAATTCATCAACGATCTGCTGGAGAAGAACCAGAAGGTCGGATACGGAATCAAGATCTACCTGTCCGGATACGCATGCTCCGGACCCCAGTTCGGAATGTCCTTCCAGGAGACCGTCAAAGACGGGGAGATCGTGGACAAGACCGCCAACGGTTTCGACATGTTCTACGACGAGGAGACGAAGAAGGAGCTCGACTCCTGCGTCATCGAGTTCATCGACGACCCCAACTTCGGAACCGGGCTCACCATCAGGGACCCCAACTTCAACGGCTGCGCCTCCTGCGGCGGCGGATGCCACTAAACATGTTCAAGGGGCTCCGGCCCCTGCATTTTTTCTCAGACGCGTGAACCGACATGCAGTTCGTGGACGATCCCCATATCGCGAAGGATGCCGTCGAGGAGCGCAGATATCAGACCAACATGGTCGAGGGCTGCGTCGACCGCAACTCGCTTCTCATACTCCCCACAGGCCTGGGGAAGACCATAGTCGCACTCAGACTGGCGTCCAGGTTCCTGGACAGGGGAAAGATCCTGGTCCTGGCCCCGACTAAGCCGCTGGTAGACCAACATCAGCAGACGTTCGGCTCGCTCATGCCCGATGCGCATGTCACTGTCCTGAACGGGACCGTGAAGCCGGTCAAACGCACCGATGCCGTCGCAGAGAACGATGTGATAATATCCACCCCGCAGACCGTGGCCAACGACCTGGAGGAGGGGAGGTACGACCTGTCCAGATTCTCGCTGATCATATTCGACGAGGCGCACAGGGGGACCGGAAACTACGCATACGTCACGGTCGCGAGACACTGCAGCTCCGAGATCAGATGCGTCGGGATGACCGCCTCCCCCGGGAGCAGCATACCGAAGATCGAGGAGGTGTGCATGAACCTGCACCTCACACGCATCGATATGAGATCCGATGACGACCCCGATGTGTCCCCGTACATCCACTACACGTACGTGAACAGGATCGAGGTGAACGTCCCGCAGGACCTGATGGACATATCCGCACTGCTGAGGTCCATGCTCGACCATTATGCGGACGAGATGAGGAGCCTGCACATCATCGGATACGACAGACACGTCACCACCACATACATGCTCACCATAGGCGGGATCCTCCAGCAGAGGCTGGCCCGCGGAGAGAAGACCGCCATAGTCTACAGGGGCCTCGCCCTCCATTCGATCTGCATCAAGCTTCTCCACGCCATCGGACTGGCCGAGACGCAGGGCATGACGCCTCTGAAAGGGTACCTCATCGGAAAGATCGAAGCGGAGGCAAACATGAAGGAAGGTGGCAGGAGCTCGAGAGAGATCGTGAACCGTCCGGAATACGTCGGCATCAGGAAGATCATGCAGACATCCAATGTGGAGCATTCCAAGGTCTCCAGGGTGATGACGATCGTCAGCAGGACCATCTCCGGCGGAGAGGGATCGAAGGTCATGGTCTTCGCGCAGTACAGAGAGACGTGCGAGATGCTCGTCTCCAAGATATCCAACATACCGGGCGCTAAGGTCGGGATGCTGGTGGGGCAGTCCAACGGCGGACTCAGGCAGAAGGAGCAGATATCGCTCCTCGACGGATTCCGCAACGGCGACATAAACGTCGTGGTTTCCACTTCCGTAGGTGAGGAGGGGCTTGACATCTCGAGCACTGATGCCGTGGTGTTCTACGAGCCTGTGGCATCCGAGATCAGGACTATCCAGAGAAGGGGACGCACGGGAAGGAAGAACGACGGCGAGGTGTTCGTCCTCGTCGCCAAGGGCACCATGGACGAGGCCATGGAGCGCTCCAGCGCCGAGAAGGAAGCCGTCATGAGGGACAGGATAATGAAACTGAGCGAGTCCCTCAGCATGTGCCGCTCCCAGGTCACCCGCAAGAAGCAGACCGATCTGGAAAGCTTCTGATCGCCTCCTGTTCTTAATCTACTATATTCATATAGGATTTCACGGATATCATCCCCAAGCCCAGCATACATAATATACATCATTATATGCGGGCGCAAAGAACTCCGGATGGGCCGCCGGGGCGGGAGGAAACGGAATGAAACTAGTATCGCTGATCTCAGGGGGCATAGACTCCCCAGTCGCATCCTACCTTATGTCCAAGGCAGGGGCAGACATCATCCTGCTCCACATGAACAACGGCAGATACGGCGACCCCAAGGACCTGGAGAAGGTCGTGGCCATATCCGAACAGCTTGAGAAGTACACCGGGAAGGAGTTCCCCGTGTACGAAGCGGACCACTGCGCCAACCAGGAGGTCATAGCCCACAAGGCCGATTCCAACTATCAGTGCGTCATGTGCAAGAGGGCGATGCAGAACGTCGCTAAGCGCTTCGCACAGGAGATCGGTGCTTCCGGCATAGTCATGGGGGATTCCCTCGGTCAGGTCGCATCCCAGACCCTGACCAACATCAAGGCAGAACAGGCAGGCCTGAAATTCCCGATTCTGCGTCCTCTGATAGGCCTCGACAAGGAGGAGATCATCTCCGTTGCCGAGACCATAGGGACGTTCGACATCTCGATAATCAAGACCAGCGGATGCAGCGCTGTCCCGATAAGGCCGATCACCGAGGCCAAGATAGAGAAGATATCCCAGTTCGAGGAGAAGATGGACTTCGACGCTATGATCGACAGATGCGTCGCATCCATCAGGAAGGTCCGCTGAGGCGACATCATGGACGGACTTCTGGAGAAGAAGGCGATTCTCACCCTCGGTGGAGGCGTCCGCCTTCCCGAAGGGTACGTCGTGCCCTGTAGGATATCCCGCTCCACCGCCGGACCCGGTGCCGGATTCGGCTCCGTCGCATTCTCTTTCGGCGGATACAGGGTCAAGAAATCCATATCGTACGATTCCGGGGAGTTCGAGCTGCATGTATCGGACGACGGAAAACTGTCGCTCACACGGAACGGGGAACCGTTCCTCGATGAGATCGAGCTTCAACCTGTGGTCCGCCACTGCCCCGAACAGGCATTCTTCAACCTGGACCCCAGATGCATGTACCACTGCGCATACTGCTCCTCCCCGCTCCTGGACATGAAGGACGACAAGCACCTGTCCACGGAGAAGATAATGGAGATGCTGAAGGAGTCCGTCGAGACACAGGACGTGAAGGCCGTGTCCTTCACAAGCGGTGTGGTCAGCAGCATCGACGAGACCGTCGGAAGGTTCGTCGACGTTGTATCCAAGGTGAGATCCAAGTATCCCGACATGCCCATAGGGGTCGAACCGTATGTGTCATGCAAGGAGCACATCTGGATGCTGAAGGATGCCGGCGCCGACGAGATCAAGCTCAACCTGGAGACCCCGCGCAGGGACATATTCGCGAAGGTCTGCCCCGACCTGGACTACGACGGGATCATGGGACTCCTCAAAGATGCCGTCGATGTGTTCGGCAGGGGACATGTGATCTCCAACATCATCTACGGGCTCGGCGAGACTGATGAGGACCTGGAGGATGCCATGGAGGAACTGTGCTCCATAGGCGTGATCCCGGGACTGAGGGCGCTCAGGGTGAACAGCTACAACCGCGATCAGATGTCTGCGGCCATCGGCGAAGCGGTTCCGATATCGAAGGAAAGGGCGATCGGACTCGCGGAGATGCAGAAGCGCATCATGGAGAAGCACGGACTGACATCACTGACAAGCAGGACCATGTGCATGGAATGCGGATGCTGCGACATAGTCCCGTTCAGAGATATTTGATTAACAGGTCACTTGTCGTAGCCGACCCTATTGATCTCCGCACGGAGGCCTCTGGATCCGAAGAGTTCCTCGACCTCCGGGAAACACCTTTCCAGCACCTTGTATTCCGATGATGACGTCTGCACGCTGTATCCGTCCCCAACGCGGCGGATGCGGAGCTGCCTCAGCCCCGTGAGCCTCCTGACGGCGTCTTCCAGGGATTCCACCTCCCTGAGGTCATCCCAGGAGACATTGACCCCTTCGGAGAAACGCATGAGCATGCATGTGTCCTTGACCAATCCCAGCGGGAGGTCCATGCCGTCGATGTACCTGACGACGTCGGAACGCGATATGCCCGCATCGATCATGGGAGTGCGTATACCGTTCTCCTTCCCGGCGGCCATACCGGGCCTATCCTCAGACAGGTCGTCCACGATCTCCCCGTTCACTATCGTGCGGATGCCGATCCCCTCGGCAACAGACCTTATCGCAGAGTACATCGCAGTCTTGCAAATGTAGCAGCGGTCGTGACCGTTCCGAAGTATACCATCCAGATCATCCGCCGGGATCTCGACCCTCACATACCTGCATCCGATGTGCCCGAGGACCTTTTCAGCGGCATCCCTCTGACGGTCTGTCATCATCGGAACATCTGCGATGACTGCGACAGCATCATCCCCCAGGACCCTGTGGGCGATGTCCATGAGCACAGTGCTGTCCAGACCTCCGGAGAAGCATACGGCACAGCCTCCGGTCTCCGATAAACTGTCCTCCAGCCTCCCGATGCGCTCTTCGTAAGATGACATGTCTGCCTCCACGACCCCTGATGCATCGATGACGTATATCTCATGCGAATGCTGAAGAACATCAGCAAATCTGTTAACTACCACCAGACGATGCACTGTCCATGCTCTATTCCGACCTGGCAGAGACCTTCGACAGACTCGAATCCACAGGCAGCCGCCTGGAGATGACCGCCATACTGGCCGAATTCTTCTCCAAAGCGGACAAGAAGGAGCTCAGATCGATCATCTACCTGAGTCAGGGGAAACTTCACCCCGATTTCGTTCCGGGTGTCCTCGGAATGGCCGACAGGCTTGTCATGAAGGCCATCGCCGAAGCATCCGGCAATCCCGAAACCAAGGTGGACAAGCTGATCATCGAGACCGGTGACCCGGGGCAGGTTGCCGAGTCGCTCATGTCCAAGAAGAAGCAGATGGCGCTGTTCTCCGAGGACCTCACCGTCGCCCACGTCGTCAAGGACCTGACGACGATCGAGAACGCCGAAGGGAAGAACTCCCAGGACAAGAAGCAGAAGACCCTGGCGAGCCTCCTCCATGACGCGAAGCCCGTTGAGGCCAGATATCTGTGCAGGACCGTCACCGGAAGGATGAGGGTCGGTGCCGCGGACATGACGATCCTCGACGCACTGGCGACGGCGTTCGCCACCAAGGAGGACCGTCCCGCGATCGAGAGGGCGTTCAACGTCACCTGCGACATCGGACTTGTCGCGGAGACCATCGCCGATGGCGGGATGGATGCAATCAGGAACATACACGTCACCGTGGGCAGTCCCGTGAAGGTTATGCTCGCCGAAAGGCTCCCTTCCATCGACGAGATAGTCGAGAGGATGGACGGCAGGTGCGCCATGGAGTACAAGTACGACGGTATCAGGATCCAGGCCCACATCGGCAAGGATTCCGTAAGGCTGTTCTCCAGAAGATTGGAGGACCTCACATCCAACTTCCCCGACATCGCCGATGCGCTTCGCAGGCAGTGCAAGGGGAAGGAGGCGATCATCGAGGGGGAATGCGTGGCCATCGACCCCGAGACTGGTTTCATGCTGCCGTTCCAGAACGTCACCCACCGCAGGAAGAAGCACGGGATGGACGAGGCCGTCAGGGACGTGCCCGTCAGGATATTCATGTTCGATATCCTCTACATCGACGGAAGGGACATGACCATGTGCTCCTACCTCGAGAGGAGAGAGAAGCTGATGGACTCCTTCGAGATCGAGGGGCAGGTGCAGATGACCACCATGAGGGTCATCAACGGCCCTCAGGAAGGGGAGGACTTCTTCACCAACGCCATCGCCGCCAGATGCGAGGGCATCATGTCCAAATCTATAGCCTCGGATTCCATCTATCGCGCCGGATCCAGAGGGTTCCTGTGGATCAAGTACAAGAAGGACTACCAGCAGGGCCTGACGGATTCGTTCGACCTCGCAGTGGTCGGAGCGTTCTACGGCATGGGGAAGAGGGCAGGAAGATACGGCGCACTGCTGATGGCAGCGTATGACCCGGAGACAGGGAGGTTCGAGACCGTTTGCAAACTGGGCACGGGATTCGACGATGCGTTCCTTGATGCCATGCCGGGCCTTCTCGATAAGACCAAGACCGAATCCATGCCCTCGTCTCTGGATGCGGAGATGGTTCCGGACGTGTGGTTCGAGCCGTCCGTCGTCCTTGAGGTCGTCGCAGCGGAGATCACCCTGAGCCCCATACACACCGCCGCGAAGGATGTCCTGAAAGAGGGCTTCGGACTCGGGATAAGATTCCCCAGGTTCACGGGAAGGGTCAGAACGGACAAGACCCCCGAACAGTGCACCACTGTTCAGGAGATTATCGGGATGTACCGCATGCAGGTCCACGATTCGGACGGACTCGTGGAGAACAGCGATGACGAAGCCTGAACAGAATGAGCGGTTTCAGACACATTCGACGATGTTATATACGTATGAGACTCATCCGTGGGATGCCGATGGCTTATCGGCAGGATGGGATGAGATGAACAACAACGATCAGCGGCGCTCATGCTCCGGACCCAACGGACAGAAGGGTTCCGCAGACGAGCACGGCGTATGGGACGGAAGCGGGGATTAACACTCCGCCCACGCCCGAAACCTGTTTCCTTTTCCGAACTGTCTTGTCACGCTTGCGTCTCTCAATTATTCTACTATATTACATGTGGTCCGAGAATGACTTCCTAATTACCTATGGAAAATGTTGGTTTTACTGCAAAATTACCTGTACATTTTGTTGAATCTACAACATTTTATACATGTAACTTATATACAAACATATGGAAAGGGATCTCTACGGTAAACTGCTGGAGTGGAAGGATTCCGACGATCGGAAACCTCTCATCATCCGCGGCGTGAGGCAATGCGGCAAAACATACCTCATGAGATATTTCGGAGAGAACAACTACAGGTCCGTGGCCTATTGCAAATTCGAAGGCAATACAAGCCTATGCAGACTGTTCGACGGGGATCTCGATGCGGACCGTCTGATCACCGCCCTGTCCATACACCTTGATATGGAGATCGATCAGGATACACTGATCATATTCGACGAGATACAGGAATGTGCACGCGCGATGACCTCTTTGAAGTCATTCAAGGAATCCGCTCCGCAGTACCATATCGTCTGTGCAGGTTCCCTTCTGGGCCTTCAGGGAAGCGGATCATTCCCTGTCGGGAAAGTATCGTTCATGGACCTTCGTCCGATGAGCTTCAGAGAATTCCTTAGAGCCTCCGAACCTAGATTGTACGAGTACGTGATGAGATCCGGCACGGACGACATCTCCAGAGACAGATTGGAATCCTTGTTCCTTGAGTATCTGACGATCGGCGGCATGCCAGAGGCCGTATCGTCATGGGTGAACAAACACGATATGAAGGATGTCGACCGCATCCTGCAGGAGATTTCGGACTCATACAGACTGGACTTCATGAAACATGCCCCTGCCAAGAACATCAGGAAGATCGATCTGATATGGGATTCCATACCGGATCAGCTGGCCAAAGAGAACCGTAGATTCTTCTTCGGCCATGCTGTCAAAGGTGCGAGATCCGGCGAACTGGAAGATGCATTGCAATGGCTGATCGATGCAGGAATGGTCTACAAGGTCCCACGGATAGAAGACATCGGAATACCGCTGCATGCGAACATATCCGACAACATGTTCAAACTGTACATGGCTGACATCGGCATCCTCAGATGCAAAGCAGATGTCATGGCATCCCACATCATAGAGGGAAAGGTCGACCCTCTGTTCCAGGGTGGGATGATTGAGAACTATGTCATGTGCGAGCTGACATCATACGGACATCCGGGCGAAGGATATTGGGTATCCGGAAATACGGCTGAAGTGGACTTTCTGATCACATGCGACAAGGGGATCGTGCCCATAGAGGTGAAGAGCGGGAAGAAATACCGTGCGGCCAGCCTGAAAGAGTACACAGACAAGTACGGTCCAAAGCATGCAGTGGTAGTCTCTGGCAGAGACCGCCATGACAACAACGGTACGTTGACGATTCCGCTGTATTCGATCTGGGAGATGTTCGATTATATCAACCGATGAGGATTGACAGTCCTCATGAATCACAGGACTACATTGTCTGTGTGTTACTTCACATATTTACATAATCCATCTGCAGATGAATCTAATTAACAGTTCAGACATGCGTCACATTTCTTACAGAAACGTTCTCAATCTTGATTATATCAGATATCGTGGTAAAGATCGGATATTTGGCACGCGCTCTGATGAATGATGATAAATCATACCCATTGGGGTCCGAAATCGTGACGCAAAGAGCGAATGCAACATATTCGTCCTTCATCTCTTTCTTACCTGATGCGACAAGCCTTATAGCCCAATCATCAACCTCATCCTGCCTGAGATACATGATACGCTGATGTATCGGACTCCATAATTCCATCCCGCCACCAACGTCTTGACTGCCATCCTCACTGTGAATTGCGATATTGGCTCTGGCAGCTTCAACTCCTTTCCTATGATCTACTCTGATATCGGACACGCACGTTATTGTGACCCTAGGGCGATCATTCCTATTACGTGGAACTTTGATATCCATCGGAATGGGAATTCTTACTGTCAACTCATCTCCGACCTTGATCTTGCCACGATGTAACAGTATGACCTTGCTCCCTTCCGTACCAATCTCATCGGGCAGTATACCGTATCCGATCACGTTGTGTTTATTGACATAACTCAAAGGAGATGACCACACAGGTAGCTCTGCCGTTGCTATCAGGAGACATTCGCTCAGGATTACCCCATCGTCACCGATGTGTTTTCTGATTTCCTCAAGTCTACCGGCTGCAAAAGGTGCAGAAAAGCTGGTTCCTCCTTCGAACAGAATTCCATGAGGGCCAATCACTTTTGAATATTCATCTTCCACCACCTGGTTGTTCCTATTGAGACGGGCTGAACGTGTGACAATATCAGGTTTCCAAATCTTGTTGATACCTGGACCTTTGCATGTATATGTCGTAGGTTCATCTCTCTTGGTAGTACAATCATCGCTGCTATGTCCATTAACTGCTCCAACAGCAATCGATAAAATAGAATCTGCTGGCGGACGAACATCCGAATCAGAATCAGAAAGAATGTCGTCTATAGTCATTCCGCCACCAAGATTATGATTTCCTACAGAAGTTATCATCCTGACACCGTACTTCATGCATACCTCATCGATGACTATACTCAAGGGATCAGGTGACGAACTCTCATTGGGTCTGGTCTTATTGACACTCAAAACGAACACTTTGAATTTGTCGTTTAGCAGTTCCACAGCCTTACGGATACGCTCTGCCAATATCACAGGGTCTATGCGATTCCCTTCCATAATACAATGATCATGTACGAGACATCTGGGCCTAAGCTTCCGACCAACATGAATGTTGCCAAATACAACCTTGGATGCCACCATCGTACCATGCGGTTCATTCCCAGGTATTATTCCTTCTGCAACCGTGTGTCCGATGACCACTGATCTGAGACTCTCCGGAAAACAAATGCCGGTGTCCAATATGCAGACCTTTCCCAACTCTGATAAATCGACGTCATCCAATTCGAATAACTGCGAGAATGAGTTTTTATCATCGACATAATCCATAGAAACGTCGGTTATTGCATCTACAGATATTACGGCAGGACTTATGGCAACCTCTCTCAAAGTATCTTTATCACAGCGGACGTCAATAAACATCATATCTTGGAATGTGCCGATACTTATGATTTCGACATTGTCCTCACCCTCCAACATATTCAAAATCGCCTTGCTGTAATTACTCAGATCCTGTCCGACGTCTCCTATGACCATTGATACCTGACATTCAATTGGATTGCCGTCCTCTATAATGTTCAATATCTCTCTAGACATCTTCTTCAGGGGCAGAGTATTGGCGGAGATATCGCTCATCCTGTTGAAGAGTGTCTTATTCTTCCTCTTATCATCGAAAGTATCCCGATAGTCCTTGGCCTTCATACAGATGTTTTTCAATGATACATCACTGACCGAGACTAAATCGAATCCATCTGGGTAGGAATACTCGACATTCATACCATTACTGGCAGCACTATTATTGCTCTCTACCCTCCCCCTCATCTTGAGGCGTAACAGAGGTGGTGCGTCGATATCCATCTTATTACGATACTGATTGGAATCGAGAATTGCCTTCTGCATTCCATCATAAATGTTTACCCCATGCTCCTTCGAAGGCTCATAATCGTCTGAGAATCTGCTGTTCTTCCTTTTGGATTCATTCAATTCGCTGTCCGGCAACCAGAACATATCAGCCATTCATCTCACCTCTCCTCTTACTCTCATGACGACTCAGTGTGGATTTGGGTATCCCAGTGAGCCTTTCTACTTCCCTCAGAGATAATCCACTGTCACGCAAGGCCTCCGCTGTCGGCATTTTTCCGCTCTGCTCCAGGCTTTTCCTAAAATAACTCATGTCCAACGGTACACACAGACCGTTCACAACGATGTTGCGGACCATAGAGAACACGAATGTCCTGATGTCTGCATAGCTCATGTTGACGGTCATCCTCACCAACGAATCGTGATCGTATTCGTATCCGCTCAGATATTCGTCAAATAGTGTCGATATGTAATGACCACGTTGCATCTCATCAGGAAGGTCCATCCAGATGACCTCGTCGAATCTGCGGACTATGGCCGAATCTATCGTGTCCGGAAGATTCGTTGCGGTGATTACCATCACATCTGGAAATAGGTCCATGTTCTGCAGGATAGCTCCGACTATACGCTTGGATTCACCGATGTCACCGCTATCCCTTTTAGAGGCTACGGCGTCGAATTCATCTATGAAAAGGATCGAGTTTGTTTTCAATGCATAGTCGAAAGCCTCCCCGACATTCTGTCCTGTGCGTCCCATGTACATCGATATCAATGTATCAAGCCTCAGATATGCCAGGGACTGACCCAATTCGAAAGCCAACGCTTTTGCCGCCATAGTCTTGCCACAACCTGGAGGTCCTACCAAGAGAATTTTGTTGGTCGGCCTCACACCGTGTGGAAGCATGTTGACATACTTCCTCTCCGACACTATGCGTTCCATCACAGTTGCAGTCTTTGCATCCAGAATCATCTCCGAAAACCTTGCATCCGGCCTTATGAGGGTTATGAATTCCAGTGGTTTGGAACTGAAATAATCCAGTACGACTTCTCCTGCACCGCCCTCATTACGACTGCTATCCATTCCTCTGCGAGCCTTGCGTATCTCTAATGCAAGACCTGAGTTACCCTTCCTATCCTCATCTTCGGCCAGTTTTTCAACTGCTTCATCAAAACCGACCCCTGAATAATGGGCACGTATGATATCGAGAATCAGCGGAGCTTTCATCTAAATGGGACATAGTGGGACAGATATTTAAATCAATTTAAATAACATATGAGACGATGTGGGACAGATGAACGTAAGTATCAACTCTGATCCGATGAATTGCATATCGACCCATTGACGATCGGATCCATTACAACAGCCGTTTCAAAAATAATATAATTCAGATTAATATAATCATGATTATATTAATCACAATTCTATAATAATCCGAACATAATATCAGTCGCATGGAACTCATCGGCAGGGAAGAGGAGCTTGCTTTCCTCGAATCCCAATACAAAATGGAGCATCCTCTGACCTTCGTCGTAGGGAGACGCAGAGTGGGGAAGAGCGCACTCATCCTCAGATTCCTCGAGGGGAAGAACGCATTATACTTCGAACCGGACAGGGAGACGAAGGGGATGATACTGAGAAGCTTCTCCAGGACCGTGTCTGAGACGCTGGACAACCCTTCGTGTGAGTTCGGTTCCTGGAAGGATGCCATTGAGACCTTCGTCACACTATCCCCTCCCGGAAGGAAGGTGATAGCGATCGACGAGTTCCAGTACATATCGATGGCCGATGAGAACTTCCCCAAGGAATTCCAGGGGATATGGGACAATTACCTGTCAAAACAGGATGTGATGGTGATCGTCTGCGGATCGTACCTCACAATGATGAGAAGACTGTGCATGGATTACAATGCCCCGCTGTACGGAAGGAACACGGGCAACCTCAGGCTGATGCCCCTGTGCTTCCAGGAGATCATCGGGAACAAAAACTACCGCAAATCCGTAGAGGAATATGCTGTCACGGGCGGAGTCCCCTACTACCTGAATCTGATGGATGGGGATCTGAGCGTAACTGAGAATGTGGAACGTCTGACGATGAACCTGGGAGCACCGCTTCTGAACGAACCCGCCTATCTCATATCGGATGAGTTCAGAGACCCTGCCAGCTACAACACGTATCTGAGGGTCATCGCATCAGGCAGCAGGAAACTGGACAGGATAACATCTGCAGTGCAACTCCCTTCGACGGCCATTATGCCGTATCTGAAACGCCTGATGGATGTGGGGATGCTGGAAAGGAGGACGCCGATAACCGACGGCCCGGAGACTCACAGCAGGAAGAGCATGTACGTCATATCGGATGATTTCACCGCATTATGGTTCCGTTTCGTATACCCTTATCACAACAACATCCTGAGACAGGATTCAGATGCCGCCAGATCGAATCTCAGAAGACATTTCATCGATTCGCATGTATCGTTCGTGTTCGAGGACATCTGCAGATCCGAACTCAGAAGATACCTCAGATCGAGGGGCGTAGCGGCCTCTTACGGTTCGTTCTGGGAAGGGGACATCGAGATCGACGTGGCCGCGAAGGACGATGTGAACCGCGTGATGTACCTGGGAGAATGCAAATACCATGAAGGGCCGGTCGATTCCGACGTGCTCGGATCCCTGAGGGCCAAAGGCCTCAGGGCCAAGGCATTCGACGGCTACGATATCGTGTACTGCCTCTTCTCCGTATCCGGATACACTGACAGACTGAAGGCGGAAGCGAAATCGGGAGGGTGCATCCTCTTCGACTGCGGCGAACCGCTGTGATGTCAGGCGTACCCGTTGATCCTCATCAGCGCGCCGACCATATCGTCGACGAGACATTTCACGCGCTTCATTCCCTCTTTGTCATCGTCATATGCGGGGGAGTTCAGTGCGCGGATGATCGGTATGGGACCCGACACAAGCATCCTGTTGGTCAGCATGAAGTCGACCATCTGGTTGTATACGAGCGATGCGCCGTCATGACCGCAGACCGCGACAGCTCCTCCGATCTTCCCGGCAAGGCCCTGGTCGCCTTTCGTGAATACGAGGGAGGCCCTCTCCAGGAAGGTCTGCATGACGCTCGGACATGCGTTCATGTAGGTTGGTGATGCAAGTACGATCGCATCCGCTTGCCTGAGCCTGTCCAGGATGTCGTTGAAGCCGTCGTCCTCGTCCATGCACCTGCCGTCGCCGCGGATCTCGCATGTGAGGCAGACGTTGCAGTTGGTGAAGTTGTACTCATAGAGATGGATGATCTCCGCCTCTATGCCCTCCCTCTCGAACATATCCGTCATCTCGTTGAGGATGTTGCTTGTGTTCCCGATCGGGCGGGGGCTTCCGTTGAGGGCGATGACCTTCATGGGATGAGTGAACGATGTCGATGGCTTAACGGTTTCCACGTCACGGAATCCGGACGATGTCCGCATCCGGCGGTTTGGGGATCAAACCCTCCAGCGCTTCAGCCTGGGCAGATAATCCTCGTACATCGCCCTCGCCTCTTCGACCGTGTACTGCTTTCCCGAATTGCGGTTCAATTCGTCTACGAACCTCAGATTGCATTCGATCTGCTCCTCCAGGGTGGAAGTGGAGAACACCCCGTTCTTGAGGCAGTACATGCAGTAATCGGGATCTGCGGAGCCGTCGGCCCCCGTCCCGCAGAGTCCGGCATCCGTCATCGGCATGCCGCAGCATTGACAGAACATGTCGGTCATGAAAGTCGGAGGGATCGTGCACGGTAAAAGACTGTCGACGACCTTGTCCAATGATGATCCTTCCCCGTCTGACGCCTTGAGACTCATCTCACCAGGGCTTATCATCAACAATCCTCCAGACAGAACCATATCAGATAGACTATCGCTTACACCCTTCTTCCCAATACTTTCTGTCGCAGGACATATAAGATGTGGGATGTCATACAGAACCGGGGAAAACAGGCCGGAATCGCCGACTTCGTCGGCGCAGTGTAACAGTTCGGCATATGTTGATAAACGAATAAGAAAAAGGAGGTGCAGAGGTGGTGTGGACGAACAGAGACATGCCTGTTGGGAAAGAGAATTTCAAGATCATACGCGACGAAGGGAAATACTACATCGACAAGACTTCCCTCATTGATGATGTCCTGTCTCATGGGAATGAGTCTGCATCCCTTTTCACCAGACCCCGCAGGTTCGGCAAGACACTGAACCTCAGTATGCTCGATGCATACCTCAACAGGGACTATGTCGGAAACACCTGGTTCGACGGTCTCAAAATATCAGAGATCAGACCTGACGATCCAGAAAAGAACAGCAACATAGTCGTGACGATCACACTGAAGGACCTCGGAGACGGCAGATTCGACATGATGTTAGACTACCTCAGAATGAAAGTCACCCGTGAATTCTGCACCCATTTCAAAGAGAAAGACCTAAAGCGTATGAATCCGGAACAACAGCTGATCTTCCATGAGATGATGTCGGATACTCCGCCCGAGTATGTCCTCGGAACATCGCTTCAGGCCCTATGCGAATTGATCCATGAATGCCACGGAGTAAAACCGATCCTTCTCATCGACGAATACGACAGCATCATGAACTACTCCTACGGAGAACCTGACCGCGATAGGATTACGGGGTTCATGAGGCAATTCCTTGGTTCTGCGCTCAAGAGCAATCCCCACCTGAAGTTCGCGGTTCTGACCGGGGTAATGAAGGTGTCCAAGGAGAGCATATTCTCCGGACTGAACAACCTGTGGGTCAACGACGTGCTGTCCAAGGATTCGGACGAGGCATACGGGTTCACACCGGAAGAGGTCAGGAAGCTCTGCGAGGACCTGGACGTGCCGGAGAAGTTCGAGGAGGCCAGAAGGTGGTACGACGGCTACCGGTTCGGGAACGCGGAGATATACAATCCGTGGAGCGTGATGGAATACGCCCGCAGAAGGTTCGAACCGGACGAGTATTGGGCATCCACCAGCGGGAACTCGATCATAGACGATCTGGTGTCGATGCTGGACGAGGAGTCTGCGAAGGACCTCCGGACCCTGTGCTCTGGGGAGACCGTATGCATGCCCCTGGACCGGAACATATCCTACGGGGAGCTGCACAGCGATCCGAGGGCTGTGTACTCCATAATGGTGATGGCAGGATACCTCACCGCGAAAAGCAACGGGGAGAGGTATGATGTGTCGATACCGAACCTGGAGCTGTACAGGGTGTTCGGAAGGATGATCTCCGCCAAGGTGGCCCCCGGATCGGACTGGACCGTGAGCCTGCTGGTGGATGCTCTGGAATCCGGAGACGATGAGTCTGCGGAGATGCATCTGGGAAGGCTGATGGAGATCCTGAGCGTCAGGATACTGGGTGACGAGAAGGTGTATCAGGCGTTCATCGCCGGACTTATGGCGTCCTATCACGGAAAGTACATGATATCTGTGGACCGCGAAGCCGGCAACGGATACTACGATGTGCTGATGAAGAGCATGAGAGGAGACCGTTCGAACATCCTGATCGAGATCAAACGCTGCCGCGAAGGGGATCCGAAGAAGGCGGCGGAGAAGGGCCTGGAGCAGATAGCGGGTAAAGGGTATGCGTCCGGTCTCGAAGGACGCACGATGGCATACGGTATTGCTTTCGACGGCAAGGTCCCGACCGTTGTGCACAGGGAATTGGACGTATGATGCCGGGCCCGTCATGAACAGGACTCAGACAGTCAGCTTCGTGATGGAGCCGGAGTCCAGACTGTATTCGAACCTGTCCTTCCAGTGCATCCTGATGCTTATCGCAGCGGCTGGATCGGTGTTGTTGAAGACAATGGACCACTGTGTGTTGCTGGTTGGGTCGTTTGGATCAGGAAGCTGGGATGTGTCCCTGAGGGCCTGCCATGCATCCTCCGTCGTGGCCCTGCCGCGGGTGGAGTCTATGACCTTCATTGCGGCATCGTAGCGCTCCTTCCCGTGTCCGTACTGACCGTTCTTCTGATACGGCCGGACCTTGTCCTTGTGCATTATGAAGAAATTGGTCACGGCATCTGTGGGCGTGACGACCATCTCGCGACTGCCGCTGTCGCAGTCGTATTCCACAACGCGGCCGTCGCCTGCGGCATCGGTGATGTAGAAGTGGTAGTCCCTTCCGCTGGTGGCGAACATGTTGTATTCTTTCAGAAGCTCCACCGCCCTCTCGGTTGAGTCCGCCTTGTCGAGGATCAAACGTATAGCCAGCGTGGTGGCGATGGTCTGCTCTCCGCTGTCATGCTGGCGCGTCGGCTTGCTGTCGAGCGTGAGAACTGCGACGGAGACGCCCTTCTCGTTGATACCGTCGAGGCATATGAACGGGGCCGTGAGGCATGCCATCCTGCCTTTGACCGACATGGGATCGTTAGCTTTGATGTTATCCAGAGCGGCGAACGCAACCGAGGAATAGCCGTTCCGGGGGTGGCATCTCACCAGCATGGCGGATGTATCGTTCTTGAAATCGTAGTTGCGCCCCATGACGTGGCCTCCGTCGGCCAGGGCCATTGAGAATGCGGTGCATGCGAACTTAGGGGCCTCGATCTTTATCAGCAGGTAGGGAAGGGCCTCCTTCCTGATGGCATCGACGACGCTCTGATCATCGGTCACTCCGCGCCTGATGATGCGTTCCACGTCATAGTCGTACTTTACGTCCATGCTGTATAGGTTGTATCCGTCTTCGTAGGACACGACCTGCTCTATGGTTCTCATGGTCCGGATGCGCGTGTGGTACACCCCTGTAAGGAAACCTGTATGATCGCAAAGCCGACGACAAGACGAGAATCGTCGTTTTGATCCTCTTCATGTCGTTGAGCTCTCTGAGTCTCAAGATTTCTGGACGTTTGATTGGGATTATGGGTATATATCGTTAAGCAAGAAGATCCAGACAAATTGGTATATGATTGAATAACCCCCTCCCGTAGGAAGGGGAAATAGGTTTCTCAAACGTATCTCACAGCGGTCCCGTAGGCGAACACCTCTGCGGCCCCCGCCGCAATGGCCGACGTCCCGTACCTGATGGCCACGATGGCATCGGCACCCTTGGCCTCCGCCTCCTCGGTCATCCTCTTCGTCGCAATGGCCCTGGACTCGTTCATCATTTCCGTATAGGTGGCAAGCTCCCCTCCGACAAGGGACTTCAATCCCTGACCGATGTCCCTTCCGACATTCTTGGTCTGGATCATGCTTCCTTTCACGAGTCCGATGATCTCGTAGTCCTTTCCGGGGATGTTCTCAGTAGTCGTCAATATCATCTTCAAGTCCCTCCTCTATCTCTTTCAGCCTCTGTACGGAATGATACACGAGTACAGCCGCGATGACAACGACCACGACCATCGACACGAGCACCATCCCTTCGGGGGCCTCTGCCAGAATGTACATGAGCGGAACAGCGGCGAACAGGGCGACTGCAAGGATCAGAGACCCTATGACGCCCAGCTTCTTCGATGCATCCTTTCCCATGAAGGCAACAACCGTACGTTGACGGTTAAAGTTTTCGTAGCATGATACGAAGGTCAGATGTTTTATGACCTTCGATACAACATCCCTAGACAACGGAGCATTTATCTGCCGTAAAGTTAGATGAATGGCCATCGGATGATGTACATCCAACAAACACGGAATCTATTAAAAAACCATGTGAAAAAACACGGAATCCATTGATTTTTGTTGAATAAAAATACGGAATCCATTAAAAACCGGATACTATGAAAACTATCTGGCACAATACAAATCTATGCTCTAAGGAAAGATCTATGACGATTCCAGAGATTGGAATTCGAGAACCTGAGTCCCCGGCCCTGAAAGGCCTCAGACAATTCGGCAGAACCTTCGCCCGAATCACTCCTAAAAAGAAACGCCCTCCACTTCGCATGCGCATTCATCAACGAGATCATACCCAAAGGCGAGATAGATTTCGGAGACCATCCGAGCTACCTGATATGAGTTCGGGGACAGATATACAAAAGGTAGAACCGCACAAGTCCTTTATAAATCTCGGATGCATCAATCAATCATGAAGCGGATAAACACCGGAGGATTGCCATTCTCGGAACTTCGCGAGAACGGCGATTACTGTTATGTCGACAAGTCTCTGCTCATCAAGGATGTGCTTGATTACGACGACAGGGGTGTCTATCTGTTCACCCGTCCGCGCAGATTCGGGAAGACCACCAACCTGTCCATGCTGGACGCTTTCTTCAATCTGAAATACAAAGGGAACAGATGGTTCGATGATCTGGAGATATCGAAATACCACGAGTACGATCAATACAGGAATGCATTCCCTGTGATCCACCTGGACATGAAAACCTCCAACAAGAAGACCTACAGCGGTTTCATGAAAAGGATGATCGCTGCGATTTCCGACGCATTCGAAGACCATCTGTATCTCCTGGATTCGGAGATCAGAAAGCCTCTTCGCGACCTATTCGCAATGTTGGACGAGAGAGATGTTCCCGAGGACAGATTGGAAGACTCCTTGAAACTCCTATCCGAAGCTCTGGAGCAATATCATGGGAAGAAGGCGATCATACTCATAGATGAGTATGACTGCGCCACATCCGACTCTTTCGGAAATGAATCCCATCGTTCGGTGGTGGAATTCCTCAGAAGTTTCCTGGGTCAGACTCTGAAGAGCAACAGCAGCCTCCAGATGGCCTATGTCACAGGCGTCATGCAGATCGCCAAAGAGAGCATCTTCTCCGAACTGAACAACATCAAGGTGAACAACATATTCTCCATCGCCTCCGACGAGAGATTCGGGTTCACGGAGGGCGAGGTCGAAGATCTGCTTAGCTACTACGGACATCCCGACAAGATGGACGAGGTCAGGGAATGGTATGACGGATACCGCTTCGGAAATGTCGATGTGTATAACCCTTTCAGCATCATGAATTACATTCAGGACGGATGCAATCCACAGCCGTACTGGGTGAACTCCGGAGGAAATTGGATAATCAAGGATCTTCTCGAGAGGATAGATGAGGACAACATGAACACGATCATCAATCTGACCATCGGTCAGACTGCAACCGTTGAACTCAACAGCGCACTCTCTTTCGAAGACATCCGCTCTTTCGATTCGACGCTATTCAGCCTGATGGCCATGTCCGGATATCTCAATGCTGTTCCAGACAAGGATGGAAACTATGAGATCTCGATACCCAACAAAGAGGTCATGACGACTGTAGACAGCCTCGTCAGGAAACTCAATCCGATCAAGACCAAGGACTTTGTATCGTTCAACCAGGCCGTATTGGACGGTGATGCGGATCGCATGACCGCCGTTCTCGAGAAGATACTGATGGACGGCAGCTACATGAACCTCCGCGAGAACGCATACGAGATGATTGTGATGACCATCCTCCACGGACTTGCGGAGAGATATGATATCCGCACTGAATATGAGGCAGGATACGGTCGGACAGACATCATACTGAATCCCAGGAATGAAGGCTTCCCATGTATGATCCTCGAACTCAAAGTCGTCGAAAAGAAGGAAGACCTCGATGATGGCCTGAAAGAGGCGATGGACCAGATCCATGACAGGAAGTACTATCTGGGAATGTCCGGCAAGGTCGTCCTCGTCGCGATGAGCTTCTGGAACAAGGTCCCCAAGGTGAGGACGGACATCATAAGCGTCCGAGTCTGAACTCCTACCATACCGATGGGTTTTTCAAACATGCCACACTATCCCATCCCGTCAGGAGATGGAGGGTGGCCGACGGTAGCCGCAAGGCAGCTGAGGAAGTTCCCCTCTCCGAGGGCAAGATGGACCGGGGCAATCCGGTACGGCGAGAGCCGTGGCAAGGGCACAGAAACGACACAGATCCGGCAACGAGGATGATCCGCCAGGCGGTGACGCTCCCGGAGATTTGGTGAAACGGCGACCCCCCATCGGAGCAAGTCCGCACAACGGGGAAGACCTGCCCGGGACCCGTGGGTAGGACGCATTAGTTGAATGCCACCTGAAACAGAAAGGGGGCTACTACCATCACCTGACCCCTATCATCATATTGAACGGGAACCGGAGTGGAAACGCATGATGCTCGATCGCTGTCCCAAATGCTCGCCCGACACAGGAATAAGGATAATGCCTCCGGAGGAGACCCTGAAGAAGGTGCTCCCGCTCCTGAAGACCGCAGGTCTGGAGGAGCCCGAGGACATAACCGGCAAGGACAACGTCGGCATCCCCGTGTTCTCCGTGGAGAGGGACGAGACCGCACTCGGAAAACCCAAATTCTACAACGGGAAAGGCGCCACCAGGGAGCAGGCTCTCGCATCCGCCGTCATGGAATCTCTGGAGAGGTACAGCGCCGAACAGAGGGACAGCGATGAGATCGTATACGGCACATATGCCCAGGCATGCGACGTGATGATGACGGTCGATCCCCGCGACCTCATCCTCCCGCTTCCTGTCCAGGACAGGTACATGGACGAGACGATCGCCTGGACGGAGGGATTCGAGATGTTCCGCGGATGCCCCATATGGGTCCCGGCATGCGCCGTATTCTATCCATATTATCCGGACGGGGACTATCAGCTTTTCAAATTCCACACCAACGGCATAGCGTCCGGGAACACCATGGAGGAGGCCATCCTCCATGCACTGTTCGAGGACATCGAGAGGGATGCCTGGTCCATCTGCGAGTACAGGGACATGACCAATGCGGATGTCATCATCGATGACGAGGACTCCGTTCCCGGAAAACTCCTGGCCAAATTCGCAGAACAGGGTATCGACATCCACCTCAAGGACCTCACCAGCGACATAGGGATACCTACGATCGGAGCCGCTGCGGATGACACGGTCACACAGGACCCCGAGCTCCTGACCATAGGCGTCGGAACCCATCTCAATCCGGAGATAGCCGCGATAAGGGCCATAACGGAGGTCGCCCAGAGCAGGGCAACCCACAAGCACGGCGCCAAGATCAACGCCCAGCTGCAGAAGGTCGCCCAGGATATGGGGTATCAGAAGATCAAAGAGGTCAACCACATGTGGTTCGGAGAGAATCAGAGGAAGATCCACCTCTCCGATTACAAAGACGAATCCACCCCGTATGTCCTCGATGACATCGAGGTTGTCCTCAAGCACCTCATGGACACGGGATTCCAGAGCGTCATAGCATGCGACATCACCCGTCCCGAACTCGGGGTCCCAACTGTTAGGATGGTCGTCCCCGGACTCGAGGTCAGCACGATGGACCCCGAGAGGGAAGGGCCGAGGCTCTGGGGTAACTGGCCTCCCAGAGGGATCTGATGTCCGGAGGGAACATCAAGGCCGTCGGATTCGATCTTGACGGAACATTCATGCACACCCATGTGGACTATGCGAAGCTCAACGAGTGCGACCGCAGGGTCTGCCTGGAACACGGCATCCCGTTCGATGACATCGACTTCGGGAAGTACGTCAAACGCCCCAGATATCCTATCAGGGATTGGCTGGATGCCCACGGACGCGGAGACGAGTTCCCATCCGTCGATAAGGAGATAGACGACCGGTGCACCGAATGCGAATGCGAATTCGTGGACGAGGCCCGCCCGTACCCCGGATCGGCCGAATGCCTGAAGATGCTCAAGGACAGAGGACTCAAAGTGGGGCTGCTTACAAGGGGCAGCCTCGAATACGCCACAAAGGCGCTCGGTCCGCTGTTCCCGGAATTCGATGTTGTCATGGGCAGAGACCATACCTGCTACGATGATGCCAAGCCCTCCCCCAAGGCGATGACCGACTTCGCGAAGGAGCTGGGTGTCGAACCCGACGAGATCCTGTACATAGGCGACAACATCACTGATTGGCAGTCCGCATCGAAAGCGGGCGCAAAGTTCGCAGGCGTGCTCACGGGCTCCGGTTCGAAGGAGATGTGGGCAAGCTGCGGGGATATCCCTGTTCTCGAATTCGCTGGCGACGTCTTGGATATCCTCTGAGACCTGATTGCGGATTTCGGTCCGCGCTTGGAACGTCTTGTCATCTCACTACTTTTAAGTGGGGTATTTGCAGTGATTTTACTGCAAATACCCTAGTTAAAAATAGTAATATATCTGAATGGCGATAAAAGATGCATGGAGCGCAAGATCTATGCCGACCTGCTCAGATGGAAAGAAGACCCTGACAGGAAACCCATGATTCTTCTGGGATGCCGTCAGGTCGGCAAGACCTTCATCGTCAAAGAGTTCGGCGACAGAGAATATGAGAACACCGTCTATCTCAACTTCGCTGACAACCCGGGCGATAGGCTGCTTTTCCAAGGCGATCTTGATGCGGATATGCTCACAGACAGGATCACCGTCTCAAAGAATTTACCTTCAAAGGGCAGGACGTTGCTGATATTGGATGAGATACAGGAATGCGATGATGCATACTACTCCCTCAAGCCACTATCTTCCAAAGACCGCTTCGACATCATAGCAACAGGATCGTTCCTCGGAGTGACCCTCGAATCCAAGAAAAAGGCTGATGATCAGGACGAACACAGAGTATCCCCTATGGGATACGCCTCCATAAGAAGGATGTATCCCATGGATTTCGAGGAGTTCCTATGGGCCATGGGTGTCAACCACGATCTGATATCGGATGCGAAAGAATCCGTTAGGAACGGAACGGAGATCGACCAATACTATCACAAGATGCTGACCGACCTTTTCAGAAGATATCTTGTCGTCGGAGGGATGCCGGCCGCAGTAAGGGCCTATTCAGAGACAGAGGATTATTCGGAAGCGGTCAAACGCCTCGACGAGATCGTGGACATCATCAGGCTCGACGCAGGAAAGTATTCTTCAAAGAGCGATATCATGCGCATACAGGTCTGTCTCAGATCGATTCCTTCTCAGCTCGCAGGGGGCAACAGGTCGTTCCAATATTTCGATATCGAGAAGAAGAAGGGTACAGGCGTGCGCGAATATGGTACGGCATTGGAATGGCTCGAGAATGCAGGCATAGTCCTCAGATGCAGAAACCTGCTCTCTGTGGATCCGCCGTTGGACAACAACATAGACGGGGATGCATTCAAGATGTATCTTTGCGACACGGGCATCCTGATGTCTCTCTGCGGATACAGGGATGTGCAGGAGGTTGTGACCGGTGACCCTTTCACCAACAACGGAATGCTCATGGAGAATGCCACTGCAGATGCCTTGGCATCCAAGGGATATCCTCTGTATTACTATGCGAAGAAGGACAGCACGCTTGAGGTCGATTTCGTCCTGAAGTACCATGGCAAGGTCTGCATAGCCGAGATCAAATCCGGGAAGCATAAGAGGTCCAGATCGCTCAACACACTCCTGTCGGAGAAGAACCGTAACCGCCTGGGCATGAAGGTCTGCAACAACAACGTCATGACCGACGCGAACGGCGTCATACACCTCCCTCTGTATGGACCGTCCTTCATCGAGGAACCCGAAGTCCCCAAGATACCCAAGGTAGATGTGGAGGAGATGAACAGGAGATTCCTCAAGGACTGATTGTCTTGCGTGAATAGCGGAACAAGATGCGCCCTAATAATGTACTTTGAACAAACTATAAGGAAATCCTTCTACATTCCATCAGGATTTCCTGCTAGTTACTATTTGGAAATCCTTATACATCAACGGATTCATATCCACATATGACCCTGACTCCCGACGGATATCGCAATAGGTTGATCGAATCCAGGCTGAATCGGATGATGCAGGTCTTCGGTGCGGTCAACATAGAAGGGCCGAAATGGTCCGGAAAGACATGGTGCGCACGCAACATATGCAACAGCGAAATAATGATCACGGGATCCAACGGCATCGTAAGAAACATAGACCTTGTCCGTGCGGATCCATCATCCGCCCTCAATGGGGAGAAGCCCCGCCTAATCGATGAATGGCAGGAATATCCGTCGCTGTGGGATGATGTTCGCAATTACATCGATGATCATGCTTCCAAAGGCTCATTCGTTCTGACAGGATCGTCAGTACCGAAAAGAGAAGGATATATGCACAGTGGCACGGGACGCATAGGCAGGATCATGATGGATACGATGACCCTGTTCGAGATGGGTGATTCAGACGGTTCGATTTCTCTTCAATCCATTCTGAACGGGAAATTGGACACGGTCAGATGCGGTGATGTACAGTTAGAAAGATTGGCAGACCTGATCATCAGAGGCGGATGGCCTTCCTCGATCGATTCAACCCCTGACAACTACGGAATAATACCCTCGGCGTATGTGAATGACGCCGTCGAGGACTCCTGCACTCTGGACGGGAGGAACCTGAATCGGACGAAGATGACATTGATGCTCAAAGCTCTGGCAAGGAATGAGAGCACATTGGCGACCAATTCACGCATCCTCAACGATATGAAGGAACATGAGGATGAATCCATAGCCGTCACTACATACAATGACTACCATGACTGCCTTAACAGGATACATCTCATAGATGATACCCCATGCTTCAGACCCAATATCCGTTCCGATTGGAGGATCGGCAAAGTCCCGAAGAGACATCTGGCGGATGTATCGCTCTCTGCCGCACTACTAGGGTTGAACAGAGAGAGGCTCATTTCAGATCTCAATACATTCGGCCTCCTGTTCGAGGCCCTCTGTGAACATGATCTCAGGATCTACGCCGAAAGCATCGGATGCAAACTGTTCCATTACAGGGACGGTCGCGGACGGGAGATAGATGCGGTGATCGAGTCTCCTGACAGTTCATGGTCCGCCATAGAGATCAAACTGGGATTCGGACAGGTGGATTCGGCAGCCGAATCACTGTTGAAGATGAAAGATCTCTTCGAAGGAGAAGGAATGGCGCCGAAGAATCTGATCGTCGTATGCGGCATGACCACGTTTGCATACACCAGACCCGACGGCGTCATGGTCGTTCCGATAACATCCCTCAGACCCTGAAGCACGACAATCTGTCCCACAACTTTTCCCATGGGATTTGTTTCGTTTTCACAACTTTTCCCATAGAATTTGTTTCGTTTTCACAACTTTTCCATCGGGAAAAGTTGTAATACTCGTAAGGAGATAGCATATGCGATACCGGGAGGTACCGTTGCCATGTCGGATATTGTTCTCAGGAGGAAGATCTACTCCGATCTGATGGAATGGAAGGAAAGGAAGCACAAGAGCCTCCTGATCAAAGGCCAGCGTCAAGTCGGTAAAACGTACATCATCAGAGAGTTCGGAAAAAGGAATTACGAACATCTCATAGAGGTCAACTTCTCCGAACAGAGCGATGCTATCAACGATTTCAAAGGAAGTCTGAACTGCGATACCCTGGTGTCGCTACTATCTGTGAGGTTCGGTGCCGAGAACCTGGTTCCGGGATCGACACTGATCTTCTTCGATGAGATACAGGAGTGTCCCCGCGCACGTACCGCTTTGAAGTTCTTCACAGAGGACGGAAGATTCGATGTGATCGCCTCCGGATCCCTCATCGATGTCGCATCCGATGATTCCAGGACCATCATACCTGTTGGATACGAGGAGACCATGATCATGAGATCGTTGGATTTCGAGGAATTCCTTTGGGCACTCAAGGTCCCTGAGGATGTGATAACCGATATCCGCGGATCCATACGCGAATGCAGGCCGATAGACGAGGGATTCCTAAAGGCCATTGAGTCCAGATTCATAGATTTCATGATCGTCGGTGGCATGCCCGAATCCGTAGTCGCCTTCGTGGATACCAAGAACTACGACGTTTCCCGCGGAATCTCCGAACAGATAATGCAGTCCATGTACAACGACGTCGGAAAATACAATTCCGGCAGCAACAGGATCAGGATCGAAGCATGTCTGAGGTCCGTCCCATCCCAGCTTGCTCAGTCCAACAAGAAATTCATGTACACACGCGTCGACAACGGCCTTGAATCACGTAAAGCCGCATCATTCTACTCCGATAGCCTCTCATGGATCGAACGCGCAGGTATCGGGACGTGGTGCTATGCCCTCACATCGCCTGAAAAACCGTTGGAGTCGTTCCTCAATCTCAAGCAGTTCAAGGTATACATGTCGGACACGGGACTCCTGATGGGGATGTATGGCAGGAACACGATAATCAACCTCCTCAACGGGAAAGACGACATCCGCATCGGTGCCATAATCGAGAATGAGGTGGCCGAATGCCTGACCAAGGCCGGCTACAGGACATGCTATCTCAGCAGGAACAAAGGATCGGACAGATTGGAGATCGACTTCGTCATCGCCCTGGGAGATGACATAACAGCGATAGAGGTCAAATCCGGCAAAGACCGCTCGGCATCGTCGCTGAGAAAGGTCGACCGCGTCTATCCTGAAATCACCAGGAAGATGAAGTTCGAGAACTGCAACATCCATAGCGATGAGGAATGCGAACATTATCCGCTCTTCGCGGCTGCATTCATCGACGAATTGGATCCGTACAGGGACATCGAACTGAAGGCTGACTTCTGAACCATTCGTTCCCTGTACGATAATAGAAAAGACCCCGCGTCCCCGAAGGGGCGCGGGAATGTGTTTTACAAGAACTCACTGGGTTCCGTCGCCCAGCTTGTGGACGCGGTCCAGGACCTTCATCTCCTCGAGGTCGTCGTATCTGAACCTCTCGAGGTTCTTGGCGAAGGTCTTGTCGGAAGGCATGACCTTCTTCATGATCTGGATGAGAGCACTGCCCATGGACATGAGTCCCTTGTTCATGTCGACTCCGAACCTTGTCATACCGCAGACAACGTGTCCGGGGCTGACGACATCGCGGGGATCGAGGACGGTCTTGAGCTCCCTGGCCATGGAAGCGGTGGCGGAGTTGTGGATGACATCCATGTTCCATGCGAAGAAGACTCCGAATCCGGTGGTCCTTCCTCCGAAGTTGGCCGCCTTGTCTCCGAGGTAGAAGTTGAATCCGAAGGAGAGCATTCCGGTCAGGAGCTCGTCGTCCTTGAAGTAGTAGGGCATGAACAGGGCTGTGTTCCTGTCGACGAGGACTCCGATGACTCCTCCTGCCTCCATCTTCATCTCTTCGAATCCGTTGTAGCAGGTGTCGGTGAACTCTCCCCAGGCCCTCGTTGGAACGATGACCTCTCCGGGGATCTCTCCTACTCCGACCTTCCTGGCCCTGAACTCGTAGCACCTCTCCTCCCACTCGTGCTCGGCGATCTCGGAGGCGATCTTCCTTCCGCCGGACTTCTCGGCGATGGCGTCGATCACGGCCTCCTCGAGGTCGTTGTGCTTCTCGTCTCCCTGGAGGGTGACGAGCCAGAGGTTGGACACATCGGGTGCGTGGCATCCGGCCCTCTTCTGGTTGGCGAAGTGGAGGTAGTCGGACCAAGCAACGTGCAGGGGCCTGGCGGACGGGTGGTCCACGAGGTCCTGGATGGGCTGGTTCATGTCCTTCAGTGCATCGAACTCGTATGCGAGGCACCTGACCTGTCCCATAGGGTAGATCCTGAAGGTCATGGTTCCGATGATACCGAGGATACCCTCGGCACCGGAGAAGAACTGGTTCAGGTTGAAAGAGGCCCTGTACGATCCGGTGTCCTTGAATCCGGTGGTGACGATGGAACCGTCGTCGACGACGATCTCGGCGCTGATGACGTTCTCCCTGGCGGATCCGTACTTATAGGAACCGATTCCCATACCGTTGGTGGAGTACCATGCTCCGATGGTTCCGGACGGGAAGGACGAGGGGTACGATCCGATGATGTATCCCTCTTTCATGCAGGCCTCGAGGAGGTTCTTCCATGTGCATCCTCCCTGGACCTTGACTGTGAGGTTCTCCTTGTCGATCTTGACGACGTTCCTCATCTTGGAGGACATGTCGAGAAGGATACCGGCGTTGGTGGGCATACATCCTCCGAGTCCCCAGGAGGCGTTGCCTCTGGGCGTGACGGGGATACCGTGCTTGTAAGCGAGCTCCATGACCTTGGAGATCTGGAGAACTGTCTGGGGCCTGACGACGACATCGGGGACGTTCTTGAATGCGAGACCTGCCTCCTTCGGGAGGGGGGCCATGTCGTGGCTGTACAAGACGCGGTCCATTCCGCTGACGCTGACGTTGTCCTTTCCGACGATCTCCCTGAGCTGGTCGATGATGGCGGGGGTGACGGTCCTGGTGAGCTTGACCTCCTCGACCTCTGCACCCTTGAATGCGCTCTCGATCCTCTTGACGAACTTCTTGGTGGGCTCGTCCCTGTACTTGCTGGGGCACCTTGTTCCGGCCCTTCCCTCGAGCTCCTCCGCTTTGTCTGCAGCAGCCTCGAGGTCGGCATCGGAGCCCTCGAAGAGCTTCACTGCGACGGTGCTGCGGTCGGGGACGTTTCCTGCGATGGTGAAGGATGCGATTCCCTTGCATGCCTCGACGAATGCGGACATGTTCCTCAGAGGGATGTACATGGTCGGGGCGGTGGGGCAGACGCACTTTCCGGTCTCGATGTTGTCGAACTTCTCGTGGACGACATCGTCGCCGAGCTTCGTGGCTCCGGCCTCGGTCATCATCTCGTCGAGCATGGCCAGGTCCAGGTCTACGAACTCCTCGGCTCCCTGGAAGGCGATGACCGCGGTGTTGGTGTTGAACGAAATCTGAAGGGGCTTGACAGAGGGGCTCTGGGCGATCTTCTGGAAGACCTCCTGCATCTTGTCGCTGCCGGGCAGATCGTATGCCGCGGCCTTGGTGACGCCTGCGGGGTGGAGCTTGAATGTGACCTCGGTGATGATTCCGATCCTTCCGCCGGAGGCGGCGAGGGTCTGGATCATGTTGAGTCCGGACATGTAGTATCCGATGTTGTCGTATCCGGTCTCGAGGACGGATCCGTCGGCTGCGACGGCGATGATGTTCTCGACGGAGTCCTTCACGGTACCGTACTTGAAGGATCCGATGCCTGCCTCCTCGACGTAGACCCAATCCTCGACGGTGGGGTCCTCTCCGGCGGGGTAGACACCGAGTGTGAATCCAGCATCGGCGACGGCGTTCCTGATGGCCTTGATCTTGCATCCGGCCTGGACCCTGATGGTCATGTTCTCCTTGTCGAGGTTGACGATGGATGCCATCTCGGAGACGTCGACGAGGACTTCTCCCTCGCCGTGGGTTCCCTTCTTGCACATGGGGGACACGGACACACCGTTCTCGGTGAGGACGGAGATGGCCTTTGCGAGGTCCTCGTTGTTGGCGGGCTTCAGAACGTACTTTCCGTCTGCCTCGACGAACTTGGCACCTCCGATGAGGGACCTGACATGCTCGACGATGTCGGACGTGATCTTGTTGCATTCACAGTTGCATTTCATGTGTTACACCTCCGCCCCTGAAGAGCGGTCGCTATGCACTGGAAACGAGCAGGTCATCATGCGTTATAATGGTTTCCCGCACGGAAAAGAAATGAGAATTAATGAGATTTTCTCATTGTCGCGAAAACGTCTGGCAGATTGTACAGATAGCATCACTGGCCGTAACGGGATGAGAGGCATATCCTCTGCTTGGGACTGCGCGGGGAATCCGGATACAGATACCCGACCCTTCCCTGTTCCATCAGCCTGTCCACCGCGGCCTTCACGGTCCTGTTTATCCCTTTGTACCCCAGGCCGGTGGAGATGTCGATCATCCTCATGCACCCGTTCACGGACAGAAGCGACAGGACCCTGTCTTCAAGGGACATGTCCTCGGAATACGGGACCGTCTTCATGAAATCCGGATGTATCCCCAGCACGGCCTTGAAATATGTCCTTCCGGGATCGGTGACGATCTTCAGCTGAGGTGACCCGTTCTCCTCGAGTGACCTTACGACCTCGGGGATCCCTGTGAACCGTGATTCCGCAAACTCCAGTTCCTTCAGATACTCTCCAACGCGTATGTTCCTGTACACCCCTACAGTGAGCTGATTCCTGCTCAGCTCCTCATCGGAGATGCTGATGCTCGGCCCGGGATAGTTCAGGAACTCTATCGATGTGGGCGTTATCGTCACCCTCACCGGCTCCATAATCTCGTAGCTCTTGTGGTAGACGGCGTTCACCAACAGCTCCCTCACAGCCTTCATCGGATAACTGCTCACGCGCGTGGCCTCGAGACGAGTATCGGATTTGTACACCTTCTCTCCGATGTACCTCGATATTATCGACATGGCATTGATTATCTGGATGTCCAGAGGCCCTGTGATGCGGTATTCCTCCATCCCTTCGCCCGTGGGTATGGGTTTGTACACGACATCAGTGTAGCATCCCGTTATGTACTCCTCCGGATGGTCCGTGAAGAACATCACGCCGATGTTCAACGGTCTTAGGTCCTCATTCGGCCCCTTGACTATCCTCATATCCTTACAAAGACGGTCCAGCGGCAGGGTCAGGGATCTCTGATACAACGAACTCTTCACGCGATAGAGATAATCCTGTATACGCGGCTGCCTCAGATCCCCGACCGATGCGTCATAGTTTATGCACATGTCAAAGGATTTCACACGCGACACCTCGAAGAGTCTGCGCTCGTCATCACGATTGGCACGTACGGTGCTGGACATCTTGCGTATATAGTACGCCCTCTCGCCCGACTTCGTCCCTTTGGAATATGCCACGGGACATGAATATGGGCGGCGGTCGCCCGTGGTCACCCAGATGGTCAATATGGACTTACCGTCGATCTCTGATATCTCCACCGCAGGCATGTAGCGCGGCTCCAGAAGATTCCCCATGCCGACGAGTTCCTTCTCCATATCGTCTATCTTCTCGGGATCCAATCCTACTATCATGGGATGGCCGGACTCCATGTCCACCCCGACGACGATGTATCCTCCGCCCCAATCATCGATATCGTTGGCGAATGCGCAGACCGTATGGAGTATCCTCTCGAGATTCCATCCTTTCTTGAACTCCAGCCTGGGGCCTTCAACCCGCTGACCATAGATGAGGTCGGTTACATTGACCGGGATTGCCATGTGATCGTATGGATATCACAAGACATATGTTTAAACTTATGTTCGTGACATAAGTTAATAACTTAAGTTATCTACTTAAGTTGAAAACATAAGTTCGAGAGCAGAACATATGTCAGAAACATAAGTTCTGCAGATTGTTCGATTTGATACTGTGAAAAGAAAAGTGGCCGTGAACGGACCCCGGAACATCTCCGGGACCCGCTCGGGCCTTGTCCGGGATCAACCCGTTCTCTGCGAATCCTCCGCCTCGACCTGCGAACGGGTCTTGATGCGAATGATCACACTGCTGTCATCAATCTTCGACGGCTCTATCGTGGCGATCTCGCCCAGCGGCCTTCCGTAGATCATGACGTTTCCGAGGTACTCGGCATGCTCCTGATAGGGTATCTTCACCCTGATACCGTCCAGATGGAGGACCATCGGCGCAGGCCTGAGACACATGTTGATAGGTTCGTACTCCTCCAGCACGGTCTTGACCTCGGCAGGATGCACATAGAGCGGATCCTCCTCGAGGATGCGCTTCTTCTCCTTCAGGACCTTCTCCAAGGTGTCTGCGACCTCCTCGAGCTTCGCCCTCTCCGGAGGCGTCCTCATCCTGGCCATCTTCCTTCCGATTCCGGAGACGATGGCATCGCATGTGCCGTCGATGCCCTCGGGCACCGGTCCGGTGACCAGAACGGTCGGGACGTGGATGTCCTGCATGAGCTCGGCCTTCTTCTCCACACAGGGCTTGAAGTTCCCGAGCATGAACACGACCGCATCGTACTCGTCGAGGATCATCCTCTCGGTCATGGATATCTGGGCTGTCGCCTTTCCGCGGCCCCTCGCCAGTCCCATGACGACGGTGATCGCACCGTAGCGCCTGAGCTCCTCCGCGATGTCGCAGATGGGGTGCGGCATGTGATGGCGTCCCAGAGTGGGGCCTACCACCGCGATCTCCATGCCTGCGAGCGGGACCTCCCTGACCTGTCCGCCTATGTCCGTGCAGACATGCTCTATGGCGGCGCGGTCCTCTTCGGGCACGGACATGGTGACCGTCAGCATCTGTGCGCTGCGGTTCTTCTGGAGGACGACTCCTCCCACATCCTCGATGATCTCGAACAGCTCGTCGGAGCGGTACACTCCGCCGTCATACATCAGGACCTCATACATCGATCACACCTCCCATGCTCTTGTGGACCTCCTCGCCCTTCGATATCATCTCGGGAAGGAGGACCTCCTCCGTGGCCACCACAGTTATCACGCTGCCAGACACCAGGGACTTCCTGTTCTTGATCCCCTCGGGCATGGTACGCCAGATGGCCGCCATGATCTCCCTCCTGTCGTCCTCTCCGTTGGACACCAGCAGGCTCGCCATATCGGACTCGGATGCTCCGTTCACATCGAGGTCGAACCTCGTCTGCTGGATGACATCCTTCCTCCCGTAGCGGGCCCAGAGGGCGCTCAGGATCTCGGGAGCGTAGCGCTCCTGCGTGATGGTGAGGTGAACGTTGCCGTTCTCCTCCCTGACGGTGGCGACGTCGGCGATGCTCTTGGGAGCGGGTTCGGCCTTCAGGACCAGCGAGAAGACGAACAGCGGGGTGGCGGGGTCGAGCACGAGCTTCGCCCTGTCGATCATGACCGCCTTGTCCAGGTCGTTCATGATGTCGCTGAACAGCTGTACGTAGGCCTGGTCCCCGAAGGGATCTGTGCCCACAACTTCCACTTCCATCTGAACGCCTCACAGGAGTCCCGAGCTCAGCAGCGCGCCGCCGACGGCCCCGATGTACTGGGAGTCAGGCGGTACGATGGGCTTCTCTCCGAGGACCTCTCCGACCTGTCTCACGAGACCGGAGATCAATGATGTACCTCCGACCTGGATGATCGGATGCCTTACATCGATCTCCTGGAGCTGCTGCTCGTAGACCTGCTCCGCGACGGAGTGGCATGCGGCTGCCGCGACATCCTCGAATGTCTTACCCTCTCCGAGCGTGGTGACCAGATCCTGGATACCGAAGACGGAACAGTACGAGTTCATCTTGGCGTTCCTCCAATTCCCTTTGTCGGCCAGCGCACCCAGTTCGGTGACGTCGATCTTGAGCCTCTTAGCAGTCATCTCGAGGAACCTTCCGGAGGCTCCGGCGCAGATACCGCCCATGGTGAAGTTGTCCGGGACACCGTCGCGGACGGTGATGGCCTTGTTGTCCATACCTCCGATATCGATGATGGTGGCCTCTCCCCTCTGCCTGTCGGCAAGCCAGACAGCGCCCTTGGAGTTCACGGTGAGCTCCTCCTGGACCAGCTTGGCGTTGAAGTGGTCGCCGAGGGTGAACCTTCCGTATCCGGTGGTTCCCATGGCCTCGATATCTTTCAACTCGACACCGGCCATCTTCATGGCGTTCTCGAGCACCTGCGTGGCGGATGCCACGACATCCCCGGACGGCGTCCAGTCCTTTCCTATGATCTTGTTGTTCTCCATGATGACGGCCTTGGTGGTCGACGATCCGGAGTCGAGTCCGGCTGTGATGCCGGTCTGCCTCTCCCTTGCGAGGAGCTCCTTCCTGGTGACGATGGTGACCAGGGCCTCCATCCTCGTGAGGAGCTGGGATGCCTTGAGCCTCTCGGTGAACGAGTATGTGACGACAGGAAGCCTCGTGTGCTCCTGGATGAACCTCCTGAGCTCGTTCCTGACCAATGCCGCCTCGGCGCACCTGAAGCAGGTGGTGATGAAGACCGCATCCGCGTCGTACTTCTCGTCGGCGAGCTGGACGGCCCTTGCGATCATCAGCTTGAGCTGGGGCGACCTGGGCGAGAATCCGAACCTCTTGACCGCCTCGTCTATGTCGGCGGCGGAGACATCCGGATAGACTATCCTGGCCCCCACGGACCTGGCGGCCTTCTCGATCTCGTACTGCACGCTGCTGTATTCCGTTCCGCATGATAGCTGCGCTATCTTGATCGTCATTCCAATCCCTCCAGGAACTCCTTTGTCTGCGCGACGAAGTTGACCGCCTGCTCGTCATCCTCGGGGTACGAGGTGTGGAGCACCGGGATCCCGCGCCTTTTGATGAGGTAGCGGACCATGAGGTTGGACCTGTCGCATCCGACGCATCCGAAGGAGTAGGGGCAGTCGTCCATGATGATGGCCGCATCGGCCTGCTCTATGAGCGGACCCCAGACTGCGAGCCTCCCCCTGACTCCCGACGGCACCTCCACACCCGCGTACTTCAGTCCCTTGACAACGTCGTCAAGTGTGATGTTCATCGGCGGCATGTCGACCTCCAGGTTGTCTACCTTCTCTTGGATGGCCGCCATCGCGCTCAGGGGCTCGTGACCGAACCTCTCTACAAGATCGAACAGCACGAGGCTGTTCGGCGGATCTATGAAGACCTTCATCAGTGCACCTCGCATATCTTCTTGAAATCGTTTACCGAAATGCGTTTCTTCTGGTCTCCGGGCACGGATTTAGCGCCCTCATCCACCTTCTCCAATGCATACTGGATGCTGGACAGCAGTGCCCACTCCTCCTCCAGCTGTGCATAGCCGGGCCTGGTGCCGTGCTGCGCCCTGCATCTGCGAGGGTCGCTGCAAGGGTACGCCCTGACCTTCGAGAACACCTCGTAGGGGTACTTCTCCCTGACCTTCGACAGGATCTCCCTGACGGTGTCCCTGGGCGCCTCTACCAGGCACCCGTAGCATGTCTCCTTGACGATGGCAGATTCACCGAAAGCGTGAACCATACGGCACAGCTGGTCCGGCGTGAGCATCGATCTGGGGGAGATCATGAACAGTCTTGTCTCTCTCTTCTCGCTCATAGGTCCTCCTCCGTGATGTACACCGTGTCCTCCTCGCTCAGATCTTTCAAAAGCCTGTCGAGGTCGTCGGTGAACCTTCCGACTATGTTCGTACCGTAGGGCTCCTCGCCTGTGGGCCCGAACTCCTTGCTGTCCTGCAACCTTATACCGACCAGTCCGTGATGCGGCCTGGCCTGGTTCGTGACACCGATGTCCCCGCGTTTGACCTTCTTGAACGGGTCCTGCGGGTACAGGTTCTTGCCCCTGACCTCGTCGCCGTAGAATGTGACCATCGGGAGGCCCTCGAATGTGAACTGGACCTTCAGGATGCCCACGGGCTTGTGGCTGAGTCCCGTGACCTTCTTGAAATAATGCAATGAGACGGGGTCCTTGTCGGACAGCTTGATCTTGAACACCCTGTCCTTGGGGACTCCGAACGTCTCCACCTCGCCCTTCTCCAGAGCGGTGATCGTATGCTCGGGCGTCTGCTCCGCGATGATCGCATCGTCGGATGTGTCCCCCGTGCGGACCTGCTTTATGCCCGCCTTGGCGAGGAATTCCGCGCCTGCGGCCTGCGTCATACCGACGGAGAGCGCCCTCGGCGGATCCGTCACGACCGTGACCTTGGATCCCTCGTCGATGTTGCTGAGGAGTGCCCTTCCGGACACGACCTTTCCGGCCACGTTGTGTACGGGGGATACGGGCCTGCGCTCCTTGTAGATGTAGAGCCTGCCCTCTCCGACGCCGCCGTTCCTCACCGTGACCACACCGACATCCCTGACGCCGTGATCCTCGTCCGGGATCGATACGTCCATATCGTCCGTGCATGCGAGGAAGCTTCCGGTGTCCTGGGAGATGTTCATCGCCCCGCCGGATGACAGGATGAGAACATGCTCTGCGGATTCCACGGAAACCTTGTCCAGTTCGATCCTGAGACCGGTCTCGACCCTGTAGCCGTCCTCCAGCTTGAAGGCCATGTCGTCGGTTATGATGATGTTGGACCTGCTGGTCTCGGACATGAGCGGACGGACGGACAGAATCTTGTCGCCCTCTCTGATGCGGTCGATGTTGTGCCTTCCGACCGTTATCCTTCCGATGAGGCCGTATCCTGCACCGTAGCTTCCGACATGGTTGTCCCTGGCCACCATCATGTAGGTGGTGTGGTTGTCGAATCCTCCGAGGGCGAGGAAGCAGTCGTACATCCTGTACCTGTATTCCGACCTGTCCACCTCGATGTCCGTGGGGAACGATCCGAACGCCACGACGTTGTGGGTGACCCACCTTGTGCTGACGCCCCCCATCGCGGAGACGATCTCGGTCCTCCACATCTCCGCCTCGGGAGAATCGTTGAGGTGCACGACCATCGAGCCGCTCTCGGTGACGATCTCGAAATCCCTTGTCTCGGTGACCGCCTTCTCCTCGGAGATGTGCACCGCGACCTTGGTACCTTTCACATACGGTTCGCCGGCGATGACCGTCTTGAGCGTCGCACCGGCCCTGAACTTCTTCTCAACACCGTTGACGGTGACTATCATCTGCGTACCTCCGGCAGCATCGACTGTACCTTGGACACGATCTCGTCGAGCTTGTCCTGGGGTGTGGTCACTCCCCTTACGACCCCTGTGACGATCTCAACGATCTCGCCCTTGGTCTGTATCTTGTCATCCGGCGGCATGACGGTCCTTGTCTTGACGCCGATGGCCGCGAAATCCTCGAAGTCCACGGGGCACTGCGACACGACTATGGCGGGTATGTCCACGTTCCTGAGGATGAGCCTCGCCTTGTAGATGATGTGCATGCGCACGTTGCCCAAGTGGATGAGCGCGACCTTGTACTGCTGTATCCTCTCCACCTCGATGGGGTCCAGTCCGAAGTACGATCCCGTGGTCATGTCCGGTGCGTCGGCGGGTACTCCCGATCCGGCATCCAGGACCATGACGCTGGTGTCGATGCCCTCTTCCCTGAGAGCGTAGGTGATCTCGCATACGGGCTTGGTGATGTGTCTGCGTCCGGGCCCCATGGCGACCGCCACGACGTCCCTTCCGGACTCGGATATGGTCGCCCTCTGGGCCAGACCTCCGCCGACGCCGAGCCCCATGGACTCCCTGCACTCGACGAAACTGAGATGCCTCCCCATCTTCTGCTTCATTGGGATTCACCTTCGGGAACAGGCTCTTTGGAGAACTCCTTGAGCACGTCCTCGGGGTTTCCGATCGCCTCGACCTTTCCTCCCTTCATGAAGGCGGCCCTGTCGGCGCAGTTGAGGATGAAGTCCATGTCGTGACTGACGATGATGAACGTCTCCCCAAGTGTGTCCCTGGCGCGTATGACGGATTTAGCGATGATGACCTTGGTGATCGGGTCCATCGTACCGGTGGGCTCGTCGAGGACGATGATACGGGGCTCCTTGATCAGGACCTGTGCGAACGCGATCCTCTGACACTCTCCGACGGAAAGCGAATCGGGGAAGGCGTACAGGATCTTCTCGATGTTCTTCCTCTCGAATCCCACGCTCTCGAGCACCTGGATGGCCTTGACCTTGGCGAGCTCGGCGGGCATCTTCATACCGATGCATGTGGTGAGGTTCTGGAGGATGGTGTCGAAGGGGTACAGTGTGTACTCCTGGTGCAGGAATCCGATGTAGGGCGTCGCCCTTCCCTTTCCTGCGAATCCGGACTCGTACATGTCGACCCAGTCGTCTCCGATCCTGATCTTCACGGATCCTCCGGTACCGGGTGTCATACCGGCGATCATCCTGGATGTGGTGGTCTTGCCTGCACCGGAATAACCGACGAGGGCGAAGATCTCCCCTTCCTTGATATCGAACGTGACGCCGTCGACGGCCTTGACGACCCCTCTGACGACCGAGAAATAGTGCTTCTTCGCATCCTTGAGCGAGATGAGCGTCTCTCCGACCTCGCTCTTCTCGGATTTCTCGAAGTGGTAGTCCTTCATGAACTCGTCGCAGATCTTCTTCGGCTCGCCCTTCAGGCGGACGTCTCCGTTGTCCAGGAGGATCGCTTCGTCGGCCATCCTCTCGATCGCCTCGGGCCAGTGGGATGCGAACACCATGCAGATGCCCTTGCCGCGGACATACTCTATGAGACCTTTGTGGACGGTCTCGGCGGTCACGGGGTCCAGCGTACCGGTGGGCTCATCGGCCAGGAAGAACAACGGGTCCTTGGCCAGCTGCCTGGCCATGACGACCCTCTGCTTCTCTCCTCCGGACAGGTCCCTTGCGATGTGGGTGGTCCTGTGGGTCATGTTGACCATCTCGAGGAGCTCGATGGCCTTTCTGATGCGGGCATCGCCCTCGACGTCCTCAGGGATCGCCTCCATGACGTTCTCGATGACGGTCATGTCTCCGAAGAGGGCGAATGTCCTCTGGAACATGATGGCGATCCTCGATTTGACGGCGACCCTTACGGGGTCGTTCTCCTTCAGCGCCCAGAAATCAACGGATTTCGTCTCCGTGTCACCGCCGCATTTCGAGCAGCAGACGCCTTTGTAAGGAAGGTCGATGTTCCCGCATTTGGGACAGTAGTTGACATTGTAGATGACGCGACCCTTGTCGGGGCGGTACTCTTCGTTGCCTCTGAGCATGTGGATCAGAACGCTCTTTCCAGCGGCGCTCCTTCCTATGAGTCCGAGGATCTCTCCTGTGGACAGGGTGTCAGTGACATCCTTGAGGACAGTGCGTCCATCGAACGACTTCGATACGTTGTCGATTACCAGGAGATCTACTGATTCATGAGCCATGACGCTGCGAACAGGTATCCCAATAAATACTATACTGATTCAACAACGGATGGGACCGATGCATCCGCCTGAACGCACGGAAATGCACATCAGACCTTTTTCCAGCATCTGAGTCCGGATCGGCGGCAGCCGTACCCCAGATGCTACATCGCCGATTACGATATGACCGCGGAACCCGGGTGTTTTCTCCCGCATACCCGTCACCCCCGTCATCATGAAGCCCGACATCCGACACCATCTGTATGAAAGAGGTGTTAACACCGATGAGCACCAGTCTAAGATTATTATATGTATATTGGCGGACCGTTCCGTGAAACCGTGCACATAGACCGTATCCGTTAATATATGGATGTATGATACAACCATATGATTTCCCGTCAGTCCAAAATGGGAGGTCCCACGCCCAAGTTCAGCGACTACCACGTGTGGAAGGCGTTCGAGAGTCTCAGTGGGGTGGAGCCCATAGGAAGGAAGAAACTCTCTCAGAAACTCGGAATCGGAGAAGGCAGCACGAGGACCATCCTCACGATGATGCAGGATCAGAACATGATCACCATCGGAAAGGGCGGTATATGCCTCACCGACAAGGGCATGGATTTCAAGAAGACCGTGAACATGGATATCGCAGACATCTCCATCAGCGACATCACGATCGGCGACAAGGACTGCGCGGTGCGCGTCCCGAGAATGGCCCGCAACGTGAAATTCGGATGCGAGGAGAGGGATGCGGCCATCAAATCCGGCGCTACAGGAGCTACGACGCTCATCTACTCCGGAGGGAAGCTCATCTTCCCGGGATCGGAGTACCCTGTGGACAGCGACATCGAGTCGAAGATAAGGAACGTGTTCAACCTCAAGAACGACGATGTCATCATCATCGGTACCGGACAGACCCGGGAATCTGCCGAGATGGGGGCTGTGGTGGCAGGACTGACCATCATGGGCGGACTGCAGTTCAACAGGGAGCTCAAGGACATCCTGTCTCAGAAGAGCACCGGGAACGAATTGATCTCTCTGGCATTCGCCATCCACGATCTTGTCGGAGGCCTACCGGTCTGCGCGAAGAGCAGGGACAATCTGGGAATCAGGATAGAGAACGGGGCCGTCATAGACAACGCCTACACCGGACCCGTTCTGGAGGAGGTCCTCAACGAAGGTACCACGATCAGGAAGATCGCCACCTCCGGACCTTACAAGGGGATCAGGGTCATCGTCACCCCGATCGAACTTGACAACCGTATCATCGCGGTCATAGGAGTCGTGGACGTGCGTTCCATGGCCGGAATAAACAATTTGATCAGACTGAGAAGTGATGACAATGACTGATTGCATGGTTTGTGTCGATGCCGGCGTCTGCAAGATGAAGACCCTCATCATCGCCAAAGAGAACGACATGGGTCTGATAGAGCTCACCATCAAGAGCGACTGCCCCAACATCCTGAAGATGTCCTGGAAGCTCGAACCTATGAGCCCCTATTCAGAGGTCGAGGCGGAGTTCCTCAAATCGGAGATCTATAACCTCGCCAACGATGCCGTCCCCCACACCGCATGCCCCGTCCCCGCAGGCATGATCAAGGCCCTCGAGGTCGCAGGCGACCTGGGACTCAAGAGGGACTGCTCCATCAAGTTCATCAACGATGAGAGCGAAGCCGGCCTCAGGTGATCTGGAATCGCCTGGATGCATGACCGGTTCCGTCGGAACCGAGAAACCCCTTCCTTCCCTTTTTCCATTGGATGCTTGCTACATCCATCATTTTTGCATGACCGATGATGATTCAGACCCATCCAGCACCATCGGATCGACAGTTGTGGCCCACCCAGACCCATAATGTCCAGATTCCCGGTTATTCGTAAGGAATGGATTTCAAATAACCAAATATATTTATAGAATATTGTACACTTATAAGGTTCATGACAGCCGATGTAGATGCCCCTGGAGACAAGCAGCTGGAGATCATCAGAGGCCTCAGAGGCGTTATCCATGCCTTCTATCTTGACAAGGATATACTGGATCAACTCAAAGAGGAAGAGGCCAAGGTACGCGCCATGGGAAACATTGAGGTGAGGAACGAAGGCTTCAACCAGGCATTGGAACGCGAAAGCGTGATTTGCATAGTGAAGGACCCCAGGTTCAGACCTCCGCCGGAACCCACCGTCATCCTTGAATCCGGAGACGGAGAGCTTCTGGGCGAGGAGGTGTTCCCGTTCACGGCCAAGAAGTACGAGGGCAGGGACGATGTCGTATGGCTTTCCGACGGATTCGTACTGTTCCCTGCGGTCAAGGCCGACGGCGGAGAGGAGTTCATCATGCCTCCCGTGTCGTTCCCGGAGCTCAACGAGAGCAACGGATGCAAGGACGTCATATCCTGCAGTCCCGCACCCACCTGCGACCTGATGATCAGGAACCACTACGGATTGCACGACAACCCCAAGCTGGCCTCGGTCCTTGTGGCATTCAACAGGATCAAAGAATGATCCGAGACCGGTGGCCCGTCCACCGGCCCCAACCACTTCGTCCGATTTCGGACTCCATAGTTCTTTTCAGATACTATCGCTGTCAGGTCAATTTTTTATACCGACCGACTTTGGCCGTGATGCTTCAAGCAAATCCAGCTGGCGTTCGTAAAACACAAGGGATCCGTTGAGGACTTCCGGAAACAGTTCGCGGTTCTGGTTCGGAAGGATACTATGGAAGAGTTAAGACTCCCTTGGAACGATAAGGAGGGACTCCTCTACGGAGGGGTGATAGCCTGCATCACAGCCTACCTCATGGTGCTGATAAACACATCGAGGGTTAACGGCTTCAATTCGGGAACACCGTTGGAATCGCTGATCTGCCTGCCGTTCGTATGGGTGGTCGTCATGCTGCTCATGTCGTTCCTCGTAGGCAAGATCGCCAACACTGTCGTCAGCAGATATTCGCCGCCCTCGGACAGCGTCAATTCGAAGATCGCCCTGAACATAATCGTATGCGTCACCATGATGTCCGCGATAATGAGCGCCGTGGGCCCCATAGTAGGCACTGCGGTGTCGGGACATCTCAGCTTCGAGCAGGTCTTGGACTGGCCCCAGAACTGGCCCAAGAATTTCTTCTGCGCATTCTGGATAGAGATGCTGATAGCCCAGCCCATCGCCAGACACGTGATGAAACGCAGACACATCAAGATCCTCAACGCAAAGGCGGGTGCATCACATGAGTGAACTTGTCATAACCATAGGAAGGGAGAACGGAAGCGGCGGACGCGAAGTCGGCCGCATACTCTCCGATGCCCTCGGAATCCCCTGCTACGACAACCAGATCATCAGCGAGACCGCCAAGAAAGCAGGCCTCAGCGAGAAGGACGTCGAGAAGAAGGAAGAGAAGAATGACGGCAACATCCTCTCCTACTGGGGGATCCCTTCCGCCAACCCTCTGTTCGCAACGCAATCCGAGATCATAACTGACCTCGCATCGAAAGGGTCCTGCATATTCATCGGAAGATGCGCGGACCATGTCCTCGGAGGAAGGGACAACGTCGTCAGGGTGTTCATCCATGCCCCCATCGGTGCGAGGATCCTGAGATCCGCCGAAAGGAACGGCATATCGGAGAAAGAGGCGTATGAGCGCATACGCAAGAACGACTCCGAGAGGGCAACGTACTATCAGAGGTACACCGGGAAGCTCTGGGGAGCCGTCGGAAACTACGACCTGACCCTCAACACAGGGCTGATCGGGACCGATGGTGCCGCAGAGATCATCATGGATTTCATCAAGAAGCGCATGTGATGTCGTATCACCGATCGGACAGTCCTTAAACACCTTACATTCAAACCCCGTCTTCGACCGATCTGTTGGCATGATCCATGGTCGGGATGAGGCTCATCCATGACAAATCGGCTCCTAACGAACCATGATTGGAGCCTTTTTTATACAAGTCCGCGACGGATAGTAATTCCCGTCCCAAGCGACCGGCTCTCGGAGAACGTCTATCAGCGTGGCCAAGTACAATGTTTCGATTCTGTATGAAGAATCCAATCGCCCTGTTTTATAAACACAATCAGATGGCAAATCCGTGAGCCGGAATGAATGACATACTCTTCATGATGGCCTACCCGTTCATAGCCGCATGCCTGCTGCTGGTGGTGAAGAATGACCGTGTGCGTACGGCCATCACCGAGATATCGGCAGCGGTGATCATAGCAGCCTCGATCCTGGTGGCCTATAACTACATCGGCAAACCCCAGACGTTCGACCTGGAGTCGGAGCTGATAAACCAACTTATGTTCGTGACCGAGGTCGCCCTCGGTATCGCAGTCATATACCTGGGAGTGAGACACAGGAAGTATGCCGCATCCGTCCTCGGAACGGTTCAGATCCTGATGTCACTGTACTTCGAGTTCTGTCTAGCTGGAGATGTGGAGATATCCCGCACGATGTACATCGACGATCTCAGCATCGTGATGGTCCTCATAATCGGCGTCATCGGCAGTCTGATCACCGTTTACGCAGTCGGATACATGAGGGATTTCCAAGCACATCATCCCGACGAGAAGGACCGCAGACCGTGGTTCTTCTTCCTCATGTTCGTGTTCCTGAGCGCGATGTTCGGCATCGTCCTGTCCAATGACCTGGCATGGATGTTCTTCTTCTGGGAGATCACCACCCTGTGTTCATTCGCCCTGATAGGGTTCACCAGGACCAAAGAAGCGGTCGACAACTCGTTCAGACAGTTGATCCTGAACCTCATCGGAGGGATCGCATTCCTCGGAGCGAACATACTCCTCGCGGACCAATACGGATTCCTCGAGCTGGACAGACTGCTCGCATCCGATCCCACGGCCAAGTACATCCTGCTGTCCGTTGCATTGCTGTGCCTTGCAGGCATGGTCAAATCGGCGCAGATGCCGTTCCATACGTGGCTTCTCGGTGCCATGGTCGCACCGACGCCCACATCCGCACTCCTTCACTCGTCAACGATGGTCAAGGCGGGTGTGTTCCTCCTTCTGAAGCTGTCGCCTCTCTTGAACGGGAACGTTGCGGGATACATGGTCATGACCGTCGGAGGACTGACGTTCCTGCTGGCATCCATGGCCGCGATCTCCCAGAGCAATGCGAAGAGGGTGTTGGCATACTCCACCATAGCCAATCTTGGGCTCATCGTCGCATGCGCGGGTATCGGAACTCCCGAAGCCGCCTGGGCAGGCGTCATGCTGATGATATTCCATGCCGTCACCAAGTCCCTCCTGTTCCTTTGCGTCGGTACAGCGGAGCATCACATCGGCAGCAGGGACATAGAGAGCATGGACTACCTGTTCGAGAGGATGCCCAAGCTTGCGAAGATGATGCTGGTAGGCATCGCGGCGATGTTCCTCGCCCCGCTTGGTATGCTGATATCCAAGTGGGCCGCGCTCACCGCATTCATCGACAGCGAGTACATAGTGGCGATAGGGTGCATAGTCTTCGGCAGTGCCGTGACCTCGTTCTATTGGACCAAGTGGATGGGGAAGCTCGCTGTGATCGCATCCGGAAAGGAGGATGTGGAGGGGACCGTCCACAAGCAGGAATGGTTCGTCCTCGGAACACTGACCGTACTTTCGATCGCAATATGCGCGTTGTTCTCCCTGGTATCGGAACATGCCGTGATCCCGTGGCTTACGACATCGTTCGGATTCGTTCCCGAGAACCTTGTATCTGCAATATCATGCAACAACGAGCTCATCCTGCTGTTCATGCTGTTGGCGCTCATCTTTCTGATAATACCATTCTTCGGCAAGTCCAGCAGAAGGATCGTTCCGAACTACCTTTCCGGTACCGGCATCGACAACTCATCCTACACCGGTTCGATGGGGGCAACCGTGGAGGTCGACCTCAGGAACTGGTACATGACCGACTGGTTCGGAGAGGACAGGATACGCATAATCGGCGAGATCATCACCGCCGTCACGATAGCCGCATCGCTCGTACTCATCGCAGGAGGCTGGTTCCAATGAATGATATGGATTGGATCATCGTTGCATTGGCCTATGCGCTTCTGGCCCCCGTCATCGGTTGCCTCCTCGCAGGAATTGACAGGAAGCTGTCCGCAAGGATGCAGGGAAGATGCGGACCGCCGATAAGACAGCCATACTACGACGTCAGGAAGTTCCTGGAGAAGGAGCAGATATCATCCAACCATGTGCAGGACCATTATGTAGGGGTGTACCTGTTCTTCGTCATCGTGACCGGGATCCTGTTCTTCTCGGGGCAGGACCTCCTGCTGACGATATTCACGCTCACCCTCGGAGAGACTTTCCTGATACTCGCAGCATACTCCTCTGGATCGCCGTTCTCGCAGATCGGCGCACAAAGGGAGTTATACGCAGCGATGTCGTTCGAGCCGATATTCCTGCTGACCGCCATCGGATTCTATCTCGAGACAGGGTCGTTCTCGATTTCCGACATAGTCGCCAGCGGATCGGTACCGACCGTGATGATGGCCGGATTCCTCATCGCATTCGTGTTCGGACTGACCATGAAGATGAGGAAGTCCCCCTTCGACCTCAGCATGTCGCACCATGCCCATCAGGACCTGGTGAGGGGACTCACAACGGAGTTCTCGGGAAGGACGCTTGCGATGATCGAGATCTCCCATTGGTACGAGAACGTCATGCTGCTGGGGATGGTCGCACTGTTCTTCCTCGACGGTTCATTGCTTTGGACGATCGTCGGAATCGTGGCCGCGGTGCTGGTCTTCCTCTTGGAGACGGTGATAGACAACGGATTCGCCAGGATGACCTGGCAGACCGCGCTCAAGAGCGGATGGGTGATCGCCATTGTGTTCGGACTTCTGAACGTGGCGCTCATCCTGTATCTGTGAGGTGTTGGAAGATGTCATATTCAGCAAAATCGCCTTGGATCCTCCACTATGATGCATCAAGCTGCAACGGATGCGACATAGAGGTGCTTGCGTGCCTCACGCCGTTGTACGATGTGGAGAGGTTCGGGATAATCAACACCGGGGACCCCAAGCAGGCGGATGTCCTGCTGATCACCGGTGCGGTGAACGACCAGAACAAGGAGGTCGTGAAACAGCTTTACGAACAAATGCCGGGTCCGAAGGTCGTTGTGGCCGTCGGGATCTGCGCCTGCTCAGGAGGTGTGTTCCGGGAATGCTACAACATCCTGGGCGGTGTGGACACCGTCATCCCCGTGGATGTTTACGTTCCGGGCTGTGCCGCCAGGCCGGAATCAATCATCGACGGAGTGGTGAAGGGATTGGCCGTTTTGGAAAAGAAGCGGAAGCTCATGAAGGAGGGGAAGGAATGAAGCAGAGATTCATCGAGATCGGATACAACGATATCCTCGGGACCGCGCAGACGCTGCATTCGGACGGATACCGCATGGTGCAGATATGCGGCGTGACCAAACCGGGGATGACGGAACTGATCTACACCTTCGACAAGGATCACGTGATGGTCTGCTACAGGACCGAGGTCCCGTTCGGCAAGGCCGTCAAGAGCATAACGTCGGAATACTGGGCCGCGTTCGTCTACGAGAACGAGATACACGACCTGTTCGGAGTCGAATTCACGGACAGCAAGCTGGACTACAAGGGGAACTTCTTCAGGATGTCTGCCAAGACGCCTTGGAAGGGTGCCGAACAGAAGGAGGGAGCCTGATGGGCAAGAGGACGATAGTCCCGTTCGGACCTCAGCATCCCGCCCTTCCGGAGCCCATCCATCTCGACCTGGAATTGGAGGATGAGACTGTCGTCAGGGCAGTACCGTCGATCGGATACGTCCACAGAGGGCTGGAGAAACTGGCAGAGAACCATGACTACGAGCAGATGACGTACATCATGGAGAGGGTCTGCGGGATCTGCAGCTTCGGCCACAGCTACGGATACACCAGTGCTGTTGAGGGTTTGATGGATGTCGAGGTCCCCGACCGGGCGAAATATCTCAGGGTCATCTTCCTGGAACTCTCCAGGATCCACAGCCATCTTCTCTGGCTCGGCCTCCTTGCGGATGCGTTCGGATTCGATTCCCTGTTCATGCACTGCTGGAGGATACGCGAGAAGGTGCTCGACGTGTTCGAGGAGATAACCGGTGCGAGAGTGATAATGTCGTTCTGCAAGATAGGCGGAGTCCGCAAGGATGTGTCGCCGGAGATGCTCGCAAAGGTGTCCGGCGTATGCGACGAGATCGAAGAAGAAGTCAGGAAGACGGGATTCGTGTTCATGAAGGACTCCTCGATCAGGAACAGGATGTGCGGAACCGGTGTTCTGTCGAAGCAGGAGATCATAGATCTCAGTGCAGTGGGGCCAGTCGCGCGCGGTTCTGGCGTGGACAATGATGCGAGGACTATGGATCCTGTTTACAGATCGTTGGACTTCGAACCCGTCCTCCGCGACGAAGGGGACTGTTGGTCCAGATGCATGGTCAGGGTTGATGAACTGATCCAATCCATGAACATCATAAGGGCCGCCATAAAGAGCATTCCCGAAGGGGAATTCTGCACCTCAGTGAAGGGTCCGGTACCCGAGGGAGACTTCGCTTTCAGGGTGGAACAGCCCCGCGGAGAGGGATTCTACTATGTTCAGGGCAACGGAACGAAGTATCTGAGCCGTGCAAGGGTGAGGACGCCGACCAACATCAACATCCCCGCACTGGTCAAGACCCTGCAGGGATGCCAATTGCAGGACGTGACCATGCTTGTCCTGACGATTGATCCCTGCATCAGCTGTACGGAGAGATGAACATGGCCGTCATGAAGTTCTTACCGAGACTGATGAGGAATCTGTTCTCGAAGCCCGCGACGAGGAACTACCCCGAAGAGCCCAGAACGTACACAGAGAGGACAAGAGGCCATGTCGGATTCGATCCCTCGGATTGCATCCTCTGCAACATCTGCGGAAAGAAATGTCCTACCAAGGCCATCCATGCAGATAAGTCCGCGAGAACGGTCACGATCGAGAGGATGAGCTGTGTTCAATGCAGCTACTGCGTGGACTCCTGTCCGAAACACTGCCTCTCCATGCTCCCGGACTACACAGAACCCGATGTCTCGAAGACTGTGGATAGTTACAAGGTGCCAGAAAAGGCGAAGGACACGGAAGGATCCGCATAAACCTGATGGGGCGAGGATTCTGCGCACGCACATGTGTGTGCGTTACACCCCCCTCCCTTTATGGCGATGGAGGGGGGATCCGATTACTCTCGCACCGGCCTTCAAAAGAATGAAGATGAATACGTTTTATGCCCATACGATGGGCATTTGAATGGGCTTTTAATATGTGTAAATGAACCTTTAATGAACCTTTAATGAACCTTTAATGAACCTTTAATGAACCTTTAATGAACCTTTAATGAACCTTTAATGAACCTTT
>CAKUXX010000002.1 GCA_934702355.1 uncultured Methanomassiliicoccales archaeon
CGGCCACCCCGACCCGGTACAAGGTCGAATCGCCCAGGCATTAGGGCACGATGAACAGTCTAATGCTAGATGTCTGTCCATCTAAGGTCAAGCACCCTTTAAGCACCTATATTTCGCCCAAAATGAAACACTTCTGAACATGCGTGCTGAAGTGATTATATCTATCACTCAGAACAGGTATCGGGTTTGGCTTCTTCTATCAGATCGGAGAATCATTATCTGAAACGGTCCAGTCCTTGATACAAGGTTGTTCAACTAAATTCGGTGAAATAGAAAATGGTGCCCCTTCCCGGAAGGAGGGGCCGTTTGAATGGTTTTCAGCGCTCGTCAAGGCGCTTCTGAAGTGCCGCGACCTTTGCGCGGAGCATCTCGATCTCGCATTCCATGGATGCGATCGCATCCCTGACGGGATCTGGGAGCTCGTTGTGCATGAGGTCGCATTCGTCCGTCTTGAGTCCTGCCTTCTTCACGATCTTCCCGGGGACGCCGACCACAGTGCAGTCGTCGGGGACGTCCTTCAGGACGACGGAGCCCGCTCCGATGCGGACGTTGTTCCCGATGGTGATGTTCCCGAGGACGGATGCGTTGCAACCGATGACCACGTGGTTCCCGATGGTGGGGTGCCTCTTCCCTTTGTTGAAGGACACTCCTCCGAGGGTGACGCCCTGGTAGATGGACACGTTGTCCCCGACGACGGCCGTCTCCCCTATGACAACGCCTGTGGCATGGTCTATGAAGAACCTCTTCCCGATGGTCGCTCCGGGGTGGATGTCGCATCCCGTGAGCTGATGGGCGAGGGTATTGACCTCCCTGGCCTCCAGCTTCTTACCTTCGTTCCACAGCCTGTGGCTGAGGCGGTACATGGACACTGCCTGCAGTCCCGTGTGGAACCTGCGGGCATCCTCCTCGTTCACGATGGCGGGATCCTTCTCCATTGCCACCGCGAGGTCGTCGGGGTCGATGTCGTACTCTATCATTGCTCGAACTCTCCGTTGTCTCTCGAGAAGTTCACTGTCGGACAGGGTCCGAAGCAGTCCTTACAGAATATGCAGTCGTCCTCGTGGATGTGGACCTTCCCGTTCTCCATATAGAGGGCCTTGGGGTCGCATCTCGCGGCGCATAGTCCGCATCCGACGCACTGCTCGGCCCTGACGATCACCTGGAACGCCTCGTCGATGTGCACCCTAGCGTCGTTCTCCACGTATGCCTTGCAGATTATCGATCCCTCTCTGTATATCGTGGTGTAGTCGGCGGTGACGTACTCTCCGTCGGGGTCCATCTCCACGACCCATCCGATGGCATGGCAGAACGGCTTCACCTTCTCGATGTCGATCGGCCTGGACAGGGCGGCCTCGATGCTGTACCCTATGGTGCACGGGGAGTATCCTTCCTGCACCTTCATCGTCAGCGGTCCGTTCTCCGGGACCTTCGTCTGTTTCGTCAGCTCGGTCACCTCTTTGCCTGTGATGCGGTTCACCTCTTCGCGTATGGACTTCGGTGCGTTCTTCCATCTCCAGAGGCCGTAGTCTTTCCACTCCTTCGGGAGTCCGCGGTCCTCCATGTACTTGGTGAGGTACTCGTCCCACTGTTCCCAGCGGGAGCTGACGCCTGCGATGGCATCGAACTCCGCAAGGTCCGATGCGGGGCACAGGAAGCACCCGATGCGGTCCAGTCCGCGGGTGTACCAGACGTTGAACGGTTCCTTCTTGTAGAAAAGGTATAGCCAAACATGCATCGCGCTCCAATGCTGAATCGGCGATGCGCCGGTCTGTCCCGGCGTCCACGGATTGGTCCAAATGCGCGGTTTGGCGTTGCGAGCTTCGGACTCGTACTTCCTCTGTCCGATGAACGAGAGCACTCCGTCGGGGAAGTTCTTGTTTATAGCTCCAACAGTGGGCCCGAGCTTGTTGGTCTTGCAGCACCACCTGAAGTCCTTTGCGGGCGGGCCGAAGTAGACCAGGTTCCCGAAGAAGGCGTCCGTGGGGGCCTTCTCCTCTATCAGTTTCAGATTGTGGAGCTTGCATACGTCGTGGACGTGCTGGACGGTCTCGTCGAACTCCAGACCGGTATCGACGAAGAGCACGGGCAGGCTCAGTCCCGCATCCACTGTGAGGACAAGGGTGGCAAGGGAGTCCTTTCCTCCCGAGAACGATACGATGGCGGGCTTTCCGATCTTCTCGATCGTGTTCTTGATGAATCCGACCGCTTCGTCGCGGCGTTTGAGGATGACTGCTTCGTTGGCGGCAACGACCTCGTCCCAGGTGTGGGGTGTCTCGAGGTCCCTGAACGTCTCGGGCTTGTACCATCTCGTCTTCACTGCGACGCCTTTCGTGGCGGCGATCATCTCGGGACCGGTCATCTTCGCCATACCGGTACCGACGACCTCCCTTCCGGGACCGACTATGAGGATCTCGTCGCCCACTTTGATATCGGGGTCGGCATCGGTCACTCCGGGGGCCATGAGGTTCTTGCTCTCCCTGACGAAGGGGATCGCACCGGGGTCGCAGAGGACGTATCCCTTGGTGTATGCTTTCCCGATGCGGTAGGCACCCTGCATCCTGGAGACGAACTTCCATCCGGAGCCCATGTCGTAGCGCATGGATCCGATGATGGCACCGTCGACCACGATCTCATCCATCCTGTCCAGGGCCGGGGCCTTGGACAGGATGACGGGGTGCCCTTCGGGGAGCACGGCCAGACCTGTACCTGTTCCATAATCTCTGTCCAATGTCGATCTTATGAGGTCGAGATCGTGCTGGAATGCCGGACGGGCATCCCCCGGAGGTGTCAGTTCGATCTCCTCCGTGGGTTTCCCGCAGACGGGGCACTCCTTGGATTCCATTATAGGAAGGTTGCACCCGTAGCACCATCTCAGATGATTCTTGCCTAGCCGTATAGCTCCCATGATGGGTCCCCTATCGGGTTTTGGTATTAAGGTTCTGTTCAGGACCTCCTCAGCGCCACTGCCAGCATGGATGTGACCAATGCGGCCACTCCGACGCCGATGGCAACGGCGGTGCGGTCCAGCTTCCCGTCCTTCAGGAATCCGAACCAGTCCTCGTCCTTCTCCTCATCCTCGGAACCGTCGTCCTTAGGGTCATCGACCTTCGGAACATCGTCTTTGGGCTCGTCATCCTTCGGGACATCATCCTTAGGAGTGTCGTCCTTGGGTGTCTCGGGGTCCTTGTCGCTCGGCTTCGGAACATCCGAAGGGCCCGTGCTGGGTACCGGGACCTTCTCCCATACAGCATACAGGGAAACATCCGCACGCGGAACGATCCTGTCGCCGTTCAGCTTGGACACGGTACCGCTTCCGTCCATCGACCATCCCTTGAAGGAGTATCCGTCCCTGACGAGTTTCTTGTCGATCAGGACGCTGTCGCCGTCGACTACATCGGTGGTTCCGACGATCTTCCCGTCGGAGAGGTACGTGACCTTGTGCATGGGCCTGTCGCTCCAGACGGCTTCCAGAGTGGTATCGGATGTCAGAATGAACGAGCCTCCCTTGGAGTACCTGTTCCCGTCCGAGGACCATCCTGCGAATATCTTCCCATCCTTCACCGGATCGTCTACGGCGATCACGAATCTGGAGCCCTCGTATCCTATGGAACTGGAGATGCTTTTCGAACCGTCGGTGAAGACGACTGCGAATGTCTTCTTCTCTTTCCATATAGCGTTCAGAACCATGTCGGAGGTGACGCTGATGACATCCCCCTTCAGGAACGAGCCCGTTCCGTCGGTCCATTTGATGAATATCTTCGACTCGGATGCGGGATCGTCGACATCGATGGTGAGGGTCTCCCCTTCCTTGCATGTCCTTATGGTTGTGTCCGTACCGTTGTTGAATGACACGGTGTACTCGCCGAGGGCCCTCCACTTAGCAGTCACTGTGATGTCCGATGTGACGACGATGGTCTTCCCATCCGCCACTGCGACGCCTTCGATCTCCCATGTGATGAAGACGGAGCCGTCTTTCACGGGGTGCTCGGATCTTATTGTGACTGTGCTTCCTTCCAGGACGGTCTTCTCCGACAGGATGTCGGTTCCATCCATGTACTTCACAGTGAACGAGGCGATCTCCTCCCAGGAAGCGGTCAGAGTGGTGTTCTCTTCGATCTCTAATTCGTCTCCCACGGAAACCGTGCGTCCGTCGAGGGTCCATCCGAGGAATCTGAATCCCGTTTTGGGCTCTACCGTCTGCTCCACCGTGTATGCGATGCCTTCTCTGGCAGTGGAAGTGCCGACGACGGTCTCTCCGTCCATGAAGGTCACTGTGTACTCCGCCCTGTCGCGCCACTGCGCGGTTATGGTCAGGTCCTTTGTGGGAACGAACGTGTCCCCGTACATGTACGATGCACCGTCGGAATCCTTCCATCCGGTGAATATGCCGTCCGGAGAGACGGGGTTGACGAAATCGATCGTCACCGAGCCGCCTTCTTTGACGATGTAGGTCCTATCTCCTCCGATCCCATCGTCGAAGGACACGGTGTAGTTGTAAGGAAGCCTCCATTCTGCTGTGATCACCAAGGATTCGGTCAGAACGAACGTCTGTCCCGATGTGACTTTCTCGCCGGCACACTTCCAGCACACGAAGTACATGTCGTCCGCTGTGGGTTCCGATCTTGAGAATGTGTATGTGTCTCCCTCGTAGAACTCATTGGATTCCAATACAGTGCTCCTGTCGGTGACGGTGACGGTCACCTTGGCGAGGTCGGTCCATCCTGTGTAGAGTGCAATATCCGACGAAACATCCATGCCGTCTCCCTTCGAGAACCTGTTATCCCTCTCGTCGAACCATCCGTCGAATCTCTTACCCTCCTTCACGGGGTCGTCGATGCCGATGGTGAACCTAATGCCCTCAAGGGCCTCGGCTGTGCCGATGACAGACCTTCCGTCCTTGTAGGTCACTGTATAAGCGATGCGGTCCCTCCAGCTGGAGGATATCGTGATGTCCCTGTCCACGGTGATCGTATCTCCGGAAACGAGCTCATCGCTCCATCCGAGGAATATCTGCGTCTGCGATTCGGGATCATCGGATACGAAGGTGTATGTCCTTCCGTCGTAGACGGTGGTCTCCTTCAGGACGCTTCCGCGATCGTTGACTGTGACTTTGAATGCCTTCCTGTCCTCGAACACGGGCACGAGGGACATGTCCGACGTGACCCTGACGGAATCTATCCTGTTCTCTCCGTCGGAGGACCATCCGATGAACCTCTTGGAATCGGCTTCCGATGCGGTCAGAGTGCTGTCTATGGTTATTGTCGCATTGTATGGTACATCCTTCACGGACAGTTCGGAGCCGTCCGATTCCAGGTACTTGAGCTTGTATGTGATCGTAGGCTCCCAGATGCTGTACGCTGTATGGTTGCCGTATATTGTGATCTCATCATCCGCTCCGAACACCTGCTCGCCCACTTTCCATCCGACATGGGTGTATCCGGTGACATCGGGCAGTTTCTGATAGTTGTCCCCGTAGGTGAATCCCTGCCTCGTCGGCAGAGTGCTCACATCGGTACGGTCGGATATCGAGGAATGGTCGAGAGTCGCATCGGCGCTTCCGAATTCTGGATCCAGATACACCACTCCGTTCCAGGTGTTCATCATCACGCTGTCCACCTTGGTGACGTATCCCTCCGTACCCTCCGCCTTCCATCCGTTGAACGTCAGGGTTCCGAGGGTAGGCGTCGGAAGCGTGTACGGGAGGTCGGAGATGTTCAGAAGTATCTTGGTCTCAAGGCCGAATCCGTCGGGTATCCTGATCTCAGCCTGTCTTTGCGATATCACATAATCCACATTGGGAGTGACATCGATGAGCGCGCGGTATTCGAACACGCTCTTCACATACTTCGTGGGGTCGACTCCCCCGCTGGTAGGTGTGACGCTGAGGTATAGCTGCTCCTTCAGCATCATCGTGACCTGGTTTCCGAGCTTCCACATGCCCGTCACGGGGCCTGCGGAGCTGATGAAATCGGGTGTGTCGCAGTAGAGCCTGCATATTCCGGGCACCACGGCGGTCTGTGTGCTGGTGACCATCTGCAGGTCCATGGACGATCCGCTGAATGCGGTCGGCGACAGTTTGGTTATCCCCCTGAGGTCGATCATCCTCACGGCCGAGTTGGCGAAAGTGTTGTCTTTGAGCTCGGTCACGGATGTGTTCCAAAGAGGGACGAATCTCAGTCTCTTGGTGTTGTCGAATGCTCCGGTTCCTATGGAGGTCAGGTCCTTCCCCAGACCTATGGACTCCAGTCCGGAGTCCTTGAATGCGTTGTCCCCTATCGAAGTGACCTTCGGGGCGCTCAGATAGTACAGGCTCGTGCATCCGCTGAACGCGTTGGCGCCTATCGTCTTCACTTCATCGGAGAAGTAGACGTATTGTATCTTGGTGCAGTTCCTGAAGGCTCCGTCGCGGACATAGGTCCCTTTGACGAATATGTACTTCTCGTTCCCCAGGGCGCTGTCCGAGTACGTGTTGCTGCCGTAGACCACGAGGTAGTCATCCGCCCCGATCCTTACGGTCTCGCCGCTCGGATCATCATCCGAGGACATTATGACGAACGTAACAGTGAATATCAGCAGAGCTACGCACGCCATCGTTGCGATCTTGTTCGTTGTATCACCCGCTACGGCCTTTTGCAGGCCGGCGAGACAACACGCGGAGCGACCGTATTTAGGCGGGTTGTGCGGTTCTAACTCTGGTAGATTTTAGACCATCGACGGATCAGCGGACCCTGTACCTTATGAGGTCCAATATCGCCTTGGAGGGGATCCTCTCGAGGACGGGATCGGACGGTACCGGAACGGAGGCGAATCCGTCGGACACCTCCATCGGCCTCCTGGACCTGGCGGATTCGACGGCACGGTCCAGTTTGGCCTTGTTCTCGGCGTATATCCTGAACAGGACATCTCCTTTCGAGACGGAATCGCCGGGTCTGTGGACAATCTCTATGCCTGCACCCGCATCAGCAGGGGCGCCTGCGGCCTTGGCGATGGCGACGAGGCTCGGATTGTCGATGAACCTGAGCGTCCCTGTGCGCTTGGCATGCACATCCTTGACGAATTCTCCGGGGACCATATCGTCCGAGACGATGTCGGGGTTCCCGTTTTGAACTGCGACTATCTCCCTGAACTTCCTCAGCGCGGCACCGGATGCAAGTATCTCGTGGGCGCAGCGCGGTCCGTCCTCGGCCCCGGCCATCTCGAGCAGAATCCCTGCGAGTTCGCACGCTTTTTCTGCCGCGAAGACGTCGGTGTCCGCATTCTCCAGTATCCTCATGCACGAGCGGGCCTCCAGAACAGGTCCGATCGAGCAGCTTACGGGCTGTGATCCGAACGTTGCTACGCATTCCACGTGCATCCCGAGTATCGCACCGAGAGCGGTGAAATCATCGGCGATGCGACGCGCAGCCTCCAGATCGGGGACCTTGGTCCCCTGGCCGACGGGGATGTCCATCAGCAGATGCGTGGTCCCTATCGCTATCTTCTTGCTCATGATGGATGCCATCATGGTCGGACGGGGATCTATGCCCAATGGCCTCTCGGCCTCGATTATACTCTTTCCCACGGGGGCGAAGTCCTCGTTCCCGCAGGCGAACACGCCTCCCGCTTTGGAAACGGCGTTCTTCAGCTCGTCCGTGTCCATCTCCACGTCGCAGAATGTCGAAACGTAATCGGCGGTCCCGCATGCGCTGCTGACCGCTCTGGAGGACATCTTGGGTATCGCGAGGCCCTCGGAAGCGACGATCGACACGACCACAGGCGTTATGCTGTTGCCGGGGACGCCTCCCAGGCTGTGGAAGTCGAATATCGGGGACGTTCCGAGCTTCACGGTCTTCCCCGTGGATGCCATGGCCCTTGCGAGGTCGGCGACCTCCGAGAGATCGGAGTTCATCGTGGTGAAAGCGGAGACGAACGTCAGGATCTCCCTCTGTGTGAGCGAACCCTCTGAGATGTCGTTGACGATGGACATCATCTCGGACGGGCTCAGCTTGGATCCCTCCAGCTTCCTCCTGATCGACCTGATGGATTCCGGCGGAGGGGAATACACCACGGATATCTGATCCCCGTCGGAGACGGAGAGCCTCTCCATCAGGCGGCTTCCGAGACCGATGAATCCCTTCGATCCCGGGGAATCCGATACGACGACAGAGGATACTGCAGTTCCGGTACCTGTCATCATGACCTTGTCGGTGACGGACACTCCCATCTCGAGACAGTCGTCGGAGTTCAGGATGACTACAGGTTCCGAATGGGTGAGCGTGGCCAGACGGGCTGTAAGCATCATTGCGGAACACCCGCCTCAGAAGTGCGAAAAAGGCATTTCCCGTATTCAGTGAAGGCATTCTTGCTGTAAATCAGTCCCGTGTGCATCCGATGTCTCCCCTTTTCACGCCGTCATACGGCGTTCATCGGGAAGCCCCGTCTGCGACTCAAATACATTTCGATTTTCGATTCTTTTTCCTGAGAGAAAAGGGTCGGATTTCGTCGATTGCGACCACTATATAGGTGTAAATAGACCTCGTGACAAACGTGCCAGTATGTTTTCCATTGATACTTCTATATATAGCAGATGTCGATTGGAGGTGTGGTGATGCACATTAGGCTGAGATTGTTCAGATCCAAGCCTGAAAAGGATGGGAACAGTGGAACGAGGTACGTTTCATGTCTCCAAAGGGATATCCGCAAGTACGAGGGATGGACCAAGGAAGCAGTGGATGCGGACTACCGGGCCTCGAAGTCAGTCCACACTATACTGACGATAGGTTACATGGAGTACGCCAACGGCATCCTCGTCCTGACGGACAGGGGAGAGGTCCTCATGAAGAGCATAGAGGACATTCCGACCCCGGCCGACTGAAACAGATTCCCTACGATCCTTTTAGAGATCCTTCTCGGATACGATAGAACCGCTGCGGGAGACGACCGTCTCCTTCACGCGGATGTCCTTCCCCGATTCGGCCACAGCCTTCTCGACGATCCTCGTCAGTGCGCTGCAGCAGGGAACGACCATCCTCACGATATCGATGGATCCTACATCGTTGTTCTTCAGTATGGTCAGGATCTTGTCGAATCTCGCACGGTCGTCGAGTTTCGGGCATCCGATGATGACCGCATCGCCGCGGATGCATCTTTTCTTGAAATCATCGAGCGTGAATGCGGTGCAGTCCGCCGCGATGACGATCCTCCCTTTGAAGAACTCTGATACCTGCGGTACGAGGGCAAGCTGTATCGGCCACTGGTATGCGGATTCCGCCATGAGGCATTCCGATCCGGTGACCTCGCCGAGCGTGAGCGTTATGGCGCCCTGGGGACAGGCCGGAAGACAATCCCCCAGACCGTCGCAGACGTTCTCCCTTACAAGAACCGCTTTCCCGTTGACGAGTTCGATAGCGCCTTCGTGGCAGGCGCTGACGCAGAGGCCGCATCCGTCGCATCTCTCGCTGTCGATGATGATCTTCCTACCGATCATGGATGCGTAATCGCGGAAGGAGGGGATTATCCTTTCCGTCTAAGGATATAGGACCCTCGGGGAGATCCCCGAGGGAAGAAATTGGTTGATGTTTCGGAGCGGATCACTCGAGCTCGGCCTTTTTGAAGAGGGCCATGTCCGCACCGGCGGGGATGGTGGCGTCGTAGCCGACCTTCCACGTGGTCTTTCCGTGGGAGCTGGGGTCCAGTGAGGAACCTGCCGCTCCGGGGATCATGAGGACCCTGTCGGCCTGCATCCTCGTCGCAACGGCCCATTCGACCTGCCTGTCGTCGAAGATGTCGATGTCCTCGTCCACGATGATGACCTGCTTCATCGACGGATGTCCGGTGAATGCCGCCATTATGGCGTTGACGCCGTCGCCTTCTTTGTTCTTCTTGATGGAGACGACACCGTTCAGCCAGCAGCATCCGCCCTCTGTGAGCCTGACGTTCTTCACCCTGGGCACGGCCTGCCTCACGGTCTTGAAGATCATCGGTTCCCTGGGGAGTCCCATGAGCATGAAGTGCTCCCAGCCTCCGGGGAGGAGAACATGGAACATCGGGTCCTTCCTGGTCCAGATGCGGTCTATCTCGATGACGGGCTGCTGGCGTACGAAGTCGTAGGTGCCGGTGATGTCAACGAACGGTCCCTCGGCGGTCTCGTTCAGCGTTATCCTTCCTTCGAGGACGTAATCGGTGTCCGCGGGGACGAGGATGCCGTTGTCGCACCTTCCGACCTTCAGCGGGGTTCCGTGACCTCTGACGCACATGGCGCTGGCCACCTCGAGCTCGTCCTGTCCGAAGTCCAGGGGTGTGGCGGCAGCGATGAGGACCTCCGCCCTGGCTCCGACGCAGATGGAGACCTTCAGCTCCTTGCCCTGCTCCTTCGCCATGTTGTACAGCGTGAACAGGTGGCGGGGGACGAGCCTGACGGCGATGTACTTCCCGTCCATGATCATCATCCTGTGGAAGGAGACGTTCTTCTTGCCCTCAAACTCGGTGACGATGACACCGGATGTGATGTAGCGTCCTCCGTCCTCGGGGAAGTACTGGGGTATCGGGAGGGACATGAGGTCCACCTCATGGGGGACCTGCCTGAACTCGGGATCCTCGACGATCTCGCATGCCTTCGGCGATTCGATGGCCTGCATGACATGCTGCACGATGTCCTCCTTCCCTATGTTGAGCGCGGCGGCCATCTTCTCCCTGGTGGAGAACAGGTTGCCTGCGGCCTTGCCTCCGTTGAGGTTCTCGAAAACGACGGTCTTGTTCTGATCCGCCTGAAGAGCCTTCGTGACATCCCTGGTGTCGGGGTCCGTCGGGCCTCCGACCGTGACGACGTCTCCGAAGAGCGATTCTCTGACTGACATGCATGGAGCATAGCCTATTCGGATTAAGGCATTTCCCGTGTCCATGACCGTCCAGACGGTCCGATGCCATGTTCATTGGAGGATTCCTACGGCGTTCCCACCTTCGGCGAGTATCCCTTTTTTATATGGACCCTCCAGTTAACCGGTATGAACAACGAGCAGATCATCGACCGCATCATGCAGCTGAAGAAGGAGCGCAACGCGGTCATTTTGGCTCACAACTACTGCCGCCCCGAGGTCCAGGATGTTGCGGACTTTGTCGGAGACTCCCTCGGACTGGCCATCAAGGCCACCAAGACCGATGCGGACGTCATCGTATTCTGCGGTGTCACATTCATGGCCGAGACGGCCAAGATCCTCAATCCCGGCAAGACCGTCCTCATGGCGGAGCCCGAGGCCTTCTGCGTCATGGCGCAGATGTGCACTCCCGAGCAGATAGAGACCATGAAGGCGAAGCACCCCGACGCGGAGGTCGTTGGATACGTCAACAGCACCGCTTCCTGTAAGACCCGTCTGGATGTCTGCTGCACGTCATCCAATGCAGTCGACATAGTTTCGGGGCTTCAGAGCAAGGATGTCATATTCATCCCCGACATGAACCTCGGAAGGTACGTGGCCGGCAAATGCCCCGAGAAGAACGTCATCCTCTGGGACGGATTCTGCCCGATGCACCAGTTCATCACGGTCCGTCAGGTGCAGGCGCTCAAGGATGCCTATCCTGACGCTCCCGTCATCGCCCATCCCGAATGCAGGAGGGAGGTGCTCGAGATGGCCGATGCCGTGGGTTCCACCGAGAAGATGATCGGACTCTCCAGGGAATCGGCATCCGACGACATCATTATCCTCACGGAATGCGGCATGAAGCACAGATTGGAGAAGGAGTGCCCCGGAAAGAGGTTCCATTTCGCCGACAACGTCTGCTGCACGGCGATGAAGATGATGGATCTCATGTCTGTCCTCACTGTTCTGGAGAACATGTCCAACCAGGTGGTCCTCGATGAGGCCACCATGAAGGATGCGTACATCCCGGTCAAGAGGATGATCGACACTCAGTGATCATCCCGGTACAATCTTGCCCTGGATCCGTTTTCCGCGAATCCGGGGCATCAATCTCTTTCATGTTCCCTTCGGTCTTCCGAAGAATATCTGATGTTCTGTTGATCGCTGATTCTGTTCAGGTGTGAATGTCTGTTCAAGCAATCATGATATTTGGAAAACGTACAAATCGAGACTTTAAAACATTTGGAAAACGTACATATTCTCATGATGTCATTTCATTCCGATGAGCAGACCCCTATTCAGACGCAAGGCCTACGACCTCCTAAAGGAATGGAAAGAGAGGTCGAAAGGCTCCACAGCCATACTGCTAGAAGGTGCAAAAGGGGTAGGGAAGACCACTCTGGTCGAAGAATTCGTCGAGAACGAATATACATCCAGCATTGTGATCGATTTCAGCAGGGCAAGCAACGACGTCAAGAGACTTTTCGATGATCTCGGCAACCCTGACGAACTCTTCCGCGGTCTTCAACTGTATTTCGATGCGATGTTGGTACCCAGAGAGTCTGCTATCGTGTTCGATGAGGTCCAGCATTTCCCCAGGGCAAGGGAGTCGATCAAGGCCCTGGTCCAGGATGGAAGATTCGATTACATCGAGACAGGATCTTTAGTTTCTGTGAAGAAGAATGTGAAAGAGATCATTATACCGTCGGAAGAGGAGAGGATGACATTACATCCTTTGGATTTCGAGGAGTTCCTGTGGGCCAACGGGAACAACACATTCCCCCTCCTCCGTACTTATTATGAGAGGAGGGTCAATCTGAACGACAGCGTCCATGACCACATGATGAAGCTCTTCAGAGAATACATGGCCGTCGGAGGGATGCCCTCGGCCGTCCTGAGATATCTGGAAGGGTGCAGTTATCGGGAGATAGACGAGGTCAAGAGGGACATCATCAGGATGCATCTTGATGAACTCGGGAGGATCGACCATTCCGGAAAGCTGGAAAGGCTCTATCTGGCGATCCCTTCGCAGCTCTCAAGTCAGTCCACCAGATACAGGATCAATGAAGTCATCCCAAACGGAAGACTGAGAAGGGAGCGGAGAAGGTTCTTCGAACTGGAGGATTCCCATATCATAGAGGCCTGCAGGCATCTCAACGACCTCCTGACGGAATCTGCGGCATCGATTGATGAGGATTTCTTCAGGCTCTATCTCGAGGATACGGGATTGTTCGTAACATTGTGCTTCTATGACAGGCAGTTCTCCGAGAATCCCATTTACACTTTACTTGTCAGTGGAAGGCCATCTGCCAATCTGGGCTGTGTCTACAGGAATGCTGTTGCTCAATCGCTCTCAGCGACAGGGTCAAACATCTATTACCATACTTTTAGAAAGGATTGGGACCGGAAGCATTCCTACTGCATTGATTTTGCAATGAAGGTCGGGGAAAAGGTCCGTCCGATTGAGGTCAGATCCACCCGCGTCACGGAGCACAGGTCTCTGGACGCTCTATTGTCACGCAAGGATCTGAAGTTGGAGATACCGGTTGTGATCTCCCCCGAGAACCTGGATTTCTGTGACGGCATCCTGTATCTTCCAGTATACATGACACAGTTCCTGGATGGAAATGACCATATGCCGTCCGATGTGGACCTGGACGAATACCGCCTTTAAAATCATATATAAGGACTCGAATCCTCGTGACATGTCCGACCAGATCGAGGATACGATCAGGAAATTCGCCCTTCAGAATGCCGTCTTCTTCAAAGGGACGGCGAATCCCAAGGCAGTCGTTGGAAAGATCCTCGGGGGATGCCCCGAACTCAGGTCCAAGGCCGCCGAGATAACACCTCTCATCAACCAGATCGTCGAGGAAGTCAATGCCATGGGCCTCGAAGCCCAGACCAAGGCCCTCTCGGAGATGGACTCCAGCCTTCTCGTCAAGGAGAAGAAGGAGCGCAAGTACGAGCTCCCCGAGCTCAAGAACGTCGGTGACAAGGTCGTCATGCGCATTGCGCCCGGACCCTCCGGGCCCCTCCATCTCGGCCACACCAGGGTCTCCATCCTCAACGACGAGTACGTCAAGAGGTACGGAGGGGACCTCGTCCTCAGGTTCGAGGACACCAACCCCGAGAAGATCGACCCCGATGCGTACGACATGATCCCCGAGGACCTCGATTGGCTCGGAGTCAAGTGCAACAGGACGTACATCCAATCCGAAAGGTTCGAACTGTACTACGACCTGACCAGGAAGCTCATCGAGATGGGCAAGGCATACGTCTGCACATGCGACGGAGACCACTGGAGGCAGCTCAAGGAGCAGAGGCAGGCCTGTCCCTGCCACGACCTCCCCGTGGAAATCCAGCTCGAGAGGTACGACAAATTCCTCGCAGGCGAGTACAAGGACGGAGAGGCAGTCGTTGTAGTCAAGACCGACCTCAACCACCCGAACCCCGCAGTCAGGGACTTCGTGGCGCTCAGGCTCGTCTCCCACCCCCACCCGAGGACAGGGGACAAGTACATCGCATACCCCATGATGAACCTCTCAGTGGCCATCGACGACCACGAGATGGGCATGACCCATGTCATCCGCGGAAAGGACCACCTGAACAACACCTTCCGCCAGGAGTACATATTCGACTACTTCGGCTGGAAGAAGCCCGAGTACTACCATTACGGACTGGTCAACATCCCCGACACCGTCCTCAAGACCTCCATCATCAAGAAGGAGATCGCAGACGGCACATACACCGGATGGGACGACGTCAGGACAGGTACCGTCAGGGCGATGGAGCGCAGGGGCATCAGGCCCGAGGCCATCAGGAGGTACTGGGTCGAGTCCGGAATGAAATCTGTCGACATCCAGTTCTCATGGGACAATCTGTACGGCATGAACAGGGACATCATCGACCCGATATCCAACAGGTACTTCTTCGTCGCAGACCCCGTCAGGTACGATGTCGAAGGCATCGATGTCATCGAGGGATCCGCACCCAAGCACCCAGACCACCCCGAGAGGGGCGACAGGACCTACAGGATCGAGGATCCCAGGACGATCTTCCTCTCCGGAGAGGACTCCAAGCTCTTCGCCGAGGCCAAGCAGATCAGGCTCAAGGACCTCTGCAATCTTGATTACGCCCTCCCCGCGAAATACGCAGGAAACGACATCTCTGTGCTCAAGCACGGCGTCCGTGCCGTCCAGTGGGTGGGAAGGGACTCCATCGAAGCAGAACTCCTGATGCCCGACGGAACCGTTCAGAAAGGTCTCGTCGAGAGCGCAATCGCATCGGAAACCTCCGATATGGTCCAGCTCGAGAGGATCGGATTCGCCAGGATGGACAAGAAATCCGCCGATCACGTGTCGATGGTGTTCGCACACCGTTGATCAAACCGAACGGACGGGGGCCTTCCGGCCTCCTCCGCTTTTTCTTTTTATCTTCTCATTTCTGGTTCAGAAGATCTGAAGCAGGAAGTTCGTCACCGTTCCCAACAGAAGAGCGACCGTCATCGATGTCAGGCTGACGACGATGGTCTCCCTCCATCCGATCTCCTTCCACATCGTTATGAGGGTGGCTATGCAGGGCATGTACACCGCCATCACCACTCCGAACACAACGAACTGATCCGGCGTCATGAACTCGGAAAGGGCCATGCCTCCGGCGAGTATCTGGAGCATTCCGAGGGCCATCTCCTTCCTGAGGATCCCGACGATGAACGCAATGGAGCACACGGCGGGAAGTCCGAGCATTCCGACCATTATCGGCGACAGCGGGTCCACGATGGCATCCAGCAGGTTGTAGGTCAGCAGGATCTCTATTATCACGGAACCGACGACAAGCAGCGGGAATGCGATGTAGAAGAAGTCCTTGATCCTCTCCCATGTCTTGAACAGGATGTTCTTGGGGCTGGGCATCTGGAGTCCCGGAAGCTCCATCGCAAGGTTGCTGGGCTCGTATTTCAGGAATCTGTTCAGAAGGACTCCCATCGCGATTCCGAGCAGCCCCAACATGATGAGGATTCCGAATGCGTAGAGCATCCCGGAATAGTGTCCCGTGGCGCCCATTATTATCGCCATCTGCGCAGAGCACGGCACTGCCATGACGATCATCGACGAGAGGATGACCTTCTCCCTGCGGGACTGTATGGTCCTTACCGCCATGATTGCGGGCACGTTGCATCCGAGTCCGACCATCATGGGGATGAAGGCTCCGCCGTGAAGTCCGAAATGATGCATCGTGCGGTCGAGAAGGACCACCGCCCTGGGCAGGTATCCGGAGTCTTCGAGGATTCCTAGAGCGATGTAGAAGACCATGATGTACGGGATGACGACGCCCAATATCGCACGGAAGCTCCCGTCTATCCCTGTGAACACGGAAGTCCAGAAATCCCCTCCGATGGATGTCCCGATGTTGATTATCGCGTCACCGATCAGAGCATCGTATGCGGAACTCACCAGGCCGTCGATGAACGAACCGCCGTAGATGATCACACACAGCAGGATGAAGCAGACGCCGACGAGGATCGGTATCCCTGTGATGGGGGTTATCGTCAGGTCGGAGATCTTGTCTGCCAGAGTGGGTCTGTAATCGCTCTTGCCGGAGACCTCCGCGGATATGCTGTCGGCCATCGCATAGCGTGCCGACGTCAACTTCACCGAGATGTTCATCCCGTTGTGCTCCGAGAACACCCTCCTGATGAGGCCTGCGGTGCGACGCATCTTCGGGTCGAGCATGTCGACGAACTCGGGGACGTCCTCCAGCACCTTGATGCAGGTGCTCCTTCTGTCGAACGGGAGCTGCATCCCCTTTATTCCGTCGGAGATGGCCTCCACGGCCTTCTCCACATCGGGTCCGTAGTCCACTTTGATGCTCGATACGCGTGCCTCCCCTTCGCATATCATATCAGCGAGATGGTCGACGCCCTCGGAAGTCTTGGAGGACACCGCTATAACGGGGACATCCAGGATATGCGACAGCTTGTCGACATCTATCGTGAGCTTCTTGCGTGACTCGTCGATCTTCGTGAGCGCCACGATGGTCGGGATGCGGAGCTCCAGGACCTCCAGACAGAGGGAGAGTCCGCTGGAGATGTCGGTGGAATCTATCACCACGACGGCGGAATCGTTCTTTCCGGACACCAGGTCCTTGATGACGACGCGTTCGTCGTCGGAGTTGCCCGAAAGGGCGTAAGTCCCGGGGAGGTCATGGATGCTCACGGTGGTGCCTTTGCGTTTGACGACCCCCTCCTCGAATTCTACGGTGGTCCCCGGATAGTTGGATGCGATGACCCCGACTCCGGTCAGACGTGTGAAAAGTGATGATTTACCGACATTCGGCTGTCCGATCAATGCGGCATGAACGATCCTGTCTGTCAAAATTTACTCTCCTTTCGGTCACTCTTCGGTATCGACGAAGATCTTGGAAGAGAGATCGCGGTCTATCGCCATGGATGAGTTGCCGACCTTCACCACACGGGGTCCGGAATCTGAGAGGATGGTGTCAACCGAGATCTCCCTGCCGGGAACGAATCCCATGGAGACGAGCTTCCTAACCTCATCGGTATCCTCGGACGTCACATGGGAGATGACCCCTTTCTCGCCCTGGGTCATAAGGTCCAGGGAAACGAGCCTCTGATGCTCCTGTGACACGGCCTTGCACGGGTTCATGCAGCTCTGGCAGTCGGAGTCCACATGCGTGCCCATCATGTGACACATCTTGATCGCGGATTCGTCCGAGATCGCATGCTCCATCCTGCAGGCCTCCTCGTGGGCCGACTTGTGATCGATGTTGAGGTAGTCGGTGAGGAACCTCTCGAGTACGTGGTGCTTCTTGCGGAGCTGCCTGGCATAGGACAGTCCCTCCTCGGTGAGCGAGACACCTCTGTACTTCTCGTAGTTGACGAGTCCTTCCTTCGCAAGGACCTTCACCATCTCGCTGACGCTGGCGGGAGAGACGTTCATGTAGGATGCCAATTCGGTCGTCTTGGCGACTCCGTCCCCCTCGGTCAGTCTGAGAATGTTGATGAGGTAATCCTCACGGTTTCCGGTTGTCATTGGCACTGGGATGCCATAGTTGTTTATTATATTTCGGTCTGCCTAAGAATGTCTGGGATAATCCGGAAAGGGATAATTCCGGATCGATCGACGATGGCTCGGCATCATCCGTCGGGACGAATGATAATTTTTATACTGTTCATAGGTTTTTAAACCTATGAAAGGAAGAGCCAATCTTATCATGGCGCTGCTGACCTTCGTCGTGGTCACTGCGGCGCCTCTTATCCAATTCCAATCCGATGGGGATGCGGAAACACTCCCCGAGGTGACGATCACCGACAGGGGAGGAGGACTGTACACAGTGGACAATCCGTATCTGGAGGGATACTTCGGGATAGATCCGAGTCCGTCGAGTCTGAACGATCCGCTTTCCAAGGGTATATCCGAGATAGTCCCGAAGGAGATCATCATCGGCGGCAAGCATGTAGACGAGTCCAGATCATGGGACCCTGCCGATGGGAGCATATTCGATACCGAATACGCTGATTGGGGCATGGATGAACAAAGCATCACGTTTCCGGCCAGGCTCAGCCGCGCCTACGACGGGGAAGACGTTTTCAGGACCTCCACAGACTGGGCTGCCGATATATACATCGATTCCAACGGGATGCATATCGGGGCGGTATGCCCGACCTCTCCTTACGGCAAGGGATGCACTCTGGAGTCAGAATACGGCGTAGACGAGCTGTACGACATAAGCATGCTTCAGGTGGTCAACCTGTACGGCTATACCGTGGGAGATTTCGACGGAGACGGCAATGAGGAGATCGCCATCCGTAGTTTCCAAGATGTCGTGGTCCTGGGCATAGGCCTTGACAGCGGCGGCAACACCAGACTGCTGGAGGAGGCCAGGATCCACTTCGATATCATCCCCGGGAAGGATACCCACTACTCCCCCATATCCATGAGCGCCGCGGATGTCGACGGCGACGGGAAGGACGAGATTCTCATGGCCCGGGGATACTACGAGGGCGCTCCCGGCAAAGGTGAGCAGACCATGCTCTACCTCATCGATGTCCAGGACAAGACTGTCAGCAGCTCCGTTCTCGGATTCACCGAGGTCGACGGAAGTCCATTGGATGCCGTGATGGTGTCCGTCGTGGGCGCTGATGTCGACGGCGACGGGGTCACAGAGATCGTGATCGGCGGATATCTTTGGAACAACTCTGAAACAGGAGCGGACTACAACAAGAACTGGAGCAAACACGGCGGCGAGCTGTTCCTAGCCTACACCGAGGCGGACAAGATGGCCGCAGGCCATCCCGAGTTCAGGATGACCGTTCTGGGTGATGACGACGGGACCGCGGGCAACAGGTTCGCCGGTGCGGATCATTTCAAGGTCAAGGATCATAACGAATATGACACGTCCATATACCTGACCGACGACGATGATAACCCTCTGGGGCTTTGCAGGTCCATCAACTGGTGCAATTGGACCGTCCCCCTCGGGAATGTGAGGATGACATCCTTCGATACCAACGGATACACCGAGCAGCTGTACTTCAACACGTGGTTCTACCAATGGGACGGGCAGAAGTTCTCCGTATTCCTCAAGACAGGTGCTTTCAAGAGCACTTCCGACAACAACAACGTCGCCTGCAACTTCCTCGACAGTGGGATGATCTGGAGCGACTCGCCCGACGATTACGACGGCTCGGAATCATTCATGCTCTCCTACGGATGCGATATGGAGAGTCATTACCGTGACGGGTACACGGAATGGTCCTTCGTCATCTATGATCTCGGCGAGCAGTATGCGACCGAGGCATTCGGCGCCGATCTGGTCGATAAAGGTTCCGTGTATCAGAATTGGAACCATCCCTGCTACAGCAACAGGATGTATCTGGCGAATACCGACAACGATGCCTACTACGCACTGTTGGAGGCTCAGCTGTACACATACACGGATCCCACGGTCATCGCGTTCATATCTGCCATACCATACGACAACGATCTGGCCGAGATGGTCGTCGGAGGCCCTGACGGGATAGGGTCCACGGAGTTCGAGCGGTACACTGAAACAGGAACCGGGACCGAATCGACCACCACATGGACCGCAGGCCCCTCCGGCAGCCTGGAGTTCTGGCGGATGGAGCTCGAGGCGGAGACAGGCATAACGACCGGGGACTCATATTCGCATACTCAGACCATCGAGTTCAGCACAGCATACGAATCTGCCGAGGATACGGTGGCGATGTACGTCATCCCGATGGACATCTACGTCTACCGTGTCTTCCAATCCGACGGCGAAGGCGGGGTGAAGGAGAGCATCCAGACCATCGTCCGCTATCATGAGGCCATCGATCTTACGATGGAGTACGAGGGCTACATCGAGTTCATGGACGGGTACAACAGGGTCATGAAGGCCTACTCCGAGGATTTCGTGGAGATCCCCGTCATCGGATACCCGGACCATGTCCAGGGGGACATTTCCTCATTCGACGAGGATCCCTTGGATCCGTTGGTATCCGTGACGGTCACGTACTTCGGAACAGGGTCCCATGCATCTGTTTCGAAGTGCGTGGATCTCAGTTCGGAGGATGAGCACAGCACGATATCCGGAGGCTCCGTCTCCATCGGCGTCCATGTGACCGGCCTGTTCGGAAAGATCGGAATCGGAGGGGATGTGGAAATGGAATGCGAAGGTGCGGATGTCACCTCCACGACGAACGGCATGGCCTTCACATCGACGCTCAGCAACGGGATGGAGACGATCTACCTGGGAGAAGAGAATGTGGTCAGGCAGTACCGCATGGAGGGGAGGTTCTGGGCCGAGGTCCGCTCCCTGGAGGCGTCGGACGGCACAGGAGCCCAGTACGTCTACGTAGGGTACACTGTCACGGACTTCGAATCCGCCCCCGCCCTGGGGACACTGGTCCCCGACATCTACGTTCCCGACGGCTCGGATGAGGACGATCCCTACAATCCGACCCCGGATGCGGTGTACATGCTTGTCACGACCCCGGATGTTACCAAGAGACCGGACGTGGCCCCTGAAACGTATGTCCTGCAGATGCTCTGGCAGGGATCATGGTACGACGTCAACTCCATGGTACTCGGAATAGAGGCATTCATGGAGGATGGTGACGGCTGGATCCGCGCAGACTCGTTCGTGACCGATGGGGGGTCTCCCGAGAGCGTGTGGTTCAAGGTCACCGGGCTGGAGGGTTTCTCATACTACTCCTACGACTTCCGCCTGGCCTCGCTGACATCGGACGGGTACAACTACACCCTTCCCGTGACCGCATACAAGGATGCCCGCATCTTCGCAGACAACATACTGATGTCGAAGGTCGTGAGCATCGAAGACGGACTCGCAGTGATAGATAACCTCGGAACCGTGCCGAAGGGGCTCACAGCAGTCTTCGTGGATGTCGGATCGAGCGAAATCGGGCCGTTGGCACTCGCCCAGATGTCTGCGGACGGGACATTCAAGGTGCTGTCCGACAGACTGGTGAACCATGACGGATACCTGCTCTGCATAATCGAGGATGACGGCTCTGACGATGACAAGACCATGATCCCGATCATAATCGTCGCCATATTCGTCATACTGGCAGCCGCAGGGGCGGTGATGCCGAAGGAGTGACGTCCTTTCAAAACTGATTATTCCGGAGTCGGTACTTTGCCGGCTCCGGGCAAACTTCTCACGGAGACCCTGTCAAATAGGGTAGAAAAACGTTCCATCCGACTCATTTTACATTGTCGGTAATAAGTTTGGAAGGGGTTGTACCCCTTCCGGGAATCATTCTTTGGATTCCTCGTCCTTCTTACCGATGGCATCCTTCTTGGCCTTCAGGTCGCAGATCTTCTTCTCGGACTCTCCGATCTTCTCGAAGATGCATGAGATGTCGGCGCTGTTGGCGTCCTTGCCGTCCTTGAGGGCTGCGACGACCTTCTCGCCGATCTCCTTAGTCAGGTCTGCGATGTTCCTCTCCTCCTTGCGGATGTCGGAATCGATCTTCTCTTTGTCGATGGCGTTTCCGAGTTTCTCATCTGCGCTCTTGACGGAGTCCTTGACCTTGTCCATGAATCCCATATCAACAAATCTCCTGTTCCGACCCGACCGATAAACAACCGGGTTCTGTTGCCCACATTGCGCCCTGAGCCTTTAATCTTCTCAGGGAAAAATGGAAAGACGGGCGGGGGATGGACCCCCTTTCCCGTGTTGTAGTTTCAGAAGTCCACGAGCTTGTGGTACTCGTATGCCGGCTCGCCGGCGTTGAAGCAGTACTGTATGGTTGCGAACTGCTTCTTGAAGGCCTTGACGTCCTCCTTCACCTTGGCGGGGTCCTCTTTCTTGACGACGACCCTTGCGATGAACTCGGCGACCTGCTTCATCTCGCTCTCCTTCATTCCGAGACGGGTCATCTCCTGGGATCCGAGCCTCAGACCGGAGGGCCTGACGGCGCTGGTGTCCTGGGGCAGCATGTTCTTGTTGCAGATGATGTTGGCATCCTCGAGCAGCTTGGCGCAGTCCTTTCCGCCTCCGAACTGGGAGACATCGACGGCGATAGCGTGGGACCTTGTGAATCCCTGCTTCTCGCAGAGGACCGGGACTCCCAGCTCGTACAGAGCCTGTCCGAGTGCGCGGGAGTTCTTGCATGCCTGTGCCGCATACTCCTTTCCGAAGACGTCCATCTCGGCGAGGGTTATGCCGAGAGCGGCCATCGCATGGAGGTGGTGGCTGCTGGTGACACCGGGGAAGACGGCCTTGTGGAGCATCTTCTCCTGCTCCTCGCTGAGGTTCTGTCCCAGGAGCATACCGTGGTTGGGTCCGGGGAAGGTCTTGTGGGTGGAGGACGAGACGATGTTCACACCCTCCCTGAGGGGGTCGTGGAACTGTCCGCCTGCGATGAGTCCGAGGACGTGCGCACAGTCCTCCCAAACAAGGCATCCGACCTCGTTGAAGGTGTCCTGGAGCTCCTTGAGCGGTGGGGGGAACAGGAAGACGGAGAGACCGAACTGTGCGATCTTGGGCTTGACTTCCTTCAGGAGCTTGATGGTACCGTCGACATCGAGGTTCATGTCCTCGACGTTGAACGGGTAGTTGACGGAGTTCACGGCCCTCTGTCCGAAGGCACCGAACTCGCATGTGGAGATGTGCGCTCCCTGGGCTAGGGCGCAGGTGGTGATCGTGTCGCCGGGGTTGGCGAACGCGAAGAGGACGGCCATGTTGGCGACGGTTCCGGAGATGGGTCTGACATCGGCGAAATCGGCGTTGAAGACCTTCTTTGCCAGTTCGATCGCCTTCAGCTCGACCTGGTCGACATAGATGTTTCCCTGGTAGTAGCGCTTTCCCGGAAGTCCCTCGGCGTACCTGTCGGCGAAGTCGGAGATGAGCATCTCTTTCGCAAGGGGGCTCATGAGGTTCTCGGATGCGATCATGGGGATGCTCTCCTCGAACCATTTGTTGTGGGCCATCACCTTTTCTCTGATGAATTTGGCGTCTTCGATTGTCATCAGACTGGCAACGCTGACACCGAATATAAGGATGGCTGGGAATCCGACCCCGTCTTATGCCCCGTGATGGGCGTCCCCGTCCCTTCTTGGGCGGGGAAGCCCCTCGGATGCGATCCTTTCCGCTTCCTCCATCGTCATCTTCCTGCCTTCAAGATGAGGGGCCGTGGATGTCCAAGTACGGTCTCTGATGTCCAATTCCCATGTCCAATTATCCCAATCGGCCATGCCTTCCGCCTCTCCGGCGCTCATGATGTAGAACGAGGCGTCCTTGCAGACTCCCTGCATCGTCTTGATCACGGCATTGCACATGATGTTGTACACATCGTCCCTCGATCTCAGCAGGGCATCGTCGACTGCCGGTATCGCATTCATCCCGAGCCAATGGCAGTAGAGGTCCGGGGACGACCTTGTTCCGTCGGTTATCCTTATCACGATCCTGTCGCCCATCGGTATCCGCCTCCGTTGTCCGGAGATGTTGTTCCGTTCATGACCGGTTCTCGTCCTGACGGTATTAGAAGGGTGTGCGGAGTGTCGCATTTGCAGATCAATCATGTCGTTATGGTGCATCACGCGGTCCGATTCGTTACAAATAAATAGTGCTTCGTGCTAACACGTAGCACGGTGAAAGGTTGTTCGGAAAGAACATAAGGATCGAGAGGATTTTCGACAGGAACAGCGGCAATGCGGTCATTGTGCCCATGGATCACGGGATCAGCGTGGGGCCTATCCCCGGGCTCATTGACATGAAGCAGACCGTCAACGATGTCGTGGAGGGCGGTGCCACCGCAGTCCTGATGCACAAGGGTATCGTCCCCCAGGGACACAGGACATCGGGACACGATGTCGGACTCATCCTCCATCTTTCCGCTTCCACGGACATAGGGGTCAATTCCAACAACAAGGTCCTTGTCGCAACTGTAGAGGAAGCACTCAAGATGGGTGCCGATGCCGTTTCCATGCACATCAACGTCGGAGCGGAGGCGGAGCCCAGGATGCTCGAGGACCTCGGAATGGTCTCCAGGCAGTGCACCGAATGAGGTATGCCCCTCATCGCGATGGCCTACCCCCGCGGACCCAAGATAAAGGATTCGTTCGATCCCGTGGCCATAGCCCATGCCGCGCGTGTCGCAATGGAACTCGGAGCCGATGTGGTGAAATGCAGCTACACCGGCGACATCGATTCCTTCAGGGAAGTTGTCAGGGGTACAATGGTCCCCGTCGTCATCGCCGGAGGTCCGAAGGTCAACAGCGATCTGGAACTGCTGACGATGGTCCATGACTCCCTCGAAGCGGGAGGACGCGGAGTGTCCATCGGACGCAACATCTTCCAGCACAGGGATGTCCGCGGCATCATGTCCGCAGTGTCGGACATAGTCATCAACGGGGCATCCGTCGAAGAGGCCATGAAGCACCTCTCGTGAAAACATCTGGCAGGGGTCACCCCCTGTCAGTATACTTACTAATTTACTGGTAATTACAACGCTTTTTAACTGAAATTCGGGTATTCGGACTCAAGGTCGTATCTAAATGGATTTCGAGAAGGCGCTTGAGGACATCAGGAACGGGAAACCGATATTGGTCTATGATTTCGATGACAGGGAGAGGGAGTCCGATCTCACGGTCGCCTCTCAGTTCGTCACACCCAAGATCCTGAAGATGATGAGGCACGAGGCCGGCGGTCTCGTCTGCACCACCACACCGTACAGGAAGGCTGCTGAACTCGGTCTTCCATTCATGTCCGACGTCTATTGGGACGACCGCGCCAAATATCCCGTCCTGGGAGCAATGGCCCCCAACGACATACCCTATGATGCCACGAAATCCTCGTTCGGCATTACGATCAACCACCGTGATACCTATACCGGCATAACAGACAACGACAGGGCCCTTACCATCACGGCCTACGTGGACACGATCTTCCAGGATGAGCCCACCGATGTCATATGCAAAGAGCTCGGCGAGAGGTTCCGCGCTCCCGGACACGTCCATCTTCTCAACACGTCCGAGAGGATCCTCAAGAGCCGCCACGGCCACACGGAGCTGTGCACCGCCATGATGTACATGGCAGGCGTCAAGCCTTCGGCCACGATCTGCGAGATGATGGGCGACGACGGAGGCTCGATGTGCAAATCGGATGTCTCCGAGTTCGCATCCGCAAACGGAATAACGATGATCGAGGGCAAGGACATCATCACCGAATGGGAGTCCTTCCTCGAGAGGACGGGACTGGAGCTCTGAGCCGATGACACGCGTCATGGCCTCAGGCGTCTTCGACATCATCCATCCCGGCCACATCTCCTATCTGGAGCAGGCCAAATCCTACGGTGACGAGCTCATAGTGGTGATCGCGAACGACGACACCGTCCGCAGGAGCAAGCACGAGCCCGTTACCCCGGAGGCCATGAGGGCAAGGATCGTCGGCGCCCTGAAGCCTGTCGACAAGGCGATAGTCGGAGGCCACGGGGACTTGATGGATACAGTCCGCTACGTCAGACCGGACGTTATCGTCCTGGGATACGACCAGAAGTTCACCGAGGACGAACTGCGCTCCAAGCTGGAGGCATCCGGTTTGAACGGCATCAAGGTCGTCAGGGCGACAGAATGCGCCGAGGACCTCAACGCTACTCGCAGGATAATCGCCAGGATAAGGGACATGGGGGCATCTCAGTGAAGAAGATCGGCATAGCAGACACGACATTCGCAAGGTTCGACATGGGCCGTTCGGCCATAGACCAGCTGCAGAGGACGGGCACGGGTTTCACTATCGTGAGGTACACCGTCCCCGGAGTGAAGGATCTGCCTGTGGCATCCAAGAGGCTCATCGAGGAGCAGGGCTGCGACCTCGTCATGGCCCTCGGCATGCCCGGACCCATGCAGAAGGACAAGATGTGCGCCCACGAGGCGTCCACAGGACTGATCAGCGCACAGCTGATGACAAACAAACACATTATCGAGGTCTTCGTCCACGAGGACGAGGCTAAAGACGATGCAGAGCTCGCCTTCCTTGCCGACAGCAGGGCCAGGGAGCATGCGATAAACGCTTACGACCTGCTCTTCCGCCCGGAGAGTCTCACCAGGAGGGCCGGCACCGGCCTCAGGCAGGGATTCGCGGACAAGGGTCCGGTCAGACAGACAAGGTGAGTCAAGATGGAAGCTTACAAGATTGGAATGGTAGTGGCAGAATTCAACTACGAGGTCACCTCGCTCATGATGGAGAGGGCAAAGGCAGAGGCCGAGTTCCTCGGAGTCCAGATCACCGAGGTCGCAAAGGTCCCCGGAGTCTTCGAAGTGCCCTATGCCGTCAAGAAGATGCTCGAGAAGTCCGATGTGGACGCTGTCGTCACCCTCGGAGCGGTGATCACAGGCGAGACGAAGCACGACGAGGTCGTCGTCGCTCAGGCATCGAGGAAGATCATGGACCTCGGACTCGAATACGACAAGCCCGTCGGATTCGGAATCACGGGACCCGGAATGACCGAGCTCCAGGCTATGGACAGGATCGAGAAGGGCCGCGAGGTCATCGACGCCGTCGTCAAGATGCTTCAGAGATTCTGATAGAAACAATCAAAGGGGGAGGGCCGGCCGCCCTTCCCCATTTTAAAATTACATTCTTGTGGCGCGTCCGTCGCATACCGTCGAACGGACGATGCTGACGACGCTCGACAATGCCACTCCCGTCTTCATCGATATCTCGACGCATCCTTCTCCCGCGAGGTACATGTCCACGATCAGTCTGTTGGATCCGTCCACCTTCGCTTTGTTGGCGATGATCCTCTCCTTCCTCTCCTGGGATTTCCATGAGCGTGTCTTGCAGGAAGGGCATCTGAGGGGCTCCTTGGCGGTCCTGGAGAACCATTCGTGTCCGCATATGCAGCACGTGTTGATGGTCGATTCCCCTTGCCAGTAGTAGGTTCCGCATCCAGGGCAGCGCACCGGATTGGCAGAATGGCTGTACCATGTGTGATGGCAGCGACCGCATGTCTTTATCCGGTCCTTGAAGGCCGGTATGTCACGGATATCACTTGGCATATACATCCAACATATTTTCATACTATTAAAAACTTTGACCGGACGTTTCGAATTCCGAATCTTATAATGAGTTGTACTTGCAATCAAATCAGCATATAAACATCAGAATCGGGTATCTCAGTTGGATGTGACGCATCCAACTGTGTAAATTAAACAATCTGCGGAGTCGGGAATGGAAGATACGTCATAGGCGGGGATGTTGGAAAGAAGGACTTATCTGCATCCTGAAATCGTCCATAGATTCATTATTGCTCTGCAAAACGGAGACAGGGCATTTTTGGCCATACCTGACCAGAGAGATGATGAAAAGACCGGATCCCCGTCCCATGTGAGGGGCGGGGCATCCGGAAAGGATCAGGCATCGTGCCTGTTGATGAACTTCTCGAGTTTGTCGTACGCTTCCTCCAGATATTCCATCTGGGGGAGCGTGATCGTCCTGAAGTGGCCCGATCCGAACTCGGGGTCGAATCCCGAACCGTGGACCATGACCACTCCCTCTTCCCTTATCAGATCAAGGACGAAGTCTTTGTCAGTCTTCCACTGGGTTCCGTTCAGATCGACCTTCGGGAACATGTAGAACGCTCCCTTCGCACGGTTCGTGCTTATCCTGGGGATCTCGTTGAGCCTCCTGAACGAGTATTCCGATCTCTCCCTGAGCTTCCTGTTCAGGTCCTCGATGTATCCCTGGGGTCCCTGGAGGGATGCTCTGGCGGCCGCCTGGCAGGGGACGTTGGCGCAGATCCTTGCGCGGAACTGCTTCATCATGCCTTCCCTGATCTCGTCCATCAGGCCGTATTTGTCCATGAAGTAGCAGTAGCCCATCCTCCATCCGGGCATGAGGTTGACCTTGGAGAATCCGTTGAATATGACACGGGGGACGTCGTCGGACAGCCTGGATGCCGAGTAGAAATCGCCTTCCATGATGATCTTGTCGTAGATCTCGTCGGAGATCAGCGGGATGTCGTACTCTGCGGCAACATCTCCGATCTCCGTCACGGATTTGCGGTCGTAGACCGCACCGGTGGGATTGTTGGGGTTGATCATCACCAGGGCCTTGGTCCTGTTCGTGATGCGCTTCCTGATCATGTCCACGTCGGGTCTCCAGTCCTCCTCCTCGATCTGACGGTAGGAGACGGTGCGTCCCTCATAGAATCCGATGTACTGCGCATAGGACGGATATCCGGGTCCGGGGACAAGGATCTCGTCACCGGGTTCGACAAGCGTACCCATCATGATGTTGATGCATTCGCTGACCCCTGCGGTGACGTAGACGTCCTTGGGGGTGATCGTGATCCCGTGCTTTTCCTTCTCCCTCTGTACGATGGCCTCGCGCAGGTCCAGGTTTCCCTGGGAATCCCCGTATCCGTTGTCAGTCTCGTCAACTGCCGCGCGGAGGGTGGCCTTGAAGTACTCGGGGGTCTCAAAATCCCACTTGTTGGGGTCGCCTATGTTGAAGTTCAGCATCTTCAGCCCTGTTTTGGCAGCGGCGGCGGCAGGTACTGTAACCTCGCGTATGGCGTAGTTCATTCCCATCGACCTTCTGGATGCCTTGATCTTCGTCTTCATAAGCAATCGAACGACCAGCGTCGATTATCTATTTAAACGATGTTCAGGACCGAGTATCCCTGTGACGCTGCCATCCTGAAGTATGCGCAGAATAGGATGGATTATCGGGCGTGATGCCCGGAAAATTACAGAAAAAGGTCCCGGCAGGGCACTCCGAAAGGAGCCTCGCCTGCCGGGTATTATATTATGTAATATGGGGAGGCCCGAGAGCTCAGGCATCCTTCTTCTTGTCGATCACCTTGTCGACATCCCCGAGTTCCTCGTTCAGGGACCTGTCGAACCTCTCCTTCTCTTCCTTGATCTCGTCGTAGCTGGGGATCGGGCCGAGTATGTCGTCGGGGCTTCCGACGGCCTTTGCGATGCTCTCGGTATCGGCTATCTCCCTGTCGGGAATCCTGGATGCGGATCCCATGTAGTCCGAGATTCCGTCGACGAGCCTGGTGAGCTCCATCGGGAAGAATATCTTCGAGGATTCTCCCTCTCCGACCTTCTGGATGGTCTGCATGGACAGGACGGACATGGCCTTGGAATCCATCGCGGATGCTCCGACCGACATGATTCTGAGCCTCTGGGCCTCTCCCTGTCCTTCGAGGATGGTGGCGAGCCTCTTTCCTTCGGCTTCGAGGATCATGGACTGCCTCTGACCCTCCGCCTGGAGAATCATGGACTTCTTCTTTCCCTCCGCCTCGAGAATAGCCGCCCTCTTCTGACCGTCCGCCTCCAGGATCGCCGCGCGTCTCTTCCTCTCGGCGGAGGTCTGCTCCTCCATGGAGTCCTTGACCTTCCTTGCGGGGTCTACCTCCCTGATCTCGACAGCTTCGATCTTAACACCCCACTTGTCGGTGTTCTCGTCGAGGATGTCCCTCAGGCTGACGTTGATCCTCTCTCTGGAGGACAGGATCTGGTCCAGCTCCATCTCTCCGATTATGGACCTCAGGGTGGTCTGGGCCAGGTTCACGGTGGCGAGACGGTAGTCGGTGACCTCGAAGAACGCGTTCTTCGGGTCCGTGACCTTGATGTATATCACCGCGTCCACCTGGACAGGCGAGTTGTCCTTGGTGATGACCTCCTGCTTGGGGACATCCAGGACCTCGGTACGCAGGTCGAGCTTCACGACCTCGTTGATCAAAGGACAGACTACGTTCAGACCCTGGTCGAGCACCCTCACGAACTTTCCGAGCCTCATGTAGATGGCCTGCTCGTAGGGCTGAACGATCTTGACTCCGCTGGTCACTACGATTATGGTCGCGAAGACGACCACCACGACCAGACTGATTATAATGCTCTCCATTTCGAAACCTCCGATCAGAGTCTTCTGACGTGGACGTGGACCCCTTCGCTGTCCTCCACGATCACCTCCGCTCCCGCCTCGATGGGGGAGTCGGACGTGGCGGACCAGGTATCCGAGCCTATCTTCACCTTGCCCTTCATGCTGCCGCTCTCCGTTGCCACGGTGACGATGCCCTTCCTTCCGATCAGGGAGGATACGACGGTCGTCGACGGCGGCGCGGGTTTGGCCAGCAGCTTGTACAGATGGACGGTCGCAACGGTCAGGGGTATGGCCACGGCCAATGCGATGACCGGGGACCACATCGAGAACAGAACATCGGGGAATACCACTCCGATGATCCCCAGTACGACGAGGACCGTTCCGGGGATGACCATGAAGGCCCCCGGGCTGAAAGCCTCGTATATGAGGAACAGGGCACCAACGATGATGAAGACAATGCCTAATATGATTGGGTCCATGGAACGTGTATCGGCGTTGAAGATATAGATTATGTCCTTTCGGCGTCCTCATGGTCCAGTTTCAGACTGTCTAGAATGGACGTTCACCGTTGCTTATAAGACAACCTTCTAAGATACAGAGCCGTTTGAGGAATATCATGTCGGATTTACTTGCGAACGGAGGAAAGCAGCTCCTTCTGGGCAACGAGGCCATCGTGAGAGGCCTGTTCGAGTCCGGAGCAGGGTTCGCTTCCACATATCCGGGGACACCGTCTTCCGAGATCGGCAACCTTCTGGAGAAGCTCTCCCAGGATGCCGGAATGTACTTCGAGTTCTCCACCAACGAGAAGGTCGCCATGGAGGTGTCTGCCGCAGCAGCATCCTCCGGCCTCAGGTCCTTCGTGTTCATGAAGCACGTCGGTCTGAACGTCGCCGCCGACCCGATGATGACGCTCGCATACTCCGGTGTCACCGGCGGTATGCTCATCCTTACTGCGGACGACCCTTCCGCTCACAGCTCCCAGAACGAGCAGGACAACCGCTACTACTCGACCATCAGTCTGCTTCCAATGGTGGAGCCTTCCACCCCTGCCGAGGCCAAGGACATGGTCGCCGAGGCATACAGGATCTCAGAGGAGACCACGCTTCCTGTCATCTTCAGGACGACCACCCGTGTCAACCACGCCCGCGGAGTCGTGAAGTTCGGCGAGAGGGCCGAGCCCAAGGTGAAGGGACACTTCGACAAGGATGTCGTGAGGTTCGTCAACGTCCCCGCCAGCGCCCGCATCAACAGGAAGAGACTGCTAGAGCTCAATGCCAAGGCCAAGGAGCTCTCCGAGGCTTCCCCCCTCAATTTCATCGAGGGCGACGGAGAGATCGGTGTGATCACATCCGGAGTCTCTTACACATACGTCAAGGAGTTCGTCTCCGGCGTCTCGATACTCAAGCTCGGATTCACCAATCCCCTTCCCGAGAAGAAGATCGCAGAGTTCGTCAAGGGCAAGAAGGCGGTCATCGTCGTGGAGGAGCTGGAGCCCTTCCTCGAGGACCAGGTCCTCAGGATCTGCGCTCAGAACTCCATCTCCGTTCCGGTCTACGGAAAGAGGACCGGCCACATGCCGATGGCTTGGGAGTACTCCCCCAGGACACTTTCGTCCCTGTCCGACATGGTCAATGTGACGAAGTTCGAGGAGCCTCTCCCCAACCCGACCGTCGCCCTTCCCGCAAGGCCTCCGACCCTCTGCGCCGGATGTCCCCACAGGGGAATGTACGCGGCGACGAAGAAGGCGGTCGGCAACAGGGACGTCGTCTACTGTTCCGATATCGGATGCTACACCCTCGGTGTCGCACCCCCGTTCAACACTGCCGATTTCATCATATGCATGGGCGGAGGAGCAGGTGCCGCAGGCGGATTCGCACAGTCCACCGACCAGCTCCCGATAGCCTTCATGGGAGACTCCACGTTCTTCCATTCCGGAGTCCCCCCGCTCGTCAATGCGCTGTTCAACAACCACAAGATCGTCATGGTCATCCTTGACAACAGGACGACCGCCATGACCGGACACCAGCCCAACCCCGGAGTGGGAAGGGACTTCGGCGGAATCAAGACCGAAGGACTCGACATCGAGAGCCTCGTCAAGGGCGTCGGCGCCAAGTTCGTCAGACAGGTCGATCCCTACGATATCGCAGAGGCCACCAAGGTCATGAAGGATGCAATCGACTTCGACGGAGTCGCGGTGGTAATATCCAAGTGCCCCTGCCCTCTCGAGCTGAAGAAGATGAAGCTCCTGGTCCCCAAGACCTGCGAGGTCGACAAGTCCAAGTGCATCGGATGCCACATCTGCCTCAAGACAGTGGCCTGTCCCGCACTGATCATCGACGGCAAGAAGGTCCGCACCGACTCCGCCCAGTGCATCGGATGCGGCATGTGTGCCAATGTGTGCCCCCGCGGCGCAATAGGGGTGAGACAATGAAGTACACCATTCAGATAGTCGGAGTGGGCGGACAGGGTGTCCTGCTTGCATCCATGGTCCTCGGAAACGCGGCCATGGAGTCGGGATTCGATGTCGCCATGAGCGAGGTCCACGGTATGGCCCAGCGCGGAGGCAGCGTCATGTCCACCGTCAGGTTCGGAGATTCCGTCATCAGCCCTCTGGAAGCATCCGGATGCGCCGACCTCATCATGGGATTCGAGCCCACCGAGACCGTCCGCAGCCTGCCTCAGGGCAACAAGGACACTACAGTCCTGATGAACCTCGACCCGGTGTTCCCTGCGATGGTCTCCGCAGGACTGGAGGAGTATCCCGAGATAGACGACCTCGTCTCCGCAGTCGAAGCGGTGAACGGTCATCTCATCACACTGGATGCCACCAAGATCGCTCTGGAGGCCGGAAAGGCCGTCGTCGCCAATGCGGTGATGATCGGAGCCGTCGCGGCCGTCGAGGGATTCCCCCTGAAGAAGGAGGTCCTCCTCGATGCCCTGAAGGCACAGGTGCCCCCGAAGGCCCTCGACCTCAACGTCAAGGCCTTCGAGATGGGATACTCTGCCGTAAAAGGGTGAAAACTCATTCCTCGGGAAGGTTTCCCGCCTTCCTGAGGAGATCCATTTTGAATTCGTAGTAGGAGGGGGTCATGTCCATATGGTGGATATGGGGGTTCTCGAACCTCTGCTCCTCCTGCCAGATCTCGTCCGACAGCTGCTTCTGTACGTAGTCCCTGATGTCTTTGAGGCTTCTGGGCTCCGATACCCTCTTCCCTCCGGAGATGACCTTCTTCAACAGGCTCTTGGAAGTGCATCCCTCGATGACGATGTCCTTCCAGGGCTTCGAGGGATCGATCACTTTGAAGGGTTTTCCGACATCCACGGGCTCATCCTCATGGGCTATGAGGTCGCAGATTGCGTGTCCGGTGCTGTCGTATATCCTGTGAACGCTCTTCCTTCCAGGGTTGGTGATCTTCTCAACAGCCTCCGAGACCTTTATCGTAGGTCTTACGACGCCTTCCTTCTCGATTGCCGCTATCTTGTAGACCGCTCCGAAAACGGGGTCGCTCTTAGATGTTATCAGCCTCTCTCCGACACCGAATGCATCGATCCTTCCGCCCTGTTCTATGATGGATTGGATGGAATACTCGTCCAGGCTGTTGGACGCGATGATCTTGCAGTCCTCCAGACCTTCCGCATCGAGCATCCTGCGGACCTCCTTGGTCAGATATGCAAGGTCCCCGGAATCGAGACGTACGCCTTTCAGCCTCTTTCCCATGGGTTCCAGGACCTCTTTGGCACATCTGATGGCGTTAGGAGTACCCGATCTAAGCACGTCATACGTGTCTATCAGCAGGACTGTGTCGTCAGGATAGATCTCCGCGTAGCGCTTGAACGATTCATACTCGGAATCATGGTACATCACCCAGCTATGGGCCATGGTACCGCTCACGGGTATCCCGAACATCTGTCCGGACAGTACCGTCGCGCTGCCGTTGGCGCCACCGATGTAAGCCGCTCTAGCACCGTACACGGCGGCATCCATGTTGTGCGCCCTCCTTGCTCCGAAGTCGGACACTCCGCGGCCCTGTGCGGCACGGACGATCCTTCTGGTCTTCGTCGCAATCAACGACTGGTGGTTGATCTGGGCGAGGATGGCGGTCTCCACGAGCTGAGCATCAATCATCGGTGCGGTGACGACGAGTATCGGCTCGTTGGGATAGATGACGGTCCCTTCTTCGAACGCCCATATGTCGCCTTTGAATCTGAAATCCCTCAGATACTCGAGGAATCTCTCGTCGAACATCCCGAGCGATCTGAAGTATTCGATGTCCTCGTCGTAGAATCTCATCTGCTCGATGAAATCCACGACCTGCTCCAACCCTGCGAAGATGGCGAATCCCCCTTTGTCGGGGACACTTCTGAAGAATACGTCGAAAGTGGCCCTGTCATCCAGGCTGTTCTCGAGGAAATAGCCGTTTGACATGGTCATCTCGTACAGATCCATCATCATCGAGAGGTTGCGTTTGTCGAATATGCTCATGGCCGTCACCGTATGACGTGTCATCAGTGCATCGGCCTTAATCCTTCGCACAGAAGAGCGGATGCGAAGAATGTGGAGAACAGAGAAGGAGAGAAGATAGATGGCGAAGGGGCGGCGCCCCTCCGCCGTGGGGGAGGAAGATGGTATGGTGAACTCAGGCCTTGATGAGAACTTCGATGGGGTAGCCCACCTTCTCATCGGCACCGGGCTGCACTTCGACGGGCCTCTTTCCGGAGATCTCGTCGTTGACCGCCTTCTCCATCTTGGAGATGCAGTCCATCACGTGCTTCCTGATGCTCTTGTTGACCTCTGCGAAAGCCCTGTCCATCGTGAGTTCGGGCATCTTGGCCAGAACCAGGTCGTTGTCGACCAGGATGGTGTGCTCGCAGACAGCCCTTATGTGGCTGTAGCCTTCTCTGGCGATCTCCCTTCTCTTTCCCTCGAAGGAGAACGGGCTGATCGCTACTGCGAATGTGATGATGTTCTGGGATCTGGCGGCGTCGATGACTGCCGCGGCGGCTCCAGTGCCGGTTCCACCGCCGAGTCCGGCGATGACGAAGACAAAGTCGTAACCGGAGAGGGCCTCTCTGATTTCCTCTCTGTGGATGTCCGCGCACTTCTTTCCGACTTCGGCATCCCCGTGGGCTCCCTCGCCCTTGAGGACCTCCTTGCAGATGTAGATCTTCTGATCCGCATCAGTCCTGTGCATGGCATCCTTGTCGGTGTTTATGGCTATGGTGTCCACAGGGCACAGCGAACCATAGAATGAGCTGATGACGTTGCATCCCGCACCGCCGACACCGACCACTGCAATGCGTGGTGTTGTGTATCCAGTTCCAGTTCCCTTCATGTGAATCACCCTTTTGTCTTACGATCTTGAGTTAATGAGTTTCAGTGCATCCGTAATCCACGGCAAAGCCGTTCCCATCTGGATCACGGATGCAGTTTCCCATCCTTTTCTTCACTTGAGTGCAGCGTTCTGCTGTGCTGCCCTGAAGGAGTCGGCGTATGCCTCCTCTTCGACCGTTCTCGGAACGATCTTCTCCATGACGCACCTGCGGATGAACTCCTCCCCGTTCAGGCATATCCCACGTTGAACGAGTTGGTTCAGCACATCCATCTGCATTTCGCTGAGGCGGACGAAGATCCCGCCTTCGGGAGCGGCCATGGCATCGATAGCATCGTAGTGCTCCATGTACCACTTTATGGCCTCGCGGATGAAGTCCGACTTGTTGTCAATGTCGCGCTCTCCTAAGAAGTCCTCCAGAGCTTGGGCTTCGTCGGTTCCCATCCTGAGCGTGATCTTGAACCCATCATCGGCCATATCCGTCATCCCTAGCATTTCAGGCGTACCCATCATAGCCTTCTTGCTGTATCATGCTAAGAATTAGTTGGTATATAATACTGTCGTACAAGTGGTGGCTCGTGACAGACAGGCTTTGGTATTTTTTGATTCGATTTTTATTGAAAAATATTCTAGTTTAGTGCGAAAAACCGTTATTTTCGGAAGGAAAACCCAATAATTCCGAACCACGGGTATGTCAGGTATGACGGATTCATAGAACAACCCCCATATCATGTGTAAGACAACGTATCCTGCACTGCCGCACTCATCTGCGAAGAGATCCCGTATCCCGTGAACGACGGAATATGAGTAGGTTCGATGCGATCTGTAAGACAGGCCGGCTGCACGCCAGACAACAGACCCCTCATAAGACGTCATACTCTGGAAAAGAGGCTCCTCCAGCCCAAGATTTTTAACAGTCATGCTCTTACGCGCGTCTATAGAAAGGGATCTCATGGCAAACGATTACAGCTCCATGGAAGCCAAATGGCAGTCCAGGTGGCAGGAGGCCCACCTCAACGAATCCGAGAGGATCGACGGCAAGCCCAAGTTCATGCTTATATTCGCATACCCCGGAGTCACGGGATATCTGCACGTCGGACACCTCCGCGGTTACACATACGTCGACGCCATCGGAAGATACAAGCGTATGACGGGATACAACGTCCTCTTCCCGGTCGGAACACACGCCACAGGAAACGGCGGTATCAGTCTGGCCAACAAGATCGCCCGCGGCGACGAGAAGACGATAGACTACCTTCTGAGGAACGGATGCCCCCAGGAGAAGCTCGAGGAGCTCAAGGACCCCATGTCCGTCGTCGAGTTCTTCAACGACGTGTATGTCAACGAGTACTGGAAGAGATTCGGATTCCTCGCAGACTGGAGGAGATTCACATGCACCCTGTACCCCGACTACTCCAAGTTCATACAGTGGCAGTTCAGGAAGCTGAAGGACAAGGGATACCTCATACAGAAGCCCTACTTCGCTCCCGCATGCCCCAGCTGCGGCCCCGTCGCCGTCGATCCGTCCGAGACCGACATCTCCAAAGGAGGAAAGGCGGAGACGCAGGAGTACGTCCTGCTGAAGTTCAAGCACGGCGACGAGTATCTCGTCGCAGCAACCCTCAGGCCCGAGACCGTCTACGGACAGGTGTGCTTCTGGGTGAACCCCGAGGTCGAGTACAGGAAGGTCAGGAAGGACGGAGAGGTTTGGATCGTCTCCCCGCAGGCAGCCGAGAAGCTCCAGCTCCAGAAGGACGGCATCGAGGAGATAGGTTCCGTCCCCGGAAGCGAGATGATCGGATGGATGTGCGAGGCCCCTATGATCCACCGCGAGATCCCCGTGTTCCCCGCCACCTTCTGCAACCCCGATGTCGGTACCGGTCTGGTCACGTCCGTCCCGTCCGACGCCCCCGACGATTGGATCTCCCTGGAGGCTGTGAAGAAGGATCCCCAACTCAAGGAGAAGTACGGTCTCTCGCAGGAGCTCATCGATTCCGTCGTGCCCATCTCGATCATCGAGATGAAGGGCTACGGCGACTTCCCCGCGAAGGATGTCATCGACAAGATGGGCATCGCCGAGCCCGGAGACCCCCGTCTCGTGGACGCGAAGAAGCAGGTCTACAAGGACGGCTACCACATGGGCAGGATGAAGGCCGTCTGCGGCCCCTACGCCGGAATGCGCGTGGAGGAGGCCAAGGACAAGATGAAGCAGGCCATGATCGATGCCGGAGAGGCCGAGGTATTCTACGATCTCACGGAGGAAGTCGTCTGCAGGTGCGGCCGCAGGGTCCACATCAGGAGGATCGACGACCAGTGGTTCATCAACTATGCCGATCCCGAGCTCACCAGGATGACCGATGAGCACTGCAACACCATGAACATCATCCCCTCGGAGTACGCCGACAACGTCCACGGCGTCCTCGACTGGTTCAGGGAGAGGGCATGCGCAAGGCTCGGTAACTGGCTCGGAACCAAGTTCCCCTTCGACGAGAAGTGGATCATCGAGGCCATCTCGGACTCCACCCTCTATCCTCTGTACTACACGATCTCCCTCTACGCCAACTCCAAGCAGATCCTGCCCGAGCAGATGACCGAGTCCTTCTTCGACTACGTCGCGCTGGGCGAGGGCAACATCTCCGATGTCGCTGTCGAAACCGGCATCGACGAGGCCCTCCTGGACAAGATCAGGAAGGACGTCCTCTACTGGTATCCCCTGGACATCAACCTCGGCGGAAAAGAGCACATGACCGTTCACTTCCCTGTGTTCCTGTTCAACCATACCGCCATCCTCCCCGAGGAGATGCGCCCCAAGGGCATCATCGTGAACTGGTACGTCACCGGAAAGAACAGCGACAAGATCTCCAAATCCAAGGGAGGCGCACAGCCCATCCCCGGAGCGGCCGCCAAGTTCGGTGTGGACGCCATGAGGCTGTACTACGCCCACGTCGCATCCATGTTCGTGGATGTGGAGTGGTCCGAGGACACAGTGCTCACATACCGCCAGAGGGTCGACAGGATCTTCGGTGCCGTCCAGGACCTCATCGCATCCGAGTCCGACTCCCCGAAAGGAGAGATGGACGCATGGCTGCTCTCCAGGTTCAACACGCACCTCAACGAGATCCGCGATGCAATGGACAAGTACGACCTGAGGCAGATGACCACCGTCGTCTACTTCGACATGTACAACGATATCAAGTGGTACTCCAGGCGCGGAGGATCCAACAAGGACACCATCGCCGCCGCACTGAGGATCTGGATCCAGGCAATGATGCCCGTGACCCCCCACACCGCCGAAGAGCTGTGGGAGTCCGCCGGATTCGAGGGAATGGTGTCCTCCGGACAGCTTCCCGAAGCCGATGCATCCGCCATCTCCGCCTCCTCGGAGTACGGGGAGAACCTGATCCGCGACATCATGTCCGACATCGTCGAGATCAGGAAGATCGCCGGTATCGAGCCGAAGAGGATCGTCCTCTACACCTCCGCCGAATGGAAGAGGGAGGTCATGAGGAAGGGTGCCGCCATGATGGCCGAGGGCAAGCTCACCGTGCCCGACCTCACCAAGGCATGCATGTCCGACGAAACCATCAAGAAGAACGGAAAGGCCGCTTCCGAGCTTGCGAAGAAGGTCGCCATCGAGTTCCCCAGGTCCACACCCGAGGCCAAGCGCCCCGTGTACGAGACGGATGAGTTCGCGCTGCTCCAGTCTGCGAAACCCTTCCTGTCCGACGAGACCGGACTCGAGGTCGAGGTCCTCTCCGCAGATGCCCCGGACCTCTACGACCCGCAGAACAAGGCCCGTGCCGCATCGCCCGGAAGGCCCGCAATCTTCCTGGAGTGACGATGTCATTCCTGGACATAGCCGGATCCAGGAGAAGCTGCAGACGCTTCTCCGACGTCCCCCTTTCCGAGGACGAGATCGGATCGATCATGGAGGCCGGCCGTCTGGCCCCCTCATCCAGGGGGCTGGACGATGTCCGTCTGATACCTGTGTCAGACATAGGTCTCATCAGACGTCTGGCGCTGTGCAGGGACTCATCCACGACGGCGTTGGAGACCGCCACTTTCGCGGTCATCGTCGCGGCAGATCCGAAGATCTGCGATGTTTGGATCGAGGATGCCTCCATAGCGTCGATAATGATGCAGCTCGAGGCTGAGGATCTAGGTCTTGGAAGCTGCTGGATACAGATCAGGAACAGGTTCTCCGGAGACACCCCTTCAAGCGAGATGGTGATCCGTCAGGCATCCCTGGACCCCGGACTGAACGTCCTCTCGATAGTGGCATTCGGGGTGAAGAAGGAGTGACCCTGACCGTAAGACGTCCGCAGACGGATGAGCTGTCCCGTCTGAGGATGCTTTACGAATCCTCTTTCCCGGAATCGGAGAGGTTCGATTTCGATAAACTTCTGAGTCAGACAGACGACACCAACGGTTTCCGTGTGATATGCGACGACGGGTTCTGCGGTCTTACATATCTTGTATATTCCGATGCAGGTCTTTTCGTCCTCTATCTTGCGGTATCCCCGGAACGCCGCAACGACGGCATAGGCTCCAGATTCCTGACAAAGCTCAAATCCGAGAATCCCAGGATGTGCATATTCCTCAATGTGGAGCCGCCGGAAGGCGACGACATCGAGATGAAGAGGCGAGGATCGGCTTCTACGGACGCAACGGATTTTCATCCAACGGTCTGATAACCACTCCGGACGGGGAGAGGTACGAACTGCTGTCGTTCGGCGGCAGATCCGAGCTGGAGAAGATCGGTGATTTCTTCGAATCTCTGGGCAGAACGGTCGAGTGACCTCATTCCCATCTCTTGTAGAGGTCGTGCTCCACTCCGGCCTGGTCCAGTGCGCGTCCGACAACGATATCGACAATATCATCGACGGTCTCCGGCCTGGGATAGAATCCGGGGTTGGCATCCATTATCGTGACCCCGAGCCTTGCGAGCTTGAGTTCGTTCTCGAGCATAATCGCGCTCTTGGGGGTCTCTCTGATCACAAGGACGAGCTTGCGCTTCTCCTTGATGCAAACGGCCACAGCTCTGGAGATCAGGGTGTCTCCGATACCGCAGGCGAATTTGGCCACGGATGATTCAGAACAGGGAGCTACGAACATCGCGTCGTAACGGAAGCTGCCTGAGGCTATGGAGGCGAACATCTGCTCATCGTCATAGACGACATCGGCCATCTTGGCGACGTCCTCCGCAGAATAGCCTGTCTCCTCGGGTATTATGGCCTTGGCATACTTGGACATCACAAGGATCTTCTCTCCGGGAAGCTCCTGGAGAAGCCTGATCCCATAGATTGCCCCGGATGCTCCCGTTATCGCGACTACGAATCTCACATCTGGGGTAATAAAGTGGGCCTATAAAGCGATGTCATTGGTCCATGGCCGAGTTTATCGCTATCTCGGCGATGTCCATGGAGTATTCGGTGACCCTTTTGACGCTTCCTGCGATGAGTTCGACGGCCACAGCGGTCTTCTCATCGTTTATGGAGTCGCCTATATCCGCGATGGACTGCGACTGTCTTACAAGCTCTTCGCCGCGCTCGATGCATCTGTTCGCGGATTCCATGTCCCTGCTGGACCAGGTGGAGACGGAATCGGTGAAAAGCTTGACGGCCTCCCTGCCGGTGGCGAGGATCTTCTCGTCGAAGGTGGGGATTCCCCCATTTATGATCGGGATCAGATTGGATGCCATGAGGACGGCATGGTCGCCGATCCTCTCTATCGACCTGCTTATTGTGGCGCAACGGGAGATCTCGCACAGGTCTATCCCCATTTTTTTGGAGATGGTGATGTCCTTCTGATGTATGCTGACCTGTCTGGAGACAAGCCAATCGAGTCTGTCGACCTCCCTGTCCCTGTCCTGATAGTTCATCAGAGTGGCGGGATCCCTCGCTTCAAGGGAATCCAGGAGGTCGTTCAGCATGTTCCTCACGAGGACCTTCATCCTCTCGACGGATTTGGACGGCTTCATCTCCTTCTGGTCCATAAGATCCTGAATCAGAAGATGGTCGTCGCTCTCCTCCATGATCTCCAGACCGATGGCGGTTTGAGTGAATCTAGATGCCACATTGGCAACGGAACTGGGGATCTCCGTCTCGGAGACGAGTTTGATCGATGTGTGGCCAGCGATGTACGCACCAACAAGTTGCCTGTAGAGGAATTCCGGATTGTCCTGACCGTCGGCGCAGATTACCTTGGTGGATCCCTCGAAAACGGATTTCTCGCCCCCTGGATAGAGTACGAGGCTTCCGTCGGCCTGCGGCTGCAGTCCGACAGCATCGTTCTTCTTCAATCCGACAGAGTCGGCCCATTCCTTGGGGAGGGTTATCATGAAAGACGAACCGCCCGTAATCTGAATCTTCCTTAGGTCCACTTTGGAATCATTGGCCATTATGGATACAAATCTTGTATGTGTATTATATATTTATCTATATTAACTATATATTTTTAGTAAACGACCAATATCTCCATCAGATATCCGTTTCCTAACAAGTCCGGATTGGGTTTATGAGCGATTTGTGTTTGCCCATTTAAAGTATATTCTATCCTTAGTTTTCTTTCCTTTTTACTTATATAATGTTAGAAACAGTCTGTTTTTCTTTATAAAATGCAGATAAAATCCCTTTGAGAGTTTATATTGTATATGTATAATATCTATGAATATATAGAAAATATATACATACATATTGATATTGATATTATTTCGACTAACTATATACACTGTTTCCGAGTACACGGATATCGAGGTGCAAAAACCTTGGATAAGAAATACATAGCAATCGGAGCAGTCATTGTTCTGATCGTCGCAGCGGTCGGAGTCTACGCCCTTGGCGGAGACGACAACGGCAACGACGAATCCAAGCCCACTGTTGTAATCTCGGGATCTACCACGGTTCTTCCCGTGATGAACGTGGTAGCAGAGAAATACAAAGATGCGAAACTCAACGTCACCAGCGGAGGATCCTCTGCCGGAGCCCAGAACTGTATCGACGGTGTCAACGACATCGGAATGCTCTCCAGGGACCTGAAGGACTCTGAGAAGAATGCAGGACTGATCCCCGTCGTCATCGCCAAGGATGCGGTCGCAGTGATCGTCGACAAGGATGCCGGAGTCACCAACCTCACACTCGAGCAGATCGCGAAGATCTACGCAGGCGAGATCACCAACTGGAAGGATGTCGGAGGAGCCGATCTCAAGATCAGCTGTGTTGTCCGCGAGGCAGGATCCGGAACAAGGGACTGCTTCAACGAGGCCATCTCGACCAAGTACAAGGCGGATTACGACACAATCATGGCCGGATACCAGTCCACCAACTCCAACGGGAACATGGCAAAGGCCATCGACAACGGAAAGGGAGCGATCGGATACGTCGGTCTCAGCTACATCTCCGGACTCAGCGATAAGGTCAACATCGTCAGCGTCGACGGTGTGCAGGCAAGCGTCTCCGCCACTCTGGACGGAACCTACGAGATCACCAGATCACTGATCCTCGTCACCAAGGGAGCACCCTCGGCAACCGAGCAGTCCGTGATCGACTTCATCCTCAGTGCCGACGGTCAGAAGATCGTCGAAGAGGAAGGATACGTCCCCATAATCTGAGGTCGGATGATGAGTCTCAGAACAACGACGCCCGCCGCAGATGCCCAGGGGGCGCAGCCTGTCAAGGCTGCAAAGGTCCCCAGGGACAGCGACGGGGTCGTCAAACTCATTCTCACTGCCCTGGCCCTCGTGTCAGTGGCAGTGGTCTTCTTCATAATCATATTCATCCTCTACAACAGCTGGGATGCGATCGCCAAAGTCGGAGTGCTGGACTTCGTATTCGGCACCACATGGTCACCCGCGACAGAGAAATTCGGGGCCGCAGCAATCATACTCGGAACGATCCTCGTCACCCTGGGTTCCATGGTGATATGCATACCGCTCGGGGTAGCTTCCGCCATATTCCTGTCGGAGATAGCTTCGGAAAGGGTGCGCAACATCCTGAAGCCCATATGCGAGATCTTCGCCGGGATCCCCAGTGTCATCTACGGATTCATCGGGATGATGGTCCTCGTCCCTCTGATAATGGACGTCTTCCCCGACAATGCGTCCGGACCCTGCTGGCTTGCAGCCTCCGTGGTCCTGGGAATCATGGCGCTTCCCACTGTCATGTCCGTCTCGGACGATGCGCTGAAGGCAGTTCCCAGGTCGTACCGCGAGGCATCCCTTGCGATGGGTGCCACCAAATGGGAGACCATACGCAAAGTGGTCCTCCCCGCAGCAATATCCGGAGTGTCCGCAGCAATAATCCTCGGTATCGGAAGGGCCCTCGGAGAGACCATGGCGGTGATCATGGTCGCCGGTAACGCGGCCGTCGTCCCCGAACCGTTCTACAACATATTCTCACTCATCAGGACCATGACGGCCTCCATAGCACTGGAGATGCCCGATGTGGTCATCGGAAGCGTGCATTACTCCGCACTGTTCTTCCTGGCCCTGATCCTGATGCTGTTCGTCGTGGCGATCAACCTCTTCGCCAGATGGATAATCAACTCCAACAAGAGGAAGATGGGTATCGATGACGGCAGGAAGCACAGCATCCGCAACCTGTTCCCTGCCAAGTTCGGGGAGTTCCTGACAGTGAACAAGGAAAAGATCATGTCCGTCGTCTCGGTGGCATTCGTCTTCGTGTTCGTATCGATGATGGCCTCCCTGTTCTTCGATGACGCGAAGGCATTCGTCATCGGAGCGATAGTGACGGTACTCTTCATAGGCATCAGGATGCTCTCGATGCGCAGGGTCAATCCCGTGATGACCGAGAAGGTCGCATTCGGCGGAATGACCCTGATGGTCGTCGGCATCCTGTTCGTATTGGCCTACATACTGTACGACATAGTCTCCAACGGACTTCCCGCCCTTTCGCTGGAGTTCCTCACCGAGGCCCCCAGCCGCGGAGGCAAGGAGGGCGGAATCGCACCTGCGATAATCGGAACCCTCGAGCTCATAGCGGGAACGGCGGTCATCGCCCTCCCCTTGGGAATCGTAGCAGGTGTCTGGCTTGCGATGTACTCTTCCGAAGGGAAGATCTCCTCCGTCGTGAGGAATGCGATCGATGCGCTCAACGGAACCCCTTCCATCGTCTTCGGACTCTTCGGAATGGCGGTGTTCGTCGTGGCCGCAGGATGGGGTTACTCCCTGATCGGCGGATGCATCACACTGGCCTTCATGATCCTCCCGGTCATAATCAGGACAACAGAGGAGGCGGTCCGTGCCGTCCCAGGCGATCTTCTGGAGGCATCCATGGCCCTGGGCGCCAGCAAATGGCAGTCCATAGTGAAGGTCATCCTCCCCGCCGCGATGGGCGGGATCATGACGGGATCCATCCTCGGACTCGGACGTGCGGCCGGAGAGACCGCTCCGATCATGCTCACCGCCACTGTCGCAATATCGACGACGGTTGGTGTCAGCGGACTGTTCGAGCCTGTGATGGCCCTGCCTTACCACCTGTACTATCTTGCGATGGAGGTGCCCAATTCGACCGGAGCACAGTACGGTACCGCCCTGGTCCTTCTGATAATCGTCCTGGTCATGTTCGGACTCGCCTCCCTGATCAGATACAGATATTCCAAAAACATGAGATGGTGATAATATCAACAACGATGAGAACGCCATGGAGGTAAGGAACCTCAACCTCTGGTATGGCGAGAAGCAGGCATTGTTCGATGTGAGCATGCCGATCAAGCGCAACAGCATAACTGCGCTGATAGGTCCTTCGGGATGCGGTAAATCCACGCTCCTGAGGACCCTGAACAGGATGAACGACCTCGTCCCCGGATGCAGGATCGAGGGAGAGGTCGATTTCGACGGGAAGAACATCTTCGCCCCCGACTCCAACGTGCTGGAGATAAGGAAGCGCGTGGGGATGATCTTCCAGAAGCCCAATCCCTTCCCCATGTCCATCAGGGACAACATAACCTACGGGCCGAAGCTCCATGGGATAACGAACAGGCAGGAATTAGACACGATCGTCGAGGAATCGCTGAGGAAGGCGGCCCTATGGGACGAGGTCAAAGACCGTCTGGGCTCCTTCGGTCTCGCCCTTTCGGGAGGACAGCAGCAGAGGCTGTGCATCGCAAGGGCCATCTCTGTCAACCCGGAGGTCATCCTCATGGATGAGCCCACCTCCGCTCTGGATCCGATAGCGACCTCGAAGATCGAGGATCTTGCGATCGAGCTGAAGAAGGACTACACGGTTGCGATCGTGACGCACAACATGCAGCAGGCGTCCCGTATCAGCGACAGGACCGGTTTCATGTACCTCGGGAAGATGGTGGAGTTCGGAGAGACCGAGCAGATCTTCAACAAACCGAACGAAGAGCTCACCGAACGCTATCTGACGGGGAGGTTCGGGTGATATCATGCAGAGATTCGTAGATGATGTGGACCAGCTTGTGAGCGAGACCGTCACGATGTGCGAAAGCGCATGCAGGATGTTCGACAGGGCGATAAGCTCGTTCGTCGACGGTGACACGGAGACCGCCGAAGAGGTCATGAAGGGGTTCCAGACGGTCGACAGCCTCGATGTGGGCATTGAGGAATCGGCGATCAGGATACTGACCATCTACCAGCCCACCGCGATCGATGCAAGGACCGTCGCGACCATACTGAAGTCGATCACATACCTGGAGCGCATCGGGAAGTACAGCTACAACATCGCGAAGGCGACGCTGTACCTGCAGGACAAGCCCATGTACCCCCCTGTGGATCTGATCCAGCCCCTGGGCGATGTGGCATCGAGGATGGTCAAGCTGGTCGTCAAGGCATTCGAGGAGAAGGATTCAGCCTGTCTTGATAAGCTGTCCGAGATGGATGACTTCCTGGACAGGAGTATGAGGAAGGATCTCGACCAGATCACCGCATTCATGAAGGAGAATCCGGCAAGCGTGGATGTCTGCACCTATTACATCTCGGTGATAAAGTTCATCGAGAGGGTGGGGGACCACTGTTGCAAGATGGCCGAGAAGGTCTATTTCATGATAAGCGGAAAGCACACAAGGATCGAGTGAGGGAAACCATTTCACCGCCCCGGGAAGGAACGCTGCGGGGCGGCTCTTTCTATAATTGTATATACGCCCCCTTGCGGGGGCATGGAAAACCGTTTTTCAGGCTCAGCTATGGAAGCTGTCCCTGTTGATGCGTATCCTGTTGCTCATGAACACGCCGATGAGCAGAAGGATGATCCCGAGGACGATCAATCCCCTGTCCGCGATGCAGATCGACAGGGCGAGAAGGGATGAGAGCGTACAAAGGGCGAAGCTCGGGACGAACATGATGCGTTTTCCGGCAAGGAATCCCGATACCGCGGCGCATGCTCCGCTGGCGATGAACATCCCGGCAAGGAGCGAGCACATGGATTTGAACTCGTCAAGGGTGAGTCCGTAGTACTTCCCGTCGCTGTCTGCGATGTTCGCCCAGTTGCCGTCTGCGTTAGCGGACGAAACGAACAGGATTATCCCGAAAAGCAGGGCGAGCACACCGTAGATCATGATCGCCTTGGGAAACGGTCCGAGGGTGTCGGGACGCATCCCGTATCCTCTGCGGTCGGAGTACATGTCGCGGCTCTCGTAGAATCCGAATCCTTCGAACAGCTCTCCGCAGGCCGGGCAGCGTGCGGATCCCGCGGGGACCATCGCACCGCAGTTCTGACATTTGCTTCCGCTCATATCGATTCCTCTGAAAAGACATCCTTGCTGTTGTAGAGCATGTATGTGATGAGTGCACCGATGATGAATGCGGGGACGCTCATGTAGGCGTATACAGAGAAGCAGCACGTTCCAAGGATGAGCACTGTCGCCGCTATGCAAAGGTACACGGCATTCTTCTTAGGTCCCTGTTTGTAACAGAAGTAGTAGCTTCCGAGCGCTGCAAGGGGGCTGAGTGTACCGAAGATTGCGGAAACGATCAGAAGCATCTTCGTGGAATCGCTCCAGGCAGGAAGGATGCTGACCGGTTCTAACCCGTTCTCGATGAATATATCGTCGAGCATCTTCACTATCTCCTGATATGCTGCATAATCCATCGTGACTGATTCCGCCAACGTACTCAGGCCGTTGAGGAGCCCGACAATCCCGTACACAAGGATCATCACGGGCACTATGGACCTTCCGCCTTTGATGATGGTTCCGGACATCCTCGGGGCACTGTATCCCCCGTCTGTAGATGATCCGCATTCCGGGCAGAACCTGCTTCCTTCAGGTAGTTGGGCTCCGCAGTGAACGCAGAACCTATGTTCATCAGACATACTACGTGATTTCCGCATTGGTTTATCATCGTTCGCCTCAGATCCTCGAACAGGTCTCGGTCCGATTTTCCCGTTGAAAGATATGTTCATATACCTCCTCGTCATAGAGCAGGTCACGGAGTTCAGATTCCAGTGTTTGCTGGGATTCTGCCGTGGAGGGAGTTGCTCCCTCAGGCCGTACGGGCGCGATGGCGGAACGTGCGGGGTTGTTTGGCCGAGTGGCATCATTATTCTCTCTTTTAGCAACGCTTATATACGACATTGCGCTACGCGCATTTGTTATTGTCCTCCCGCGTATGCGTGGGGACGATGCGAGGTATCAACATGGTAACCGTCTACGACGTTCCTGCCGAGCAGCTCATACTCAAGACGGCCCAGAAGCTCAAGGAGAACCCCAACATCGTTCCTCCTGAGTGGGCCGAGTTTGTGAAGACCGGTAGGCACACAGAGAAAGCTCCTATACAGGACGACTGGTGGTACAACAGGGCCGCCTCGATCATGAGAAAGCTGTACGTCAAGGGACCTATGGGTTCCTCCAGGCTCGCCGCCGAGTACGGTGGATTCGCCGACAAGGGAGCTATGCCCAACCGTGCAGTCAAGGGAAGCCGCAACATCGCCAGGAAATGCATGATGCAGCTCGAGGCAGCAGGCTACCTTGTCTCCAAGGACAAAGAGGGTCGCGCTATCAGCCCCGCCGGTCAGTCCCTTCTGGACAACACCGCCAAAGAGGTCTATGACGAGATGAGGGCCTGAAGGAGGCTTCAGCATGGAAGATCCCGAATTGGAAGCAATCAGACAGAGAAGGATGGCCGAGCTCCAGCAGCAGGCGCAATCCCAGGCGGCACAGGAGGAGCAGGCCAAAAGGATGGAGATGCAGAAGCAGAACATCATGAGGCAGATCCTGACGCCTGAGGCCAGGGACAGGCTCGCCAACATAAGGCTCGCCAACCCTCAGATGGCCGAGACTGTCGAGATGCAGCTGATACAGCTTGCACAGAGCGGCAGGCTGCAGGGAATGATCGACGACACCATGCTGAGGAACATCCTTGGGCAGATCGTCCCTCAGAAGAGGGAGATCACCATAGAGAGGAGATAATCATGTCAAGCACAAAGGCCCCCGCAATGAAAGCCAGGCTCAACAAGAAGGTCAACCAGAACCGCCGTGTTCCCGCCTGGGTCATGATCAGAACGAACAGGCAGTTCCTGCACCACCCCAAGAGAAGGTCGTGGCGCATGAGCAAGATCAAGGAGTGATTAGGATGGCAGACGAATTCGAAAGAGTTATGGTCATCCCCCTCAGGAAGACCAAGCAGGCACCCCGCACCCGCAGGGCCAACCGCGCGGTCAAAGAGGTCAGGGAGAACGTCATGAGGCACATGAAGGTCGACGCAGAGAACGTCTGGATCGACGCCAGTGTCAATGACAAGATCTGGGAGAGGGGAATACGCGACCCGCCCTCCAAGATCACCGTGAAAGCGGTAAAGTACGACGACGGCCTCGTTGAGGTCTCGCTGGCTGAGTGATACCGTGATGAGGCTCTCACGTCATTCAGGCAACCCCAACATCGGGGTGTTCGCTGCGGCGAATGAGAGCTTCGCCTTCATTCCTGCCGACGCCTCCCCGGAGTTCGAAAGGGCTGTCGAGGGGGCGCTCGGCGTCAAAACCTTTAAAACGACAGTTGCCGGGGCGCATGTCATCGGTTCGCTGATGGCCATGAACTCCCACTGTGCAGTGGTCTCAGGACTGGCCGACGCCAGGGAATTCCAGCTCATCAACGATGCTGTCCCGGTGTTCCTTCTCGACGACTCGCTGAACGCCGCAGGCAACAACATCCTTGTGAACGACCACGGTGCGATCATCAGCCCCGAATACGGCAAGGAGGCCGCTGACAAGCTGTCCGAGGCCCTCCAGGTCGAGGTCGTTATGTCCTCCATCGCCGGCTGCAACACCGTCGGTTCCATCTGCAGGGCGACCAACAAAGGTTGCGTCTGCCACATGGATGCGAGCGATGAAGAGGTCCAACTGATCAAGGATGTCCTGAAGGTCGAAGTCATCAGGTCCTCCGTGAATCACGGAAGCCGCATGGTCGGCGCGGGGATCATCGCGAACTCTAAGGGTGCAGTCGTCGGAGACGAGACGACACCCATCGAGATGGGAAAGATCGAAGACGGACTCGTCCTGTACTGATCCCATTCCCGATCAGAAATCATTGTCCCGGACAGCCTCCGGGACGTTTTCCTTTTTTTTGATTATCAGCGGTCGAACACCCAGCACTGCTTCATGCCGTCGATGTCTTCTCTGCACACATCGACCTCGTTCCCGATGTAGTCTATGGCCTCTTCGGGTATCATGTCGAGGAAATCGTCGATGGGGCTGAGCGGGATCGAGAGTCCGCCGACCCTGTAATGCATCGGGACGATGATGTTGGGGTTGACGAGTTCGAGGAACCGCCTCATCTCGGGCAGGTCCATGCTGAATGCCTGTCCTGCGGGGACGAAGAGCATATCGACGCCTTTGATGCGTTCGATGACGGAATCGTCCGGTACCGCACCTATGTCGCCGCAGTGGCAGACCGTGATGTCGTCGAGTTCGAAGTAGAAGATGGTGTTCGTGCCGCGTTCGGTGTCTTTTGAAGTGTCCCTGTAACTCGGGAACCCCTCGAATGTGATGCCGTGGTCCTCGAAGACCCCGAGTGTGGCAAGATGCTCCGTGAAACGTCCTTTCACGGCGCGGACTGCATTGTGATCGTAGAGATCGTGGGTCACAAGGACGACATCCGCGGAAACCGCAGGAGGTTTGATCCCGATGGAACGGCCGTCATGCGGATCAACGACAATGGTTACAGATCCGTCACTGAATTCGAAACAAGAGTGACCGTGCCATCTTACCCTCATGCTTCGCCGTAAAATGGAATCAGCCTATAATGATTGGGGTCGTACTTATCCCGGAATCAACGGAGGATAATCTCGGGTGCATAGGGTATCTGGCAGGTTTCCGTCGCAATCCTCCAGAAAAATCAGCCAATCCATGAGTATCCTTATTAGTGGTTAGGGTTTTCTCCCCATCATGAGGAAGACTCTGGTTCTGGTCGTCGACAGGGACGATGATTACGGTGTCAAGGGCAAGGTGAATACGCCCGTCATCGGTGTTCAGAACTGTTTGGACGCTGCCACTTCTTTCGGCATAGCAGATCCCGAGGATTCCGATCTGAACGCACTCTACGCGGCGGTAAGCGTCTGTCTGGAGATCCAGGAGGACGGTCACGATGCCGATGTCGCCCTGATCTGCGGTGACGAGAAGGTCGGACACCGCTCCGATCTCGCACTTGTAGCGCAGCTCGAGGAGGTCCTCGACGAGATCAAGCCCGACAGCGTCGTTCTCGTAGGAGACGGTGCGGAGGATGAGTACATCTATCCGATCATATCGTCCCGTGCCCACGTGGACTCGGTCAAGAAGGTATACGTCAAGCAGTCCCCCGGATTGGAGGGATCGTTCTACATCCTGACCAAGATGCTCTCGGACCCCGGCAAGAGGAAGAGGTTCCTTGTCCCGCTGGGTTACATCCTCGTGCTCCTGTCGATGTTCTTCATAACCCCCGCACTCCTGGTCTTCTCCAAAGAGCATGACGTGAACATCATCGCGGGCATGTCAGGAAGCCTGACTGTGTGCTTCATAGGGATAGTGCTCCTGCTGTACGGGTACAGCGTAGGCGATAGGTTCAGCCGGTTCAAGAAGAAATTGGTGTCATCGATCACGGACGGATCCACACGTCTGATATTCTTCTCCGTCGCAGTGACGTTCTTCGTGATATGTCTCATCTGGAATTACCTGGACATCACGAACTACTACAACATCTCCCTCGTGGGGATACTGGTTCATTATGCCACCGCGATGATCTGGCCCGTCGTGATAACTTTCGAGATCTACCTCATCGGAATGACCATCGACACCTATCAGAACACCAAGACGATCAAACTGAGCCTGGTCTTCGGAATGATCGCCATATCGAGTCTCGGCATGGTCGGACTCGGGATATTGGACACCATCACGGGATTCATAGAGTACGGTGGTTCCATGAGGCTCGGTGTCATCGAGATCATATTGGGAATAGTGATGTCGATATCGGGCAACTTCATCAAGGACCGCCTCATGCCGGCCAAGGCAGAAAGGGATGCTGAACATGAAGTATCCTGAATGGGAGCCGATCTACTCCCGGATACTCGACGACATGGGATACGACCGGGACTCAGACGAATCGTCCGTGAGGATTCTCAAAGCCGTCACAGTCAATTCGGATCTTGTTACGGAGGACGAGGTCTCCGACAGGTTCTCGAATGTGGCGACCGTGTTCGGAGATGCCCCTTCGCTCGAGGCCGAACTCGATGAGAAGGGTTATTCGGGCACAGCGGTGGCGTCGGGTTCCTCGGTGGCAAGGCTTCTGAAATGCGGCATCATGCCCGACATAGTCGTCACGGACCTAGACGGCCCCATCGATGCCCAGCTGGAGGCAAGCGCGTCCGGTGCACTCACCTTCATCCATGCCCACGGGGACAATTCCGATCTCATCCTGAGATACGCTCCTATGTTCAAAGGTCCCGTCATATTGACGACGCAGTCCAAACCCGATACCGTGGTGGCCAACTACGGAGGGTTCACCGACGGGGACAGGTGCGTGTGCATCTGTCAGGAGTTCGGAGTGGGAAGGATAATCCTGAGGGGATTCGATTTCGACCATCCCAATCCAAAGGTGGGAAGCGACCCGAATGTCAAGCTGAGGAAGCTCTCCTGGGCGAAGAGGATCATCGAGGCCGTGTCCTCAAAGACGGAGATCGTCACGGGGTGACCTCGTCGAACCGGACAAAGATTCCCGCAAGGACATCCAGATAAGCCTTGTTTTACCGTAAATGGCATCAACTGTCCATATATAGGTGAAGTATCTACGGAAGCCTGAGGGATCCGGATGAACACAGCGTACACCGTTCTCATAATATTGGCTGTCATCTATGCCCCGATATGGGTATGGGTCTGGAGGAATCCGGAAAAGGCAGAGCGCTACCACCTCTGCAAATACGGACCCTGCATAATGATCCGCACCCAGCTGGGAATGAAGACGATGGACCGTCTTGCAAAGTATCCCAGATTCTGGTCGGCCTTCGGATTCTTCTCGAAGGTAGTTTCGGCCGTGCTGTTCTTCCTGATGATGTACATGCTCGTTGTGGCCCTCATGGCGGTGCCCTCGAGACTGGCATCCGGATCGAGCATCGGGATCGAGTACGCATTGGCCATTCCAGGTTTCAATCCCATCCTTCCGCTCAGCTACGGTATCGTCGCGCTTCTGATCGCGATGGTGGTGCATGAGCTGGGACACGGTATACAGGCCCGCGCGAACGGTGCGCGCGTCGATTCTTCCGGTCTTCTGTACGGAGTCGTGCCTCTGGGCGCTTTTGTTGAGCCCAACGAGGAGGACATGTCCAAGAAGTCCAGGAAGGCACAGCTGGACATGTACACCGCAGGAATCTCTGTCAACACCGTCGTCGCTGTGATGTCGATCCTGCTCCTGTTCGGAGCATGCGGCATGATCACCACGGATTACGAAGACGATGCCGGAGTCTACAGGGTGGATGCGGATTCGCCTGCGATCGCAGCGGGGATTCCCGCTTCGGCCATCATAAAGGGATTCTCTGAGGGTCCGGAATGGGTCGACAACGCCTATACCACTATAGATGGGAAGCAAGTGTCGACCGATATGCCGGGCGGTCTGGATCCGATCAAACAGTATTATGTGCATTACATCTACAAGGGTGAACAGAAGACTACAGAGAAACCGGTCCAGATGGGTGTGTACATCCGCACCCTGTCGACCGATGCGCCCGCCATCAACTCGGGGATCAAAGTAGGGACCTTCCTTTACGGATTCATCCACAACGGCGAGACGGTCAGAGTCTCATCCGTGGAAGGATTCCTGAATCAGATGTCCGAATTCGCCCCGGGAACCCAGGTGAAGGTTCTCACTGTCCCCGTGGTCGGGGATGTGACCGGTCTCGTTCCCGACGAGCACGATGTCACCCTCTCCGATAGGAACGGCAAGGCGTTCATCGGGATGTCCGTCTCCACCGGAGGCATGACGTTCACCACACCGGGCCTCGTCAAGGACACGGCCGCCAACCCGTTCTACGGAGCCACGGGCGCATATTCCTACGTGACCTCGTTCTTCTCATACATCTCAGGTCCGTTCAACGGGTCCGACCCCATACCGGACGACCTGAAATGGTGGTACGACGTCCCAGTAGGCGAATTGTTCTGGATGGCCCTGTCCCTGCTGTATTGGATATTCTGGTTGGACATACTCCTGGCGATATCCAATGCCCTTCCCGCCTATCCGTTCGACGGCGGGTTCATATTCGCGGGCGCCATCAACTGGTTGTGCGAGAAGTTCGGAATCAAGGACGAGGAGCGCAGGACGAAGATAACGGACAGCGTTTCGGGAAGCGTCTCGAACGTCGTTCTGTTCGTGTTCCTGATCGTGATCGTCTCATTTGTGATATGATTGTAAAGAGGTGAGAAAGATGATGATAATCTATGAGATGAAGGAGGGGAAGCCGGTCAAGACCGATTCCATCAAGGATAACGTATGGATCAACCTTGTCAATCCTTCCAATGACGAGATAGACCAGGTCCAGAGGGCCCTCCAGATAGATAGGGAGGCCCTAACCGCAGCTCTCGATGACGAGGAAGGTTCGAGGACGGAGGTCTCTTCGAAGTACACTCTGATACTCGTAGACGCACCTACGCGCGAATGGAGGAACAACAGGGAGGAGTTCACCACATACCCCCTGTCGATCACCATCACGGACACAGCGATCGTCACAGTCTCGCTTCAGGAGATGTTCGCCCTCACCTTCACCGGCGGGAAGAACAAGAACATCAACACCGTCAATATCGACAACCGCACGCGCTTCATGCTCCAGATCCTCTTCAGGATCGCCATGAACTACCAGGCAGATCTGAAGTACATAGAGGTCAAGAGGATGGCCATCGAGGAATCCATCCGCAAGGTCACCCGCAGGGACGATCTATTCGAGCTTCACGAGCTGGAGTCAAACCTCGTTTACTTCAAGACCAGTCTCAGCGTGAACGCATCCGTCATCGACAGGCTCAGCAAGCTCTCGCGCTTCGTTTCGAGCCCCGAGGACAGGGATCTGATGGACGACGTCATCATCGAGACCAACCAGGCCTTGGAGATGACCATGACGTACAGTCAGATCATCAAAGGTACGAGACAGCTGGTGGAGGCGGATCTCAACAACTCCCTGGCGAACGTCATGAAGTTCCTGACCTCGATCACACTGATCATCTCGATACCTACTATGCTGGCAAGTTTCTACGGTATGAACGTGGACCTTCCCGGCGCCGATTATCATTACTCTTATCTTATCCTGCTTGCCGCGATGGTGATCCTCTGCCTCGTGTCGATACACCATCTCAGGAACAGGGGGCTTTGGCGTTGACATACACAATAGATGAGATCGCAGAAGCGATACGCACATATCCGGGAGTCACAAGGAAGAACACCATCCACAGGATCGTGGACAGTCTGCCCACCGCAGGCTTCGACAAGGTCGTTGCCGCAGAGGGTGAGGATGCCGCCGCATTGGATGTCGGAGACCAGTACATCCTGTTCGCCGCAGACGGCATAATGGAATCGCTTGTGAGGACGAACCCCTACTATGCGGGGTATTTCGCCGTCCTGGTCAATGTCAACGACATCGCCGCCATGGGGGGACGTCCCCTCGGCATGGTGGATGTCATGTCCCTCATCGAGACGAACGTCTGCAAGGAGATCATCCGCGGTATGAAGGACGGCATCAGGAAGTTCAAGGTCCCCATAGTGGGGGGACATGTGCATCCCGACTGCAACTACAATGCCATAGACATCTCCATAGTCGGAAACGTCTCCAAGGATGCCCTGCTGAGAAGCAGCACCGCGGAACCCGGAGACGACATAGTGTTCGTCATCGACACCGACGGATTCTACCCTCCGGAGCTGCCTTATGCATTCGTCACCACCCTGGACAAGGATGACGAGATCGTCCGTGATCAGATGGAAGCAGTCGCTATCGTCGGAGAGCGCCATCTTGCACATTCATGCAAGGACATGAGCAACCCCGGCAGCATCGGAACGCTCGGGATGATGCTCGAATCGTCCTCGGTCGGAGGTACCGTGGACATCAATGCGATCCCCGCGCCTCAAGGTGTCGACCAGATCAAATGGTTCCAATCATACCAGGGATGCGGATTCTGCTTCGCATGCGACCCCGCCGATTCCCAGGATGTCATAGACATATTCTCCAAGGTCGGATGCAAGGGTGCCGTCGTCGGAAAGGTCGATGACACCAAGCAGCTGAAGATCACCGATGGGAAGGACACTGCCATCGTGTTCGATTTCCACAAGGACATCATCACCGGATGCCGTCCCAAGGAAAGATGAGCACGGGGCACAACCCCTCATCATTAGTTATCAGAAGTGGCCACAGGGGTTGACCTCACATCCCGATCCAAGTTGACCATTTCACTTCTCGACCCTGCAATCCCACAAACGTCAGTAGTTCGAGGTAAAGCTGCTCCCGTCAGGACCTCGCCCGGTTCCCCCGATTGATGTGTGAACCGCGACCCTCCGGCCGCTTTCGTCACAAACACCGACTCTATAGGACAAAGTTTCATTGTTGATCCATGGGCTTGAATGTTCAGCGGGGCCGTCCCCTGCTGTCGCCCCCGCGTATTGACGATTTCGGGTATAGGACACGCCAAACGTCCCGGCCAAGCCAATCGGTACAATGGCAAGCTCTTTATTATATCTTCGTTCGAAAGCTTAGGAAATCGCATTTTTTATCCGCCAACTGTTGTCTGGCCAACCGTTCGGCGCAATGTTCAAATCATCATTTGACTCTCCTTAACACCGAAGATGGAACTGATCAGCGTATTGTCGTTATCTGTGACCCTGTTCATGATCCTGGACCCCTTTGCGAGTCTGCCGATGTTCATTTCGATAACGAAAGGTCTGGACGGCAAGACGGTCAAATCGTATGCCAACAAGGCCATACTTGTCGCCGCGATACTGCTTTTCGTCTTCATGCTGATCGGGCCGGAGCTGATGTCGATCTTCGGCGTCTCGATGTCCAGTTTCAAGGTCGCAGGGGGAATCATCTTCCTGATGATGGCGATCGAGTTGGTATTCGGACTCACGTTGTCCAAGATCTCGGACGATTCCGGCGCGAAATGGGCGATCATAGCTTCCCCCGTACTTACGGGACCCGGAGTCATCACGACTGCGATAATATTCTCTCAGCAGTACGGGATGGACACCGTCGTGATCGCGGGCATCATCTCGCTGGCGGCGACATGGATCATCCTCAGGATGTCCTCCACTCTGATGAAGGTCGTCGGGGAGCAGGCCCTCGGAGTCATAACGAGGATAATCGGACTGTTCATCGCCGCGATGGGTGTGGAGAGCATCTTCTCCGGTTCGCTCGATTGGTTCACCACGAACACGGCGGACATCATCATGATGCTCATGTAAGCATGTCCGCGCGTGTACAAAGGCGTTCCCCATCATTTTTCACCGAATTTCAGTCAGTATGAAGTCTTTCGCCTGAACAATCATTATATATCGATTTCTGATTGAGGGATTAAGTGTGCTAATTGTTAGCACGGCACAAGGTGAATCAAATGAGTTTCTTCGGTCTTACTGATCCGTGGATTGTCGGGGCTTACGTGGGATGTTTCCTATGCGTCATATTCTGCGTCGCCTACGGATTGAAGAAAGGCGGTTCATCATCCGAGGAGGATGATGATAATGGCCAGTGAAGGCGTCAATCTGCTCACGTTCGGAGTGATGGCAGCTATTTTCATAGCGATAACGCTCCTTCTCGGTATCTACGGATATAGGAACACGAAGAACAACCAGGAGTTCCTCCTCGGACGCAACAAGACCGGTCCGGTCATAATCGCGCTGTCCTACGGGGCAACCTTCCTTTCCGCTTCGGCCGTCATCGGCTTCGGAGGTCAGGCCGCTGTTCACGGAATGTCCCTTATTTGGCTGTGCTTCCTGAACCTGTTCGTCGGTCTCATCGTGGCCTTCCTCGTCTTCGGAGGACCTACCCGTCGCAAGGGAAGGGAACTCGGAGCATCCACTTTCGCCGATCTTCTGGGGAAGATCTACAAGTCCAAGGGAATCAGGGCTTTCACGGCCATCCTTATCATCGTGATGATGCCCATCTATGCCGCCGCCGTCCTCAAGGGAGGGGTGAACTCCCTTGCGACCATCACCGGTCTCAACGATATGTACGACATCATCCTGATCGCACTTGCGGTCATCGTTGCAGTCTATGTCGTCTACGGAGGCATCATCGCCGTCATGTACAACGATGCCCTCCAGGCCGCAATCATGTTCGCCGGTATGGCAGTCATCCTCGTGGTGACATACAACCATCTCGGCGGTGTCACCGCAGCGAACGATTCACTCGTGAACCTCTGGGATTCATCCGTCATCGGATCAATCAATACAGGGACCCTTCCCGGATTCAACGGATGGACGAACTTCTCCGACTTCGGTTCCAAGGAATGGATGACGGTCGTCACGACATTCCTGCTCGGAGTTGGTATCGGAGCTCTCACGCAGCCTCAGCTCGCCGTCAGGTTCATGTCCGCCAAGAGCGACAAGGATCTGAACAAGTCCCTCATCATAGGATCGGTCTTCATGCTCGTCATCGTCGGATCCGCCTACACCGTCGGTTCTCTGAGCAACGTCTACTTCATGGACGAGCACGGAATGATCGCATACACCTACATCAATAGCATCGGATTGGGTACGGATTACATCATCCCGCAGTACATCCTCGAGATATTCCACGGAATGACCTTCGGTGACCTGTTCATCTCGCTGTTCCTGCTCTCGCTTGTCTGTGCCGCTATCTCCACGATAAGTGCCCTTCTCCACACCATCGGTGCTGCAGGAGGATACGACATCTACACCCTGTACAAGAACCGCAAGGGTGCCTTCAAGGGAGACTCTCAGTCCGTGAACCTGAACAGGTTCGTCATCGTGCTGATCATGGTCCTCATGGTCGTGTACTGCTACCTCATGCCCAAGGACATCATCGCCAAGGCGACATCGATCTTCATGGGAATGACCGCGGCCGCTCTGCTTCCCGCATACTTCCACGGGATCTATTCCAAGAATCCCTGCAGGAAGGCGGCGATCGCAAGCATGGTTGCGGGAACAGCATCCTACCTGTTCCTCGCACTGTTCATAAACGCGGGTACGAGCATCTTCTTGCCCATATGCGACCTCATCACCGGTCAGAAGGTCCTGTTCCCCGATTCGGTCTTCGCAAGCATCGATGCTCTCGTCATTGCGCTCCCTCTGTCCATCATCGTGATGGCTGTCGCCCTGATCTACTTCAGGCACGAGGAAGCGAAGACGCAGGCCGTAGCGACCGATTGAAACCATTTCGCGGCCTGTCCGCATAAAACCTCCCTCGCATCGGATGTTCCGGTGCGGGGAGGTCTTCATTCTGTATGGAACTCTTCTACAGTTAATTCGATGTGACCGATAGATGACAGATGCAGGGGAGCGTCCTGAATCTTGCCGAGATTCGTATCCGATATCCCAAGTTGTCTCATACCGGTTCACGCTTGAAATGTGTTCTAAGATTGTTAGCACATTTGATTATTTTTGATGTGTTAACGCTGATTTTGATATGTCCTAAGATAATTGGTTTTAATTTCTTATTCCATTGGATTTTTACCGTTTTAACAGTTAAAAATTATGACGAGATGCATAGATGAAGAGTATCCCTTGTTAAGATTAACACGTATTCATAACATCGTCATATCTATCCATCCAACACAATTCTTATCAATAGTGTGGAATAGGAGGTTAATTTTTCCACAATGCGACAAAGAATTAGAGATAACATCTGCATATGTTGAAGTGGTCATAGTTTCTTATAAATACAACTTTATTGTATACATAATTAGGTTGCTGGTCTTTCTATCACTATTAGACTAGTATAATTCATGGTGACATCAATGGCGAAACCGGAGACTAACGACGGAGTCGTTGAATTAGAAGAGAAACATATGATTTCTGTTCTGATGTTTCTGGGTGCGAACGGCCCCAGCAGGAAGATCGACATCTATGAAGGCGTTTCCTCCAACCCCAGAATGCCCGACAAGCTGAACCATCTCGAGTCCTTGGGACTCATCACACAAGTGATGGACGGCACAACCCGTTCGACCATCGTGGAGCTCACCTCTGCCGGCGAACAGGTCGCCAGCCTCTTCGTTGCCATCGACAAGTGCATCAAAGGTCTTGTCAGGTAAGGCGGAAGCACGCCGGCCCGGCACTTTTTCTCCTGATCGCCGGGTATGAAACCCATATCAGAATACTCATCTTGCCGTGTCGCCGGCCGTCGTTATCACCTGTTTTTCTACAACTGAATTCCGACACCTTTCGTATATCAGGATTTCGTCCACATAGAATAAAACGGACAATCGTTTCTGGCTATGGTCTCTATATCTATGTTCTCCCCCGCACGGAAGCCATCATCTGGATAGACTCCGGACCACCGATGCGCCGCTGACAGTCGGAGGATCATCATCCGCTTCTGCATCCTGCACACGGAAGCACGTCGGATCCATAACCTCGGTCTATACCGAAGCAATACTGCAGAGACCGACGGAACTGTCTTAAGTCTCTGCCCGGAGGTTGGGACGACTTCGTGACAGGATGAGGCGGAACAGTCACGATTCTGCCTCCGAGAAGTACCCCAGATATGTGGATCGAGGTCCATCTCGAAGGTCTGATTCTGAAGTCGGTTCATCTAAGCATTAATATCTGCTCGTCATCGTCCTTTCATGGAGAAGGCCTTGGAGCTGAGGAATGTCTCGATTGTCAGGAACGGAAAGCACATCTTGCGCGATATCGACCTTGACATTTACAAAGGGGAGAATGTCGTTGTCTTGGGACCGAACGGATCAGGTAAGACGACTCTCATCAAACTGCTCCGCGGAGACATAAGGCCGTACTACGACGAGGAGAATCCCGCGGTCATGCGCATCTTTGGCATGGACAAGTGGAACCTGTTCGATGTCAGGAGCCGCATGGGAGTCGTATCCATGGACCTCCAGAGTTCGTTCAGATCTGACACGATGGTCAGCGAGGTCATCTGCTCCGGTTTCTTCAACAGTCTCGACGTCTTCAGGAACCACACGGTGACCGAGGAGATGAAGAGGTCCGTGCTCAACGTGGCGATAATGATGGGCATCGACGATCTTCTCGACCGCGAGATAGAGAACCTCTCGCTCGGAGAGATGAGAAGGGCGCTGATCGCAAGGGCTCTGGTCACCGATCCGGACCTCCTGGTGCTCGACGAGCCCATGACGGGATTGGACATCGTGATGAAGTCCAAGTTCAGGGCGATGTTCGATATACTCATCGAGAAAGGCGTCAGCATAGTGATGATCACACACGAGCTCACAGACATCCCCGAGTCGGTCAGCCGTATAATCATGATAAAGGACGGCGGACTGTTCGCCGACGGGGACAAGAGGGACCTCCTCACAGACAGCAAGATATCCGAGCTGTACGGTTCGGATATTGTGGTGGAATCATCGAAAGGGATATACCGTATGCATCTGAAGGACGATGTGATAGAATGAGGCGCATTTGTCACGACTGCGGTCGCGAGATACCCGACGACATGGATTTCTGCCAATACTGCGGATGCATGGCCGACAAGGCCACCATGGTCGACGACAACGGGATACCTTCGAGGACCTGCCCCAGCTGCGGCGCGGCGGCTTCCCTTACGGACAGCTTCTGCGGTTCATGCGGTGCCAAGCTCGAAGGTGCTCCGCAGATGATGCCCCTGATGAGGCCGGTCATGAGGCGCAACGGTCCGTTGGCGTTCATACTCGCAGTCATCCCCGGATTCCTCAACATATTCGGATTGGGACATTTCCTGATGAAGCAGTGGTCCAGGGGAGCTATGTTCCTCTGCATGTCCCTGGTCATCTGGTACGTGAACGGAGGTTCCATGTTCTCTTCCAACATTCTGATGTCCATGGTCTCCATACTGGTGTTCATCTACCAGCTCAACGACATCTCGCGCGTGATATTCTCGCCGGAGGGCAAATGATGGACTGGACCGAGAAGTACCGCCCAAAGAACCTCGGAGACGTCATAGGTAACCCGACGGCGGTCAACACCCTCAGATCATGGGCCGAGCAGTGGAAGGTCGGTACCCCGGAGCTCAAAGTGGCCATCCTGATGGGGTCCCCCGGAGTGGGGAAGACCACATCGGCCGAGGCCCTCGCCAACGAGATGGGCTGGGACATCGTCGAGATGAACGCTTCCGATCAGAGGACGGCCAAGGACATCGAGAGGGTTGCGATAGGAGGTTCATGCAACAACTCCTTCGCAGACGACGGCAGTTTCATGAGGGCATCCGACGGGAAGAGGAAGCTCATCGTCCTGGACGAGGCGGACAACCTCTTCGGGAATTCGGACAGGGGAGCTCCCACAGCGATCAACCATCTCATGACGGGCACGAAGCAGCCCGTCATCATGATCGTCAACGATTTCTACGCTCTCAAGAAGAAGGTCCCCGCAGTCGACGGGAAGACCCTGCAGATCACATTCAAGAAGCCGATGGTCGGTTCAGTGGTCAAAGCATTGGCGAAGATCGCGGAATCGGAGAACGTCACCGTCGATCCCGTAGCGCTGCAGATGATCGCCGAGAACGCATCCGGCGACATGCGCGCAGCTGTACGCAATCTAGAATCTCTCGCGCTCGGACAGGACCATGTCACCGTCGAGATGGCTGAAGGGCTTTCCATGCGTGATTCCAGAGAGGACATCTTCGCTCTGATGTCCGCGATATTCAGAAGCGGCGATCCCGCCAAGGCGAGGATGGTCGGGATGGATGTGGACGAGGAGCCCCGTGATATACTCTCCTGGGTGGACGAGAACCTCCCCACCGAATGCCCCGACCCCGGCGACCTCGTGCGCGGATACGACAGACTCTCCAGATCGGACCTGTTCCTGAGCAGGGTCATGTCCCGCCAATACTATGGATTCTGGTCTTATGCCAAAGATCTCATGACATTCGGCGTCGCCGCATCCAAGCAGTCACGTTCCCGCCCCGGTTCCAGGATGAACTTCCCGGGAATCGCAAGGAAGATCAAGGCCGCCAAGAAGGTGCGCGAGATCCGCAACTCGGTGTGTCTGAAGCTTGCCGAGCATCTGCACACCACATCCTACAGGATACAGACCGACGTCCTCCTGTACATCCGCGAGATGATGCAGAACGATGCGGGACTCAGAGTCCCCCTGACCGATTCGATGAACCTCGAACCCGACGAACTCGCATTCCTCATCGGGAAGAAGTCAGATTCCAAGGCGGTCAAGTCCGTTTACGAGGACATCGAGAAGATGCACGAGGAGAACATCATAAATTCCCTCAAAGAATCCAAAACTATAGTGCGGGAGGAGCCCCGGATCGTCGTCGAGACCGTGAAGGTGGAAGCACCCGTCAAAGAAGAGACACAGGAAAGACCCCGCTCGGGCGGACAGAAGAGCCTATTCGATTTCTGATACTATGGATGAAAACTACCGTGATCTGCTGATAAAGCAACAGTACCGTCTCTACAACGACCATGCCGCAGTGAAGCTCTGCCATTGGATGAGGGAGAGCATGCTCCGCGGAAGATGCTGTTACAAGCAGGATTTCTACGGTATCCAATCACATAGATGCCTCCAGATGACCCCGGCCATCAACGAATGCAGCCACATGTGCACATTCTGCTGGAGGGTTCAGGAGCACGATTTCGAGATCCGCGATTGGGCGGAGCCGAAGGAGATGCTTGATGCCCTCATCGAGCATCAGAGGAAGCTCATCTCAGGTTTCAAGGGCGACCCCAGATGCGATCTCGAGAGGTTCGAGGAAGCCAGGAATCCGAATCAGGTGGCCATATCCCTTGCGGGAGAGCCGATAACCTATCCGTATCTGTCCGAGTTCCTAAGGGAATGCCATTCCCGCGGGATGACCACGTTCATGGTCACCAACGGAACGTATCCGGAGAAGCTGGAAGCTCTGGATACACTTCCTATGCAGCTCTACGTCACGGTAGCCGCACCGAACGAGGAGGTCTACCGTCAGGTATGCCGTCCCAAGGTCTCCGACGGATGGCAGAGGATCATGAGGACCCTCGAGATGCTCCCTTCCCTTGACACAAGGACCGTCATCCGCCACACTCTGGTGAAGGATGTCAACTTCGGATGGGTGGACGATTATGCCCGTCTGGACAAGATCGCGGATCCCGATCTCATAGAACCGAAGGGATACGTCTTCGTCGGAGGCTCCAGGATGAGGCTGTCGATGTCATGCATGCCGTCCTTCGAGGAGATAAAGGACTTCTCTTCCCAGCTCGGTGAGCGCATGGGGATGGACATCATCAACGAGCGTGCCGACAGCAGGGTCGTTCTTCTAGGTCCCAAAGGCATCGAAACGGATGTCAGAAAAGTGTACGGGATGGAATGAATCGGGGGATGTCCCCCCGAAGTTTTCATCTGTCCGTCAGAGGACGAACAGATAGATTATCAGGATGATGTGCAGGACAAGGAACACATAGACCAGTTTGAACTTGATCTTCTGCGTCTTGTGCCTTGCGAGCTTCATCCCGGCGACCGCGCCGAAAGGTCCGAAGAGGGCCGTGAGCAGCAAGGTGGACTCCTTGGTGCGCCACGCCCCCTCTTTGGCCTTGTGCTTGTCCCAAACGAAGGATACGAATGAGATCAGGTTCAGCACGACGTATATCAGCAGGATGAGTGTGAGACTCATGCTCACAACCTTGCGATGTAGTCGTCGACGGCTGCCGGGAATCCTGCGTCGTTCATCTCCTCGGACTTCTTGCCGAAGCTGACGGCGTCGTGTATTCCGAGGGACTCCGCGATGGAATCGCGCAGCTTCTCGCCCTTCTCATCATCGCCGACTCCGTCGAGGAAGAGGTACAGCTTCTTTCCGTTGAAGTTGTCCTTGTTCTTCTCGAGGAACTCCACGAGGGGCTTCTGGGGCTTTCCGAGGAGCACTGCCGTGCCGAATACGAGCTTGTCGTATTCGCTGACGTTGATCAGTGTGAACTCCTTGAGATTGAATATGTCCGAATCGGTCCTCTTGGCGATGTAGTCCGCAAGTCTCTTCGTATTCTTGGAGATGCCGGGGGCATACAGAACTGCGCTTCTTCCCATCATATCACGCTTATAGCTTCTTTGCCAGTTCCTCGGCCTTTGCCATGACTTCGGCGTTATCCTTCGCCGGTCCGCTCTGGGCCTCGGAATAGGTGATATCCCCGATGGAATCACATTTGAAATAGTTCACCATGGAGGCGGTGATTCCCTCGGTGATCTTCTGGGCGCCTTCCAATCCGCCGCCGCATGTGGTGATCGTGACGAACTTCTTGGGGGTGATCATGCACTGGAAGTCGGGTCCGATGAATCCGTAGGTCCTGTCCTGGAAGATCCTGAACTGGGCAGTGGACATTCCGAAGTAGTCGGGTGTGGCGAGGATGAGGGAATCGGCATCCCTGACGGACTCGAGAACGGGCGTCATGCCGTCCTTCCTGATGCACATTCCGGGTTTCTTCTTGCATCCCATGCAGGCCTGGCAGCCTTTAGCGTCGATCTCGTTGATGCGGAACACATCGACTGTGTTTCCGGCGGCTTCGGCGGTCTCGACCATCTTGGCCACGATGGCTTCGCAGTTTCCGTTCTTCCTGGGTGATCCTATGATTGCTGTTATCTTGGACATAGTAACCACCATCTAATCATTGACAGTTATATTTATATGTGCTTACACAATGATACCTAATATCAGAATGATACAATGAACGATGAGACCAGAGTGAGATACGACTGCGCGATAGATGCCACCATGTCCGTCATAGAGGGGCGCTGGAAGGGCACCATATTGTGCATGCTGTGTCTCAACGGCCCGATGAGGTTCTCGGAGCTCCAGAAGAGGATCGGGAGCATAACATCGAGGATACTGTCCAAACAGCTCAAGGAACTCGAGTCAGACGGCATGATAGACCGCATAGTGGACACTTCCTCCAAGCTCAGGGTGGAGTACTCCCTCACCCCGAAGGGCCATTCGATCATACCCGTCATGCGTTCCCTTGCCGAATGGGGTTTAAGGTATCAGTGCATACAGGTCGTCGTGCCGACCGAGGGGGGCATTCCCACACGTTCCGCGGTCGCACTGTCGGAACCCGTCGAATGATCATGTGATCCCACGCATGATCCCGTTGCGGGGAAACCACCCATTCCCATCAAGGTAGGTTGACCATGGCATACAGGCTGATAGAGGTGGACCGCTCGAGGTCCGCCGAATTGCGCGAGAGATGCAGCAATGTGAATTATCTCTCATCCAAAGCGGACATCAACGGTGTCTGCATAGAACTCTTCACAGAGAACCGCGACTACATGGAGATGTGGACGGACAACTTCTATCACATGTCCGATTCCGTCAGGTCACATGCCCGGATCTTCTGTCTGAACGATCCCGACACGGACCTCCATGCAGAGTACGATGTCGCCTCATGCATGATGTTCCTGTTCAACTTCGACTACTACGGATGGATCAAGAGCATCGCCCTGGGGATGGCCGGGAACATACTGGAGCTGTCACATTCAATCTACTCCGTCCACGGGGCCGTTCTGGATGTCGATGGCGTCGGCATATCCCTGATAGCACCATCCAAGACCGGGAAGACCACGCAGTCATGGGGACTTCTGAGATTGCCGAACTCCCATCTGATCTCCGACGATTGGTATTTCGTATCTTTCGGGGACCGCAGGCCCCGTGCCTCCGGTTCTGAGAAGAACTGCTACATCGACGCCGACATCGGAGATGTTTGGGAGGAGTTCAAGCCACTCGTGAAAGAGGTCAGATTCGACAACAAGGGCCGCGGGATAGGGAACGTCAGGTGGATTTCCGGAAGGGATTCCGTCATCAGGTCCACATCTATGAGGTACGTCATCCTTCTGAAGAGGGACAGGTCCGACGACAGGACGCACTTCCGCATGAGCGCGGAGGAGGCATGCGACTATCTCATGTCGAACGATCTCTGCAATCCCCATCAGCTCATCCGCGACGATTGCAGGATGTCGCTGAGACGTGCATTCTTCGAAAGGTACCTTTCCGAATGCGAGGTCTTCATGGTCAACACGATATCCGATGCCCGTGAGACGCAGAGGATGATCCGCGGAATTATCGGCGGTGAGAAAGATGAAGATGCCTGATCTGGGCCCCCTGACCGATCACATCGGGAAGGTGAAAGGTCTCGATCCGAGTTTCAAGAAGGTCCGCGCATCGGCCATCGAAAGATCCTACGGACTCGGAGTCGTCTGGAAATCCGTATTCGTGGTATTGATCTCGAGCCTGTTGCTGTTCATCATATGTATGATAATCGGTGACCTCTGGAGCCTTTCCGACTATGTCAACAACATATTCTGCAACACGATTTCGCTGGTCATCGTGGTCGTGTGTCTCGATACGATCGTCACAAGCAACCAGGAGAGCAGGCGCAAGAGGGAGGAGGCCAGGAGGATCATCAGGTACAACCGCCTCATCCAGCCCGATGTGGACATGTACCTTGTCAGGAAGAACATGGTCATCACCCCCAACGGCAAGAACCTCCACAAGTTCAGAGTTAACGCGAAGTTCACCATCAAGGATATGGTCGACATGTATTCCCCGTCCGAACTCGTCGCCGACGTGGGGATCTCCAAGATCAAGAGGTACGATCATTATCAGGCGATCCTGAGGAACGATTTTCAGAAGCTGATCGAGAACGTGGATTTCGTCTACTATCCGGAGATAGCCGAGGCGGCGATGAAGTATCTGAACGCCACGGCATACGGCGAGGCGGCACTGGATGCCGTCGTCGGTTACGAGGACTCCCGTGCGGGTACCAAGAGCATGAGGGTCATGGTCATCGGAATGATCAAGGACGAGCCCGAGGGCGGAAGGTTCATGGACGCCAACCCCACGATGAAGAACATCTATCTGGTGCATCAGATGATCAATGAGCAGGAGGGCGCCCTGGGCGAGTACCTGAAGATGATCAAGACGCTGGAGGACATCGCCGGGCCGAACATCAACAAGAGGGATTCCGGGGATTACGAGTGAAATCCGAACGGGATCTGTGAATCCACGGTCATCGAATCGGGTTCGACGATGCAGTCGACGACGAGGATGTTCACCCCGTTGCGGTATGCGTTCTCCAGTTCACGGCTGAATTCCGGATCCGTTCTCTTGTTCGGACGGAAGAGCGTCATGCCTTTCATCTGCACGACGAAGGCGACGTAGGCTTCATATCCCTCACTGACACACCGCTCCAGTCCGTGGAGGTGCTTGAGTCCGCGTTCTGTAGGGGCATCGGGGAATTCGCATATCCTGTCGTTCTCAAGGGTGACGCCCTTCACTTCGATGTAGATCCTGCGTTCATCCGATTCAACATAGAAATCGAAGCGCGAATCGCCGCGGACATGCTCCGGATGAACTTCGGGATCCTTTCCGAAGAATCCGGATGCGCGGATGAACTCGCCGAATGCTGCATTGGGTGCTTGGGAATCGATGTTCACCAGCATGTCCCCTTTGTACACTGCGATTAGATCATACTTGGTCTTCCTGGCGGGATTCGACGATTCGGACAGAATGACCCTTGCACCGGGGATGAGTAGCTCCTTGCAGCGCCCGGTGTTCTTCACGTGGACCGTAGCAATCTCTCCGTTGACGGTCACATTGGCGATGAATCTGTTCGGTCTGCTGATGAACGTTCCTTTCACGACGTGTTCGTATCTTATCCTAGCACTCTCCGGCGGGTGTAGGGAAATATCTGATTTAGATGTCGGGCCGTGAATTGATCGCGGTTCACAGTTTTGGACTCAGGGTCCCAGGCAAGCCAAGGGAACGACCCAAACACCATCATCCCTGAGATATGCGGTGTTGGTGCCTGTGAGTACCATGAGGAAGCTGGGCTTCTTAGATTTCGGATCGAGAGAATCCACGAGTTTCAATAGATTATGTGCTCCCTCATCTATCAATTCCTGAGATCCGAGCTTTATCTCGATAAGGGCCCAATCGCCGTTTCTCAATGTTATGAAGGCATCGACCTCCAATCCGCTCGAATCCCTGTAATGTTTGACTTTTCCCTTCAATCTGTCTGCGTATATCCTCAGATCACGTATGCAGAGGTTCTCGAAGAGGAATCCGAAGAGATTCAGATCGGCGATCAGCCCATCGGTTCCGATATCCAAAGATGCGCAGGCTATGGACGGGTCGACGAAATAACGTGTATTGGATTTCCTCACCACAGCCTTGGTCATAAGTTCCGGAGTCCATGCTTCGGATTCTTCGATAAAATAGAGTCTCTTCAGTGCTTTCACATATGAGGCTATGGTATCCTGATCCAACGATCTTCCATCATTGGCCATCATATCTCTGCGTAGGGTGCTGTTATTAGCCTGTGTTGAACAGTTCCTCGCGTAAGAACGCAGGAGCAATCTGACCCTATCCGGATCGTGCACGACATCGTCTTCCTGAGACATGTCGGAATCGATGATACCTTCCACATAGCCCACTGCTTGTTCCAAGGCCACATCCTCATCGACACCGATTGATTCAGGCCATCCGCCTCTGGCAGTGTAAAATGCATAATCCCTTAACGTCGCAGTGCAGCGCCCGGGTGTTCCCTCACCCTTGAACATAGATTCGAGGGATACTATGCCGTTGCTCTCTCCTGATTCGAATAAAGACATAGGGCGCATCATCAATGTTGTCATCCTTCCCGTTCCGCTGTGTTTGTCTACATCTTCAGCCTCTTCGGGTTGTTTGGATCCCGTCAGCAGAAACTGTCCGAATTCATCGCGATTATCGACTTCAGTCCGAATCTGGTTCCAAATGAACGGTGTTACTTGCCACTCATCGATCAACACGGGTGTTTTTCCTTTGAGGAATTCAGTGGGGCTCATCTTGGCCAATGAGATGTTCTGTTTTTTGTTCTCCTCGTCCTGCATTTTTATGACAGTGTTGGCAAACTGTTCAGCGGTGGTGGATTTACCACACCATTTGGGTCCCTTGATCCAGACTGCGCCAGAACTTCTCAGTTTAAAGCTCAGAATGTCATCGACTAGTCTAGGGATATAATGTTTCATTCTCTCATTCCTGAATTCATAACCATTCGGTAGTTTATGAATATTCTGTTCGGTAGTTTGTGGAACAATCGTTCGGTAGTTTGTGGAACAATCGTTCGGTAGTTTGTGGAACAATCGTTCGGTAGTTTGTGGAAATGTACTTAGTGAGAAAACATACAACCATCAGATCCGGAGCCATTCTGGGATATATTTTCCATGTATTGTGGTCGAAAGGCCTTAGATAGAGATTTAGAAACGAGTCTGTACGTACGTCTTTCCAGGTTCGGGAATATCTATGTCATTCACAAGTTTGGAGATCCTTCCGTTCCTGCGTTCTACAAAATCCTCGTTGCAATCGATCCATGCGAGGTATTGGTCCACATCTTTCGGAAGCGGATTATCCACCCACAGTTCTGTGTCCATCCATAGTTTCACGTTGTAGTCCTCATCGACACAATCCTGGAGGAGGAAGTAGTCTACGTATCCTCTGAAATCGATGAAAAGGTCGAAAAACTCCCGGTCGGATTTAAGACAGTCCGTCATCGGGCTACTTTCTCCGTCGTAGTATCTTCTGATGCATTCCAGGGTGAGGTCCCACCTGTCGGATATCTTCTGATTCCTTCCTCTGATCTGATTGATGCTATCCCAATGTTTGGGGAAGATGATCATGCCGCCGATGGTGTACATACTCCTTATGTGGTGTTCCATCCATCTTCTGTAATCTTCCATCGTGTATGCAACCGAATCGATCAAGGACCTGCATCTTTCATATCTGAAAGTGGCTGTGATCGAATCGCTGGCGAACCTCATGCTGTTCCAAGAGAGGTGATCGCCGCATTCTTCCAGTTTCATTACCTCCCCATTTGGCAGTTCTCTGCTCCAAAGGATGCTATGATATCTACGGAGTACCTTGCTCATCGAATCGGGATCGTTGCCGCAGTAGCCTAAGCCGCCTTTCTTCTCCCAGAAACCGTCCCAGAAACCCGGGGTGTCCGTGGTGAAATCGAATCCAACATCTATGTTAGGGTGCATCTGCGTGATATTTGATGATAAATTATCGTCGGTTTCTGTTTCATAGCGACAGTGTCTCTCATTCACTGTTCAATCCTCGTAGTCTATCCTCTCGATCTTGAAAATCACCGGCCGAGTGCCGTCGGAACAGCAGGCTATCATCTCATTCTCCCTATCCATCCACCCTTTCATTATGGAGCCGCCCTGCAATCCGGTGTAGATGTAATGGCTGATCGCATCCCACAGTTCGGAACAGTGAGGCATCTTCGGGCCTCCGGCAACAGTGTCTGGATCGGCATCCGTATGGATAAGGGTGTTAAGGCCGCAATACCAATAATCGTCCCTTTCGTCATCGCGGTAGAATTCGAAAACGTCACCTACATTGTAGCATAGGCATGCGCCGGAATCAGGGTTCGCACAGTATTTCTGCTGTAGTTCCGGGTAGATTTTCTTGTCGATCACAGTCAATCTTACCTTATGTTTCATCGGCACCACCGTGGTATGGACTCCATGACCAGTAGCTGTTTGGCTTATTTGATATGTAGTGTGGTGATAATAGGTGGATGTGATGCCTGTGCCGCATCATTGATTTTTCGGGCATGGATTATTGGTCTTCTAAAGAATCGACCGCAGAATCTGTCTACACTTTGGAAGCGAATTTGTAACTGGTCAGGGGGTGTCGTCACAACGACATCTCCTGACCAGTTACGATTTTATTACATGTAGTGCGTGCCTTTATAAATGGAACACAAACCTTATGTAACCATGTCACAAGAAGACATGAATTACCTGGAGCTTGAATACGAACACCTCTACAATGTCAGGGATTAGACGCTGCTGTTCCTGAAGCTATGCCCGAAGACCACTGGACTGGCCGAGGAGATGCTGACTTGGCTGGATGCGAAGGTCAGGATGCTTGGGGAGAAGCTGATGGAGAAGACGGAGTGAGTTTATAGGGGCGGTTTCCCCGCCCCTTTATGTCTTACGCAGATCTCTTCTCTATCTCCTTAACCAGCCTTATCCAGCGTTGTTTCTCCTTACTGTCAACTGGCGGTACATCGGTGGTATGGGCACAGATGTTACCGTAGTTCTTGATCTTCCCAAGAACCTCTAATTCGTCGTCGGAGACTATCTGTTTCTTGGTGGCGGCCTCGATGAGTCCGGCAAGCATATCAGATGTCTTGAGGATGTTGCGAAGAACAGTCTCGGTCTTCCTGCGAATGCCGATTCCGAACTGATAACCGTTCAGTCTCTCTAGGGGCACATCCTTTCCGTAGATTTCGTTAAGGTTCTGGAACAGATCGAGATATTCCTCCAGCAGTTTTTCTCCGTCGGTACCTCTAATCAGTGGCCTTACGTCAGTCACAGCCTTTGCCATCGAGGAGTAGTCTCCCATCATAGCCTCGGTCTGTGAATCCTGGAACGCGGAGATATCGTACTTCTCCGGGCTTTCAACGGAGAACATCTTCCTAAGGTCAGACAGTTTTGCCGAAACGATGTTCGCGGCCTGCAATTCCTTCGAAGTATAATCGCCCTGTCTTCCGTCCAGAATCGAATCTGCGATATACTGGTTGATTCCGAGCTTGACCGAGATTACTCCAGGGGCTTTCGAAACTTTGATTAGCTTATCGGCAACGATGATGTCCTTCTCCAGATCTCCGGTGCGATACTTATCCGCGAGAGTATCACATCCAAGTTTGAACGAGGATGCTTCGAGCATACTCACCACGGTCTCGAGACTGCGTTTCGAATCGAACATATGCTGTTCGATGATGGTAGGTAATCCCTTCGCCCAGTTCGCCTTGACATTCGAAAGTTTGATCAGCGTGTTAGTGGGGTCTTCCTTTGCATCCAGGTGTTTCCTGACCATACGCAACTGATATTCGTCATCGTTAAGGATTGCAGACTTGTCGAGGAATGACATCACCGCATCGTATTTCGTCAGAACCACGGATTCAGCAATCAGATCGAATAATGATACGATATCCTCTTTCGAAAGCGAACGGGAGACCAGGACGGGTATGTCTACGGTTCCCTTCAGTCCGAATACCGAGGCCTGTTTGTTTACCATCAGATATTCCCTTCCAATACTGGCGCCTGTGATGTCTGCGAATGCACCTTCCAGCTCATCTACCGGTGTTGAGCCTATGGTGGTGCAGAGTTCGGTATTGAACACACAGAACTTTCCCTTCAGGGTGAAGTCTTTGGGCAGATTGTACCTTACCGACTCCCAACCTTCGGGAACCTCCGCAACGGCATTGAGGATCATGTTCTTCGGATTGCCGTGGATGTCGTCCAGTGCCATCACCAGGTCCTCTGAAGTGTAGTGGCCCTTGATGAAGTTGGAATCCACGCCAGACTCGAAGTAAAAGTTACCCGACGTTTCATCGAACTGGAGGTAGACTTCTTTCTTAATGCACTGGATTTCAGGCGGGCAGTCCAGATTCACGGAAAGGATTTCGTCCTCATCGTCCGCTCCGATGTGCTTCTTGTTCCTCACGAGGAATTTGAGGAGGTCATCTTCATCAAATCCCACGTCCTGGAATCTGGAACTGTCGAAACCTTCATCGTTCGAGGGATTGACTGCAAACACGAACGGTTCATCCCCTGTCTTGGCATAAGGAAGGTAGAAGACATTCTCGCGGAAGGTTTTCGGCTCCTGCTTGATGCGTCCCTGCTCGAACAAGTCACGTCCGGTCTCCGTGAATGTGACCAGCGATATCCTGTCGTCGGGGTTGAATCCATTCATGTTGATTACACCGTTCATGCATAGATTATCTATGACCTCCTTGAACAGCGGAATCATGCGGTCAGGAACGGCGATTCTGGCGAAGAACTCCCTCCAGGTATCCGACTGCAGGGCGGGCGTTCCGATTGCCGTGAGTATGAGGTTCTCGAGGCCTGTGGGCTTCTTGAACCTGCTGTACTCCCCACCGACGCTGAGAGCGATGACGGGCATCTTCAATGATACTTTGTATTTCGCCATTTTCTCACTCCCCTAGAACGTCCATTTCGGTCATGTACCCGTGATGATACTTAGCCTGATCCACTATCTTTCTGTAAACGTAGTCGTATCTTCCGTCGATCTCCGTGCGGAGGTTGGAGAACGCCCTGCCGTTCCCGACGATTACCAGCAGGCGTCTCGCACGGCTTATCGCGACGTTAATCCTGTTGTAAACCCTCATGAAACTGTTCTCTAGACGGTTCGTAGCGACGAGGGAAAGGATGATGATATCCCTCTCATCGCCCTGGAAGTTGTCCACGGTATCGACCATGAACTGCTCGTCATCCATCCTGTTGAAAGACTGGAATTTGAATCCCTTGAGGCTCCTGCGAATGAGCTTCGCCTGGTCAGAGTAACCACAGATCACTCCGAGACTCAGACGGGAATCGTCCTCCTTGGTGAACTTACGGCCTCCGATTTCCTCGCCCATTTCGTCCTTGGTGCAACTGTACTCCATCTTACGGAGAAGATTGGTGATGACGTCGGCCTCCCTCTGGTTGATACGCGATCTTCCGCCGGAATAGCCTCTTTCCTCCTTTCCGTCGACATCAATGAAGATCAGGTGCGAGTTCTTGGAGACGATGTTCCTGTTGAGACCACCTTTGATTTCCAGATAGTGTTCCTTGCTGCCGACGTCCCCGTCGAATGACAGCTGGTTTCCGTAGAAGATGTTGTCAGCATCCATTATATCAGGGTGCATCCTGTACTGGACGGTCAGCATCGTTTTGTTGCATTCCGGCATGGTCTCGTACAGTTCCTTGAAGAACGAGGTCTCGTAGAGGTGCCTATACTCGTCTTCCAGGGCCTTACTGACCAGTTCAGGATTATACCTGTCGTAATCTCCATCCAAAACATTGGACTGATAGATTGGGGGCAGTTGTTTGTCGTCCCCGACCAGAATCACGGTCTTTCCATAGAGGATGGGGTAGAGTACTTCGAGGAATGAGACCTTGCTGACCTCGTCCACGATGACTACGTCGAGGTTTGCCCTCTTCAGATCCACGGTTCCCACATCGGTCTTGATGCTGTCGCTAGTGGTACAGGTAAGACCGATGACGTTGGCGTAGTCAAGAAGATCCTCGTTCATTTTCTCGGAATCCCTGTCTATGACGCTGTCGGTACGGAGATAGGTAGCCATCTTCCTGTAAGAGTTCTGCAATTCCTCCGACATTCCCTCGGCAGCTGCCCTCTTGATGTGACCCATCTCCTGCTCGATGAATCCGATTCCCTCTTCCAGGGTCTTGTAAACCCCCAGGATGTTGTTGTCGGACAGTGCCCTCCTGATGTCAGAATCCAGCGATTCACGTTCGTCATCATAGTTCTTGAAGGAAGGTTCGGAACGGAGACTCTGGATGTCCTTTTCAAGCTCCCTGATGCGCTGTTCGTCACGTGTGGTATCGTTACAGATATCCATCTCCTCGGCGATCTGTTTCTCAATGCCGGCGATGATGTTGTCGATTGCTTCATCGACCGCTTCCTTGAGTTCCAGGATCTCGTCGCGGGAAGGGATGGCCAGCGGGAACAGTCTTACGGCCTTGAAGTCGAATGCACTGAATCCATTGTCCTTCTGGTACTCGAGCATCTTCAGTTCGATTGCCTTTGCCTCGGTTTCGTCCGATGTCTCGGCTTTTTCCTTGTACATATCGAAGAATCCGCGGTGCTTGTCGATTGTCTGGTACTCCCTCTTGATATCGGGCTTGCTGATAACATAAAGGCCGCGGATTGCCTCCTGGGAAAGGAATCCGTCACCGTACGGAACGGAAATCTCCGAGACGTACTCTTCGGCATTCTCCCAATCGAGGTTCTGGATCGAGTCTATAACCTCCTTCAGCTCCGAGATTCTGAACTCCATCTCGGTGTTCTCCTCGCGGTCGCGGATGACCTTTTTGGTAATCTTGTCGATTTCGGATTCCGTGTCTGCAATTCTCTTTAGGATACTTTCGGTCTGGGTCTTGAGTTCACCGACGTGTTCAGCACGTCCCTTCAGGTCAGATATCAGCGTGTCGAGGTTCTCAGCGTAACTCTTTGACGATGCCGATTTCTGGATCTCGCTTTCCAGACGTTTTGCTATGTCAAGGTAGAAGTTCGCGGTCTGATTCTTGACAGAGTAGGGATTCGAGTCCTCCTTCCTGCGTGCGTATCCTCCGAATAGACGTACGCGCCTGAGTGTGGGTATCTCGGGCAGTCTGAGGAATGCGTTGTCTACCGCCTTGTGGTTCTCACTGGCAATCAGAACCTTCTTGTTCCTGACGACCAGCTGTGCGGTGATCTCCGCTATGACCTCTGTCTTACCTGTTCCGGGCGGACCCCTAATGAGGAACATACCGTTGGAGGCTACCGCTTTCCTGATGGCTTCCTTCTGCCTGTCGTTGAGTCTTCTGCTGTAGAAGTGGTCTATGTTCGCCTGGCCCCTGGTGGTCTGGTTGGAACTGTTGAACAGTGCCGTGGCGAGGAAGGGATTCATCACATACCCTTTCTTCAGGTTGTCCAGGGCCGTCTTCTGGCGGTTGAGGATGGACGTATCTCCGCTGGGGTCCTTGTAGAGGAACAGCGTCTTTCCACGGATGAGGTCCGCGGCGTTCTTCAGAATCGATTCGGGTTCACCGGCATTCTCCACATCCAGGCGGTAGAACACATGAAGCCTGACTCTGGTCTCCTCCCTCTTGACGGTCTCGATCCTTTCGTTGGTCTGGTTGTTCTGAGCGTCCTCTTTTGCCTTGAATATCTGCTCATACCTGATTCTCAGTTCGCCGTCGACGGAATCCCTATGTTCCTCGATTAGTTCGGTCCTGTAGGAGTTCACAAAAGGCGATATGACTCCGTTCACAATCGACTCGAGATCGTGTTTTTGCTCCAGGGAATCCATCTCAGTCCTTGCGGAACCGATCTTCTTCTTCAGGTCTGCCACTCTGCCTTCGTTCTTCTTCAGTACGGATGCGAGACCCATAGCGCCCTTGTCCGACTTATCGAGTCCGTCCAGTTTCTTCCTGTCTGCTGATATGGTGTCGTTCAAGGAATCATATTCCTTTTCGAGGGTTTCCAGGGATGCTTCCAGCTTCTTCCTGTCCCCTTCAATGAGTTCATTACGGACGGAGATGCAACTTTCGAGATGCTTGTCGTACTCTTTCTGCCTGTAAGCCTCCACGATTGGGGGAAGGACATCCTTCTCGTACTGTTCCATCAGGATGCGGGATTCGCGGGCGCGTTCATCGTCCACTTCTTTCCTAATTATGACGATTGCTTCCTTGCCCTCGGTGACGATTCTGTCGATCTTCGCCTTGTTAGGAATGATCTCCTCGTCTGCCTTGGAGGATATCCTGCTGTCGGTCAGTTTGATTTCCGACCTGAATTTGGGCCTCTTCTCAGTACTCTTTCCCTTCTTGACCTCTTCGAATATCAGTTCCTCGGAGATCAGCAGCGAACGACCGCTGGTGAATGATTCGTACTTCTTCTTGATCTCCGGGTTCGCGTTGTATTCCTTCTCGAGGAAATCGTGAACGATGTGAATGAGCGGGGCCTTCTCTGAACCAGGAAGGTCTTCAGAGGACCAGACTCCGTTCTGGTCCTTGACCCTGAGGTATGGGATTCCCTTCTCATTCTCTTCCTCCGAACAGTTGCTCTTGTAATATGCCAGAATCACTTCCGGCACCTCGTCGATTGAGTATGAGATGTTGAGGTCCTTTTCCATGACCTCTTTCTTGGCTTCAAGGTACTTCTCCCACCTTGACAGCCTATCAATGACCTTCTGGGGTTCCTTCACGACATATTGCGTGGACAGACGGGTGAGGAAATCGATACTGAGTACCGAACGTCTCATCTCATCCTCCGAGAGATACTTGTTGGCCGTATAGTTGGTGTTGTACCATTCGCCCTGGTTGTACAGGCGGGTGAAAACATCACAGACCATGGGAATCTCACCGCAGGTGCTGGCACCCTTGTCCAGCGTCGTTATACCCTTGACCTTGAAGAAACGGTGAGCCACCGTCTTGTTCTTGGGAGTGTATTCGTCGATGTCGCACATGAACACGACATCGTAATCCAGACCGTCGATCGGCATTCTAACCGCGACATTGAACCATTTGTTCTTCTCGGTAGTCGATGGGGGAGTCCTCTCGAAATTCGGATAAGAAATCCCCAACGGCACGTTCGGTTTTGCCATGCGGTCCCTAACGAAAAACTCGTAGTCGGTTCCGATTTGGAGTCTGTCAAACTGATCCTTCAGACCTACTTTGTAGATCTTGTCTCTGTTCCAATCCTCGTCAATCTCAGTATTGGAACTGAAATCCATATACGCACGTTCTTCAGCCATTTTTCACCTTCCGGTTAAATCGCTAAGCAACACCCATTCGCGTTTGACGCATTTAATAGGATGCTCGATTCATTATGGCGTTATAACAATATGATTCGATGTTCGTACTGTACAATAATTATTTGTACCGTACGAACAAGTATACAGATTGAGAAAAATGCACATTCACATAGCGACATTGGGGGAGAAGACTGACCCGGTTCTGAAGGGATTCAAACTCATCCCCGGAATCGAGAAAGCCCATCTAATCTACAGCGGAAAATACCCGGAATCAGTCGAGAAGGTAGAATCGTACCTCCGTAGCGGGAACATGGAAACACAGTCCATCAAGGCAGACGAATACGATTTCCAGGACGTGATGGATAAAATCTCTGGAATCGTGGATCGGGAAAAGGCTTCGGGACCCCACACCTACTCGATAAACGTTACCGGCGGTACCAAACTGATGGCTTTTGCGGCATATTCATCCGCATACTTCATCGGAGCCACGGTCTACTACATCCAGGACAGAAACGATATCCCATTGTCTGAACAGCTCCTGACGATCTTGACCACCAAGGCCCCCAAGAACACGAAATCCGACAAGAAGGGCAGAGACATTCTAAAATTCATCTACGAAAGGACACTTAACAACGGCACCGTATCGAACCAGGATATCGAAGCAGAGTTCGGGATGAAGAAGCAGCAGGTCTCGTATTACATCAAGAATCTGAGGGAATCTGGACTGATTACTACCGATTCGGGCGTGTTCGATGTGGAGAAACAGGCCATGAATTACCGTTACAACAGCATCAAACTCACTCAGCAGGGTCAGATGGAGGCTAAATTCACTAAAGGCGCGTGACCGCAAGAGATCACTTCCTCCATCATCTTCTTCATCACAACGTTCGGATCCGCCTTGCTGCAGTAATCCTCGTACACCCTCATGAAGTACTGTTGGATGGACTCGTTCATGATCTCGTCCTGCGAGGGGTAATGGCCGTTCAGGATGCCGAACGCCGTCAGCAGCTCTAGCCACCTGCGGTTGTCGTCTGACAGTTCGTAAGAAACTCTGCCAGATGATCGACATATTGATTCCGGCAGATACAGAGATGATTTGCGCGATACCAATCTGTTGTGGCGCGGGTCTCGCTATCAGCCTATGATCTATCTCAACGGAGACGGTAATCTACATGATGAAAATCAGGCAGAAATAGTCATAGAATCCGATGGAACCGTTACTTGTCTTGGTTATCCTAGCAATGGACTAATCCATTACATCAAATCCTTAGACGGTTCGTATGAGTAGCTTCTGTCTTTCAAATGATTATCTCCTCTATCATCCTCTTCATCACAAATTCTGATCCGCCTTTCCGCGGCAGTTGTCTTACACGAGCATGAAGTACAGCCCGACGGACTCGTTGAGAAATTCCTCCCTCGTGAGGCAGGTCGTTCAGTTTGTCTACGCCTTGGTGGCTCCAAACGTCTTCTTTCGTCTTTGACAGATTCAGAATATTGGAATTATCCATTAGATCATGAATGTATTTTCTTCAGGCTATCGGGATCCTTCATGAAGTCTATGACGTTCATGATGACAATGCCCTTCTCATTTACATGGGACGGAACATCATCGCCCACCAATACCAGCTTCCTGAACCCATCGTTGACCTTCAGAAAAGGCCTCAGTTCCTGTTCCTTCTTTTCAGGCTCGTCCATTCTGTAAGCTGATTGAATGTAGATCCGTTCGCTTCCCTTGTTCGCGACGAAGTCTATCTCAAGCTGCTTGTATTCCCTTTTTCCGGCGATGTACTCCCTGATTCCGATTACCCCTACATCCACTTTGTAGCCTCTGCCCCGGAGTTCGTTGTATATTGCATTCTCCATCAGATGGCTGTATTCGTTCTGTCTGAATCCGAGTTTGGCATTCCTCAGACCAAGATCGACGGAATAGAACTTTGATGGAGTGTCAATGTATTCATTCCCCTTCAGATCGAATCTCATCGATCTCTCGAAAAGGAATGAATCCTCGAGATGGGAGATGTATTCGGAAACGGTGTTCCCGTCGACCTCCATCTTGCGGTCCTTCATTATGTTGGTTATGCGATGGGGATTGGTAAGGGATCCGATTCCTGATGAGAGCACATCGAATATCGAATCCAGTACATTGGGTAGCTGGACCCGCTTCCTTTCGATAATGTCGTTCAGATAAACGACTCTGATCAGATTCTCCAGATAACTTACCTTATCCTCGTCATCAAGATCAATGGATTCCGGGAGCCCACCATAAGTCAGATAATCGCGCCAGGCGCTCCGCTCATCCTTGTCAACGGCTTGCAGGTATTCTGAGAACGAAAGCGGACGGACATTGATCTCTGTCCCACGACCTCTGAATTCCGTTACTATGTCGGAAGAGAGGAACCTGGAATTGCTTCCCGTTATGTACAGGTCCACATTCTGTTTATTGGCCAGTCCGTTGACGAAATCTACGAAATCCTTCGCCAATTGGATCTCATCGATCATAACGTAATATTCTGCAGAATCTTCGATCTGCGAAGTCACCTCATTGTACAGTGCTTCGGCATCACGGAGTCTTCTGTTCTCGATGGAATCCAATGCTATGGAGATGATATGATCTTCAGGTACACCTGATTCCAGCAGGTGATTGCGGAAGATGTTGAACAGAAGGTATGTCTTTCCTCCGCGTCTGACGCCAGTGATTATCTTCACGCCGCCCTTGAAGCGCAGCCTCTCTAGGCGTTCCAGATAAGCATCCCTTTTAATCTCCATAGTACCATTCCGATTTTATTGGATATATCCAATAAATTCTGAATACAAATAACTATTGTATGAGGAATCTGCCCACTAATCTCCGATATTAGGCCTTGAATCTATCTGTTTACTATTCAATCTAACATCTTACTGTAGAAAAAGTGGTATTATGTTGATGCTTCTGATAATATATATTCATAATCTATTGGATATATCCAATAAATTCTGAATGTTTGCTATTAATCTTTAAGATGGATGTTACATCCAAATTATAAATATTGGATATATAATCCAATATGAAATCCAAGGTGATATTCTGTTCAGAATCGCGATATACGGCAAAGGCGGCATAGGGAAATCAACAACATCCGCCAATCTCTCATACTGTCTGGCCGGGAAGGGTCTGTCTGTAATGCAGATAGGCTGCGACCCCAAACACGATTCTACCCGTCAGCTCATCGGCGGAGGCAAACAGACCACGGTTCTCGACTATGTCCGTGCGACCCCTCCCTCGAAAAGGGTAATCGATGACATCGCGGTCGAGGGATCCGGAGATGTAGTCTGCATCGAAGCAGGTGGTCCCGAACCCGGTGTCGGATGCGCAGGACGCGGGATCCTTACAATGTTCGATGCCCTCAAGGCCCTCGGCATCAACAACAGCGATTCGGACATCACAGTCTACGATGTGCTCGGGGATGTTGTATGCGGCGGATTCGCCGTTCCTATGAGATCAGAGCATACGGATGCGATCTACATCGTCACCTCCGGGGAGTTCATGTCGATATACGCTGCGAACAACATCCTGCGCGGACTCCTCAACTTCGGATCCGATCCACCGCGTGTCGCAGGACTCATCTTCAACGAGCGCGGATCCCCCGGCGAGAGGGAAAGGGTCGAGGCACTCGCAAAGGCCACCGGGCTTCCGATAGTGGCGGATGTCCCCCGTTCCGGTGAGTTCATGGAGGCCGAGAGCAAAGGAATCACGGTCTCGGAGATGTTCCCCGATTCCTCGATCACATCGATCTACAGGTCACTGGCGGACGATGTCGTCTCCGTCTCCAAGGGAGAGCGCAAGCTTAATGCACCGAGGCCCCTCAACGAGGATCAGCTCGATGCCCTCCTCGCAGGCCGCGAGATAGACGGCCCCCGCATATCGCAACGAGATTCCTCCTGCAACGGTCCGCCGGTATTCGGCATGGGATCGTGCGCCTCGCGCGGAGCAGTGTTCGAGGCCGGGAGGATTACAGACCTTCCGATAATCGTGCACGGTCCGGACAGCTGCGGGTACGTGATGTCGCATACTCAGGACTCCCATTATCTGTCGGACCTCGACACCAACATATTCCTGGTGCCTTCGGTACGCAACAACATCGTCTGCACCGGGATGGGCGAGCATTCCTCCATCTTCGGAGGTGCGAAGGATCTGGAGACGACCCTGCGCAGGCTGCTCGATGCAGGTCACCGCACGCTCATGGTGATAACCACGTGCGTCTCGGGGATGATCGGAGACGATGTCGACCGCGTATCCAAGCGCATAGCATCCGAGTACGAGGGATGCAGGGTGGAGGTCGTCCACGCCGACGGGAATCTGATCGGAGACAGCGAGGAGGGACGCGAAGCTGTTGTCAACGCACTTCTGTCGTTCATAGACGGATCCGTGGAACCCGAAGGCGATTCCGGCGTCAATCTGATCGATGACACATTCATCTGGTTCAACCGCGGATTCAACGACCATTGGACAAGAGAGCTTCTCGCCTCCCTCGGTCTGAAAGTGGGGACGAAGCTCTTCGAGGACTGCTCTCTGGAGGAACTCCGCACATGCCGGAGGAACCCCTACACGATGATGATAGAGGACACCGAGCGCAACGTGATGATCTCGGGGAAGTTCTCATCCAAGGGTCTGGGAAAATTCCTGCCTCCTCTCCCAAAGGGATACGGCGAGACGAGGGAATGGTGCATCGAGACCGGGAGGATCCTGGGAAGGGATGAGATGGCGGAGAAGGCCCTCATCTCGATGGAAGCGGATTATCAGGCCGATCTCGCATACGCCAGAAGGTTCCTCGAAGGGAAGCGCGTGGATCTCATGGTGGGTTCCGCAACAGATGTCGATTGGATGATGGAGGCCCTGCTCGACGCGGGAGCCGAGATAGGGGTTGTGAACATCATGGTCATGAGGTTCGGAGGAAGGTTCTTCTCCCGTTACAGGGACAAGGTGGAATTCAAGGATATGACGCCCGGCTGCCGTACGTGCTGTATCGAGGAAAGCGGCATACCTGATCTGATGATTGGCCGTATGACCGGGATGCACATGTCATGCCCGGTGATGGACCTTCCGAGGGATGTCATCGGTCACAGAGCATCGGGTGCGTTTCTTAGGACAGCAGCCAACATCCTGATAACCGGCGGAAAAGAGGATTGGAGATCATGGAGGGATGTACAATGATGGTCAGACCAGATGGATTCATCGGTGCGGTCATGGCCATAGAAGGGATTGCAGATGCGCATGTGCTCCTTCACGGTCCGGACGGATGCAGGAAGAACCTCACTGTTCTTTCTATGCATTGTTTCCCCAGGGAGGTGGGTCCGGATGCTTCGGGTCCGCTGTTCAGGGGGAGCTCCAGAGTGCCCTGCACCGGAGTGATATCATCGGATTACATCTTCGGCTCATACCGCAAGGTGCTTGATTCGCTGGAATCTTTGAAAGGATATAATCCAGGACTGATCGCCGTCATGCCCACTCCCGGCGCTTCGCTGATCGGTGATGATTGCGGCAGGGCGATCGACGAAGCAGGGATGACGGAAACGGCATTCGCATTGGACGCGGCTTCCGAGCGCGGACCCTTAGCGCACGGTTTCGACCGTGCTATCAGCGAGGCGGTGAGGAAACTTGCGCGTCCGAAAGGCGAGCGTAGGAAAGGGACCGTCGTACTTCTCGGAGTATCGGTCCTTATGAAGGATTGGCCCACGATAGTGGAGGAGTTCACGCAGATCCTGGCGTTAATGGATTTGGAAGTGGTCTGTGTTCCCGGGGCAGGAAGCGACTGCTCCGAGATCAGGGGATCGGCGGATGCAGAATTCGCCGTTGTTCTGTGTCCAGAATATGCTGTAGCCACCTCAGAGCTGTACAATGATGAATTCGGTGTCCGTACTGTGTCTCCGGGATACTCCCCGGTGGGATTCGATGCCACGCTCGATTGGATCGATGCCGTTGCGGAAGCAACAGGAGCGGACACGTCCCTTGCCAAGGCGATGGTGCATCACAGCATGAGGCGCGCATACAGGTGCATGGAGGCCGCCAAGCCACGTACGGTCGGCAGCACATTCAGGGTGGATGCCGATGCTTCGGTGGCGTATCCGCTGGTCAGGTGGCTGATGGAATCGTTCTCCATGGTCCCCACCGCGGTAACGATGCCCAAGGGCGGATGCGAGAGTTCTTTGGAATCATTGTCTGCCTTCCTCGGGGAGAAAGGACTTGAGGACATCATCGGAAGTCCCGACGAATCCTTCACGGATGCAGTTCTATGCGACGGGAACACTGCGAGGATCCTCCAGGCTGCCGGTAAGTGCAGAAGTGGCGTGGACATCTCGTTCCCGTCAATCTCCAACGTGGACTTCCGTCCTTCGCCGATATTCGGGGCGTCGGGTGCGTTGTATCTGCTGGACCGCCTGATGAATCCGATGTGATGTCGGGAGTTTAAACGTGGGGCAGTGGTCACACTGCCTCCGCTTCCCGGAATCAACCGGATGGACCAATATCCATCCGGTCCATTTCCATCCATTTTCTCCGGCAACATTATACCGGTGCAGACGAATCATACACCATGCGTTCGGATCTTTGGTCAGAGGATGAGTTGATCGTTGTCTGTCACATCTACAGGATGGACGATCTGAAGTACGACAATAAGGTGAGATTGGCCGTTCTCGAGACCGGACGCAGTGAAGGATCCATCAAGAGGCGCTTCGGCAACTACCAATTCATCGAGACCGACGGTGAGAAAGGTCTTTCCAACGGCGGGAGGAATGTCGAGAGGATATGGTCCATGTTTGAAGACTCTCCCAGCAGCATGGAATCTAAGGTGCGGTCTATCCTGGACAGCGGACTGGTCGGTTCCCTTTCCAACAGTGATTCGGAACAGGCTGTCGAGGTCGGCGTCTTGGATCTGGAAGGCGGTTACCGCGAGTACACTGCCAAGTTCCGCGTAAATCAGGACAAACTGCGCAAGGCAACACTGGAGTGTGCAGGCAACAGATGCTGTATCACAGAGATATCCGAACCTTCGATGCTTGTCGCCAGTCATATCAAACCCTGGTCTCGTTGCACTCCCAAGGAGAAGACCGATGTCCACAATGCGTTATGTCTGAACCGGTTCCATGACAATCTATTTGACGGGTATCGGATGACGGTGAACGATTCCATGGAGGTCATCTACGATCCGAGATTGGAACAGGTGCTGCCGGAAAGGGTGTACAGGAACTTCATCGAGGAGTACAACATCATCAAGGTGAATGATTCTAACCGCCCCGGGGAGGATTATCTCCGCTACCATAATGCTCGCTTCACCGCCATCACCGGCATGAAGATCTGATGGATACCGCTGACACTCGTTGTTCAGATTTCTTCCAGAAGGAAATCCGTTATCCCCATCTCCCTTATCCCGTCCCTGGTGGATGTCACTCCGTGTGTATTCATCAAAATCACTGTTTTCGGGTTGTTGTCCCTGATGGCTCTGAGCGGTGCCAATTCCCTTTCCTCTGTACGGTCATCATAGTAGCCCAGGCATACCTGCCAGTATGCCCTTCTCTCCTTCATATCCGTGATGAAATGAACATTCTTCCTATCCGATCTGCCGGAGAAAACGCGGTACCCCCGGCGTTTCAATTCAAGGAAAACAACATCCCTCATCACTCTCAGTCTGCAATCGGATTCGGATGTTAAGGAATTGAGCAATCCGGGATCCACGGCATAGTATGTGGATGTCGGACTCCGAGTATCGGTTTTGGGATCGAGTCTATCTGAACGATAGATGAGATATGCACTTTGGATAATCTCCAGATACCTTTCAACGGTACGCGGATTCATATTCATGGCCCTGGACAGAACGGAGTTCTCGATTGGATTCCCATTGTTCTTTATGAGATACCTTATCATTCTCTCCAGTTCCTCGGGTTTTCTCACCTTTCCGCAGGAAATCATATCCTTGAGGACTATGGATGAGTAAACGTCTTCCAGTGTAACTGAAACTGCATGTTCTCCGTTTTCCGGATTCGCATTCGGAAAGCCACCGTAGCAGAAGTATTCCTCGAGAACATCCTCTGGATCTCTTCCGTTCCCTCTGAATCCGAAGTAATCCCTAAAGGATAGCGGAAGCATTCTGAACTCTACATACCGGCCGGCCATGTATGTGGCATAATGGCCAGACAGAAGATCCGCATCGGAGCTCGCAATGTAGATATCAGCCTCGGTGTCTACCAGCAAGGCGGACACGGTTTTCTCCCAATCCTTCACCCTCTGCAACTCATCCAGGAAAAGATAGAAGCGTCCGGTCCTGGGAACATTGTCTCTGAGATAGCTATTGAGTAGGGAATGATTGATGATGCTTCTGAATTCAGGGGATTCGAGATCGATCATAAGAATCTCCTCATCGGAAACACCATCCGATCTCAGTTCCTCTATGAATTGGAGCAGGATAGTCGATTTCCCACAGCGTCTTACGCCTGTTATGATCTTTACAATCTCCCTGGCATCGCGGAATGAACGAAGATCTGACATGTATCCTGGCCGATGTGCTGATTCATGCATCGTAATACATCAGATGTGTGCGATTATTTCAATGAATGTATTATGATACAATTTTCGTCGCAATCGGAAAATTGGATCTTCCAAAATACCATGCCATGGGCATCGGTATTGAACAAGGATACGGCAAGATTATAACCAACCGATGAGAATCGCGACCTTATGGAAGGTTTCAAGACATACGGCAGGGACCCGAACAATCCGAAGAAGTTCAAAGTGATATCGCTCGACGAACTGCCGCCAGATGAGATATATGTCCTTGATACCGAGACCACAGGGCTCGAGGGTGCTCCGAAGGACCTTGTCGTTGACGTGGGGATCTGCAAGGTATCCCTTCGCAGAGGGACCGTCGAGGATGCCTACTCATCCGTGCTCGGATACGATGTCGATCAATGGGACGACTATCACCGCAACGCTTGGATCTTCCAGAACACCGATATGACCCTCGAGATGGTCGCAGAGGCACCTTCCGCCATGTCTGTCATCGAGGACGTGCGTCACATCCTCAGGAAGAAATCGGTGACATCGTACAATGTGAAGTACGATATGGACAAATTCCTCTTCCAGAAGCCTTGGGATCTGCGCGGGGAGTTCAACCTCTGCAACGACATCATGCTTGCGGCCACGCCCGTATGCAAAGTGCCCGGGATGTACAACGGGCAGACGTACCGCTACCCCAAATTGGACTGCGCTTACTCAAAGATAGTCGAGGGGGATCCCGCAGGCATCGAGGGTGTGCAGGACCATAGGGCGCTCTCCGACGCCCGTATGGCCTCCTACGTCATGATAGAGCTTTATCGCAACGGCGATTACGAACCCTGATCCTTCTCGTCGTCTTCCGTGTATTCTTCGTGGAGCTTCTGCATATAGATCTCCTCGAACCCGTCGACGGCTCCTTTCAGGACGTTCCTCTTCAGGATCGTCAGCTCGGTGACGAACCATATCGCGATGACAGCGAGTAGCACCGCATAGACCTCGTTGGAGAAGATCACCATTCCGATGAGTCTCACGGCTATCACGGGGAAGTACAGGTACATCGCAAGGATGACCAGGACGACGAACGCTATCAGCGCCAGAGGGATGATGCTCTTGTTCGTCTTCCCGTCGGGTGACAGGAACCTGAAGCGTGGTGCTATGAGGAACATCTGGAGGATTCCGGCCGCTGTTACGAAGAACAGCATGGCGGACCTGGCGATGACCTCAACCTCGGACGATCCGTTCCAGCACATGTGCTTCAGGACCTCGTCCACTGTGGAATATCCGCCGATATCGGCCATCAGCTGGAAATCGACCGTCAGGATGCCTTCTGAGGCGGCCCACCACGACACAGCATAGACCATCAGACCGAACACTGAGATCACGATCGCTGATGGAACACAGAATCTGAACACATCCGGCAGGATCAGTTCCTTGTTCTCGTCCGGTTTGGCGAAAAGCGTCATGAAGAACGCCATTATGGTGACCGAAACGAACGCATAGTAGGTGTTCTGGATCGGCGTCATCGGGATGTTGCCGAATATCAGGTACAAGGTGAAGAACAGGAACGCCAGGACGAGATTGCGGGTGAGGTACAGTTTGAGGATGTCCCTCATACCGGAGACGGTCCTGCGGCCTTCGACGATGGCTTTCGGAAGCGCGGAGAAGTTGTCCTTGACGAGGATCATGTCCGCAACACCGCGCGCAGCACCGGCACCGCTCTCCAACGAGATGCCGACCTGGGCGGTCTTCAGGGATTTGACGTCGTTCACTCCGTCTCCGATCATCGCCACATAGCGGCCGGAGCGCTTGAGGGACTCGATGACATCCTCCTTGTTCTCGGGCCTCATGCGGCCGAAGATGTTAGCTTCCTGAACGGCCTTGTCGAAGGCGGGTCCGTCCAGCTCGTCGAGTTCCGGACCGGAGATGATGCGCCTCTCCCCGGGTATGTCCGCCAGGGAGAACAGGGCGTTGACGGTCACGGGGTCGTCTCCAGAGATGACCTTCAGGTCCATTCCGTTGTCCAGGAAGACCTGTATGGTCTCCCTGCAGTCCGGTCTGATCTCGTCGCGGATTGAGAATATCGAGACCGGTTTCATCTCGTTGATGACAGGCTCCCCGTCAGCATCATGGAGCGGGGCATCGACTGCCACGCAGAGGAGCACGGTCCTGAGCCCTTTGGATGATTCCGCGGAGATGCATCCTTTCAGATCCTCGTCGGTGTCAATCTTGTCCCCCAATGCGGACAGGGCGCCGACGTACATCGAAACCTCTTCCCCGTCGATCGAGGCCCTGACCGCGCTGTACTTCCTCTCGGAGGAGAACTGGATCTCGTCGATGAGAACGGCATCAGACTGTCCGAAATGCTCCAGGATCGCCTCCATCGTGCGGTTGCGGCTTCCGGAGAGTGTTGCGAATGCGGATGCGTATTTTGCGACATCATCAGCAGGCATGAAGTCGTGCGAATGGTCGTATGTGAGCATGTTCGTGGTTATCGTTCCGGTCTTGTCCATGCAGACGGTGTCCACATGACTCAGGGACTCCACGGAATTGGATGCCTGCAGCAGCACGCCCTTGTCGGCCATGCGTGCGGCGGCGATCATGTATGTCAGGGTTATCAGAAGGAACAGAGCGATCGGGACCACATCGAGGCATATCACGAAGACCTCCAGTGTCCCGCCGACGTCCACATGTGTGACGAACAGGGATTTCAGTATCGTCAGAATGAAGAGGATTCCGGCTATGAGCATGAGGATCTTCGTTATCGTCCCGGTCTCCATCTGGAGCGGGGTCTTCTTGTCGTTGATCTTCTTGGCGCTCTTGAGCATCTGGTTGGCGTAGTTGTCCATGCCCACGGCGGTGACCTTGTACGTCAGTTCGCCGGTGATGCACACAGAACCGGAGTAGATCTTCTCGCCCTCGTGCTTGCGCACGGTGCTCGACTCACCGGTGAGAAGGGATTCATCCATCTCGACGGATCTGCATGAGATCGCGACACCGTCCACGATGGCCTGCTCGCCGGCGCGAGTGATTATGACATCGTCCAGTACGATCTCGGATTGGTCGATGACCTTCTCGACACCGTCACGGATAACTGTGACCTTCGGTTTCACAAGCAGGGATATGCGGTCCAGCTTCCTCTTCGCCCTCATCTCCTGGATCGTGGAGATCAGGATGTTGACGATGATGATCCCCGTCGCCGATATGGCGCTTATGAATTCGTGACAGAAGACTAGAAGGATCCCCAGAAGGAAGAGGATCATGTTGAACGGCGTGAAGGCGTTCTTCACGAAGATGTCCGTGTAGGTTCTGCTCGTGCGCACATCCGCATCATTGACCTGGCCGGCCGCGATGCGCTGCGAGACCTCCTCAGATGTCAACCCCTGCATGACTACCGCTCTCATAAATGATATATCAATATTGCCAGAAAAGCTCAGGGATTCCTGCGCCTATCCAACTCCTTCTCGACCCTCTCCCTGATGGAATCCATGGGAAGCGGGTCGAATTCGACCGTTGTGCCCTGCGAAACATAGTCTATGAAGCATCTCACAGGCTTCCCGGGGTGGGAACCCATGGCCGCATGCGCATAGACGGACAATTGGAACTCGTATTCGGATTGGTTCTTCGTATCGATGTCGGTCTTGTAATCGTGTATCTCGATGCGGTCCTCGAAGAAGCCGATCAGATCGATCCTTCCCCTGAGGATTACCGGAGTTCCCTCCACAGGAAGGACGCAGTCTATCTCGGATGAAGCCTCCTTTGCACAGAATATCCTGTCGAGGATCTTCTCCACCTCCTTCAGTTCAGGGTAATCTTCGTCGGGAACATGGCGGTTGAACATGACCTGGGCGCAGTCGTGTATCTTCTTTCCATAGTCCTTGCCTTTGCCCTTCGGCGGGATCTCATCCAGTTTCTCATCCATCCCGCCCTTTCCGTCGTCGAGGTTGAACTCCATCAGCTCATGCACGCCGAATTTGATCTGCGGCTTCTCATAACCTGAAAGGTCCGGACGTTCCACGATCCTCCTTCCGAGCTCGACATCGGAGATATCGCCGTCTGCCAGATCATGCGGGTCGTATTGATCGTTCGAAAGTCCCTTCATGAATGTCGAGGGTTTGCTCGCAATAAGCGTCAGGTACTGCTTGGCCCTGGAAAGGGCGACGAACATCAGGCGCCTCTCCTCATCGTAGTTCTTCTTGACCAGGCTCTTGAGGAAGACGGTCCTCCAGGACAGTTTGACCACGCGGCAGCTCTGCCCGGGATCGCCGTAGTCGTGGATCGTTTTCGTGCATCTCAGACCCAACATGTCGTCGAATACGAACATGCTCTTGTCGCCGTTGGTGTTTGGCATGATCTGGGTGTTGATGAACGGAGCGATGACGACCGGGAATTCCAGTCCTTTCGATTTGTGCATGGTCATGATGGTGACCGCGTCGTTGTCGATGGACCTCTCCACGTCATATGTGGTCTCCTTCTTGATATCCGTCTCGATCATGCTGACGATATCGGATATTGTAAGGAGCGATCCCCTGTGGGCAGAGGATATGACGGAGATTATCGACTGAGTGATGTCGTTCTGAAGGTTGTAGAACGAGAATATGGATGTTATCAGGTCGGTAATGCGCCTGCGTTTGGCGTAGAGGGCCCTTCTCTGCGAGGATATCTCATAGGGGATCTCATGATCCTTGATGGCCAGGCATTCCGCGAGACTGTACCCCATATCGATCATGATCGGGACATAGCCCCATCTGTCCTTCTCGTTGTTGATGTATCTGAGCCACGCGAGGACGAGTTTTCCCTCGCGGGTGTTCATTATCTTGACATCCCCTTGGAAGAATGCAGGTATTCCCGCATCGGTAAGAGCGTCCATGACCTTGGTGCAGGTGGATGTCGTGCGGCACAGGATCGCTATGTCCCCGAGTCTAACCTTCCTCGGCCCCTCTTTGGATGCTATCTCGCAGTCATCATTGAAGAGATAGTCCTTCACGCATCTGACTGTGAACTTGGCATCATCGTCCACATCGCCGAAATACCTCACATGGGTGTTGCTGAAGCGTTCTTTGTCATGGGGATAGATCATCTGCACCTGATCCTCGTCCACAGAGGCAGATTCGTTTTTGCTGCCGGGCAGATAGAGGCACCTGAACGACGCATCGATGATCTCCTCGGACGACCTGTAGTTCACGTCCAGGGGCAGCTTGATCGCCCCCTTCGGTCTGAAGATGATCCTTTCCGCATCGTAATTGAGGAATCCGGTGAATTTCAGAATGCGGTCGTCGAACTCTGTGATGTTCTCCACCGTCGCATTTCTGAAACCGTAGATGCCCTGCTTCCAATCCCCTACGACGCAGAGGTTCGGCTCCTTCAGGATCATGAGGGATATCATCATCTGACAGGCGTTGGTGTCCTGGAACTCGTCGATCATCACGTACCTGTAGGAATTGCGTTCCCTGACCTTCGCATTGCCGTAGAGGGCGGCGAAAGCGAGCATCGTGGTGATCCCGAATGTCAGGCGGTCCGCGGATATGCTCTTGCGGACGTATTCGAAGAACACGTCGTGGACGAATCTGAACAGGAGGCTCCTATCCTCATCCATGATGTCCCGAATGAAATCCGACGTGGGCATATCCTTGATGCATTCGATGTATGGGCATGGTTCGATACTGCCGATATTCTTCTTTTCGATTGAGAAGCTGGTTCCCGGAGCTGTCAAGGCCTCTCTTATCTTTTCAGAATCCCCTTCGAGGATGCGCTCCGCATCCATGCCGATCCATCCGTTCTTAGTGGCGAAGATACCTTTGGAGATCAGTCTGCCGATGATGTCCAGGACCTCGTCGGATTCCTCGCAGCACAGAACCGCTATGTCCCCGTAGTCCTCGCCCCTTCTGGAGAGGAAATCGTCGAAGAACATCCTGAACCAGACCTTGTTGAGGGTGTTGTTCTCGATTATCCTCGCGCCGCGTGTGAGTTTCTCATCGATTCCGAGGATGTTGCCTATCTCATCTGGAGAATCCAGGACGATGGAGAGACAGAACGAATCGAACGTGGAGATCCTGGTGCTCTTGGAGGCCTTGATCATGTTCTTATCGTCTTTGGATTCCAATCTTGACCTGATCTTAGTCTCCATCTCAGTAGCGGCGTTCCTGGTGAAAGTTAACAACAGAACATCGGATGTGCTGATATCGGGGCGGGATATCAGATTGATGTAACGCTCGGTTATGGTCGTGGTCTTTCCTGTTCCGGGTCCTGCATCGACCACCAGCATCCCGTCCAATGTCTTGGCGAGTGCCTTCTGGGAATCGTTGAGCTCAGGGCCGTCACTCATCGGAATCACCTTCCACTTTGACGATGCTCTTCATACAGACCTCTTTGAACTCGCATTCCGTGCAGTCTTTGCGCGGTTTCGGAGGGAAATCCGTGGTGTAGTACATGCGCACCTCCTGATGATCGGCATCTACCTTCGAAAGGAACGAGTCTATCAGCTCCCTTGTGACGATGGATGTCCTGTCGAGGATGACCATCCCGTCTTTGAATATGGGATTCAGGGTCTTGTGTATCATCCCGTTAGCACTATCCCTGCCGGTCTTGTTGTCCTTGACACCGGTCTTCTCGAAAAGGATGCGGAGGAATGCCTCGTCGGTGTCCAAGGTCATGGGGTCGACATACCCTTCCGAATAAAGCGCCCTCAGCGATTCAAGGACCTCGTCCTTCTTCTCTGCGAAAGTCTTGTTGAACTTCGCATTGTGTATGTAATCGATGACCTCCTCATCATAGAAGAGCTGCGAATACGGACCGTCGTGCAATCTGATCGAGCGGACACAGCTGGATATGGCCTTCTTATCGGAACCGGGTTCGGACATGTTGTCCGTGACGTAGAACTGCTTGAAGGTCAGCCCCTCGGGATCCACGAAGTCCCTTGCTATCGCAAGGTAGAGCAGGGGCTGGAATTCCGGATAATCAGCATTGGAATCCAATGTGAACGATTTCACGATGTCCTTGATGTCCAGGGGGCTTCCCGTCTTGTAATCGACAACATGGTTTCCTATCATCAGGTCGAACTTCCCGTGTATCGGGTGTTTGAACGACCTGTGGTCGCATTCACAGTCCGAGGAGTACCTGTCGAATCCCGCATCCTCGAAGAACGGATTCTTCTCCTCGCGGTTCCCTGAATCAAGGGGGACGGTCTCGATGCAGTTCTCGTCGATGAACCTCATCACGCTGTCGATCGAATATCTGATCTTGTCTGAATCGATCCCGCTCATCATCTGCGACGAGATCCCTGCGAATCTCCTTGATATGAAGTCCGCATAGTAGTCGACCCCCTTCAGTATGACGTAGTCCCTGTGACACACACAGAATTCGGCGAATTCGTGGATCAGGTTCCCGAATTCGGTGTTCTTGTTGTCCGAACTGTTCAGGGAGATCGCGAACATGAACTTCCTCGGGCAGGAGTAGAAGTTGTCATAGGATGATTTGGAGAACGGTCTGTCGAACTCGTCCTTCCTGAAATCCTCTGAGCCCTTCTCGGGTAGTACGGGTTCTATGGATTCCACCCATCTGCCGGTGATGAGACGGTCGCAGACATCGGCGAATGTATCGCATTTTTTCACCTTGCCCATGGTGATATCGCCCATTATCAGCGGGAATGAGTTGCACGGACGGGCCTTGTCACCGCGCTTGGTAGTGTTCACAAGATAGATCCTCTTCTGACCCTGCTGGAGAAGCGCCTCCAGCTTCATCGCGTTCTTCTCGGATTCGCCCTCGGCATCGATGTAGCGTTTTCCGATCACGGGGATGTTCCAGTCCTGCTCCATTCCGAGATAGATGACCACAGGTCTGTCTATGTACACAGAATTGGTACAATCGACGAGCAGAACGCCGCTCTTCTCGCTTTCGGGCGTCTGCTCGTTGTTGGTCAGATCGGGGATGTTATCTATCGCGAAGGACAGATCTGCAAGTTTTCCGGGTGTGACGGTATCGTCGCCCATGCGGAGATCGTTCAGGATGTTCTGTACATGCATACCTGTCTGAGTGCTGTTGAATATGGTCCTGACATCGTTGAATGAGACTCCGTCCTCCTTGATGCGCCTCATGAGCTCCCTGAGCTCTTTCGACCTGTTCTTGAGCTGATCGTCGCCCAAGCGATGCAGCAGATAGTTCTCGCTGTTGTTGCCGAAGAAACCGTTGTAAGCGGAGAACAGCTCCTTGACGTTCGATACACGCAGTGTGTCATAGGAGAATGAAAGCGAGATGAAGCTGATGAAATCCCTGATGGGCGCCATGTCCCTGACGCTCATCCTGTTTATGAAGGGGAGCCCGCAGCGGTAGAGTCCCGCTCTCACGGCATCGGCTATCGGAGATGTGGTGTTGAGCACGATCGCATAATCATCGGGCTTCTCTGGATCGATGAGATCCACGGCATTATCAGCGATCTGCCTGTCGTTCCCGATCTCCCAGATCTCCGGAATCCTGTACTCCTCATTGGTGAATATTTCGACCGTGTCGTTATCAGGAACAAAGGGGTTGAAATTCTTGTCGAGTTCGTCAAAGAATTCCACACCGACCACTGCAACACGCTTTCCCTTGAAGAAGGAAGAGGCATCGGGTTCAAAGTTCCCCATGACACGTTCGATGCTCGATATCGGTTCATAGGAGTTGTAGACGTTATGAGAACTCTTAGTGGTGATGTACTTGGTAACTTCTTTGGTGTATCTGCGGATGTCCCTGAAATTCAGGACCTCGCTGAGGATGTATCTCAGCGAGTAACCGGTCTCCTTCTGTATCTCGGCTATGATGTCGACATCGCGAAGCGGCGTGGTCCCGAGTTCCGAAGGCGCCAGAAGGGTGGCGATCTGAAGCGGCGTCATCGCGAAATATCCGATCATCGGGAAGGATATCCTGCTGTTCAAGGCGGTGACAAGGGCGATGTCGTTGGAGATCACCAGGTCATAGTCCTTGACCTTCTCGTATATTTCATCGATACTGAGGAGACGGCGCATGAAGGTTCATAGAGTGCTCTGTTTAAGTATCCTTTTTCTAGATGTCAATAGATAAGCGTGCATGGATGATGTCTATGTGGTCCAGATTGCCGCAACAGGCAGCAAAGGACTCCCCTCGGATGCGGTTTCGCAGGTGGCAGTATGCCGCATGCTCTCGGACGGTTCCGATTTCGATACCGTGTTCTTCGAGACCGTTTCATTGGATCCGTTGGACATCGGCAAGGATTCATTGGACTACATGTCGGAATCCTTCGGCATCAATGCCGAGGACCTCTACTCCGGCATGGATGCGGAATCCGTTGCATCCGGGCTTCAGAAGACGATATACGGGAAGGAATGCACCTCATACAACATAGGCAACGTCTTCGGCAAGTATCTGAACTACGAGCCCTGGGACTGCACCAGGGAGCTCACTCTGCTTCCTTCGATATCGATGAGATTGGACAGGGAGCTCAAAGGACCGCCGGAGCAGGAGCACCAGCTCATCCGCAAAGCCTATGATTCATTGTGTCCGGGAGATCCCGCACAGGTCGGGGAGAAGAAGTCGGCCCTTGAACTCGCACAGATGTCTGTGTCCGTTCTGATGGTTCTGAGGCGGGCCGGGTACCTCTGATCAGAACACGCGTGCTTCGAAATCGGCGAAGAGCGTGAAGAACGCGCATCCCAGGAACATCAGGACGTATAGGATCCAGAACGGCACCGCAAGCGGGATGAGGACAAGGGAGACCGTTGCCGCTACTGCGCCGACGAAGATCAGCAGTCCGAGTCCGAGTGCGATGTATCCTCTCTTCCTCTTCGGATCCTTGTATATCAATCCCAGTCCGAGCAGACCTACGAAAGCGGGGACGATCGTCAGGAACATCATCAGCTTCCTGCTGCGTCCTGCATGTGTGCGTCCTTTCGGTGAGCCGGATCCGCTGTTATCGGACGGCTGAGGGTTGTTGGGGATCTTCTTGAAGCATTTCGGACAGGTTATACTGTTATTGGGAACAAGCTCCCCGCAGTTGGGACAACGACGTTCTGCCATCTCGTTCATTCCTCCGTGGAACTGAGACGTTATCTGACTTAAGGGATTTGGAACTATTGACCGATTCTACCGACACCCACCCAAATGTTCAGATATCCTGGAACCATCGCCTGGGGTGATGTCGGAGACAGTGACGGTTACACAGCTCAACAACAGGGCGAAGAACCTTATCGCCAATTCACCGGCCCTCACGGATATTTGGGTCAACGGGGAGATATCGAATCTCAAGAAGGCGTCCTCCGGTCATTACTATCTAACATTGAAGGATTCCGGCAGCGAGATAAGGGCCGCCATGTTCGCAGGGGCCCGTCAGAGGATCGATTTCGAGCCGACCGATTCGATGAAGGTCTCCGCCTTCGGTTCTTTGGACATATACGTCCCCCGCGGAAGCTACCAGTTCATAATACAGACCATGCGCCCTGCAGGGATCGGTGAGCTCTATCAGGCATTCGAGGAACTGAAGAAAAAACTCGAATCTGAGGGACTGTTCGACGAATCACGCAAGAGACCGCTTCCGAGATATCCACGCAGGATCGGAGTGGTGACCTCCGAGACCGGCGCAGTCATCCACGATATCATCCGCACATCGTCTTCCAGATTCCCCGCGGACATAATCCTGGCGCCCGCGATGGTCCAGGGAGAAGGTGCATCGGACACCATCGTCAGAGGGATCTCGCTTCTGAACAGATACGGGGTGGACATCATCATCGTCGCAAGGGGAGGAGGATCCCTGGAGGATCTGTGGCCTTTCAACGAGGAGAAGGTCGCCAGGGCGATAGCCGCTTCCAAAACACCCATTGTCTCCGCGGTAGGTCACGAGACCGATTTCACCATCTCGGATTTCGTCGCGGACGTCAGAGTTCCCACACCCACCGGTGCGGCCGCAACGATACTGCGCGACAGGATGGAGATCTCGACGGAGATAGCATCCCGCATGGCAAGGGCCACACGCGCCTTGGATTCCGTCTTGGAGAGGATGAGGCACCGCTTCGACCTCCTTGATTCCAGACTGTCCCCGGAACGGGGCCTGAGGGATGTGGAGATGATGGGGATGCACCTCGACGACCTGTCCTCAAGGGCGGATGCCGTGATGGAACGCAAGCTGTCCGGATACAGGAGGAGGTTCGACATCCTCGATTCAAAACTCTCGCCGAAGGGTGCTATGAGCAGGATGGAGCTGCTCGATGCCTCCGTGGAGCGCATGTACACATCCATATCCAACAACGTCCAGCGCAGGATGGAGGCCGACAAAGCGTCCTTGGAGTCACTCTCCGGAAGGCTGTCCTCCCTGGATCCGCGCAATGTGCTGTCGAGAGGGTACAGCATGGTAACTTCAGAGGAAGGTGAGATAATAACATCCGTCGCACGTCTGTCCGAGGGATGTTCGATAACTATCGATTTCAGAGACGGAAAGGCCGAAGCAGAGGTCAAGGAGGTAAAAGAATGAGCGAATACGAGGAAAAGGTCAAGGAGATGAGCTTCGAGGAGAGCATGGATGCTCTCGAAGGACTCGTCAAGAAGCTCGAGGACGGCGGCATCGATCTGGACGAGAGTCTGAGCATCTACGAGCAGGCTGTCGTTCTCCGGGATCACTGCAGGAAGATCCTTGATGAAGGAGAGCGCAGGATCAAGAAGATCGTCGAGACCGCAGACGGGATCAAGGAATCGGATTTCGATTGTGAATGACATCCCAGAGCGCCAGCTCCTTGGACTCCGCCCATTTGGACGTGTCCTTGTAGAGCTGCGTGCCTCTGAAATACTCGTCCGAGAACGCCAGACGGAGCGAGCCTCCGAGCTCGCCCTCGTTGAGGTTGTGGCTGTTGAAGGCCCCGAAGTTGCGCTGGAGCGCGAGTAACAGGATGCTCACTGCATCGTGTCCGCGTACGGCCAGCCAAGGATCCTTCAACTCCGCCATCGCATCGTTCAACCTTTTCACCAGTGCCTTCCTTCCCAGACGGCAGGGCCTGGAATTGGCCAGGACGGCATCCACCATGTGGCGGATGTTTATCGTCAGGTCCCTGGTGTCGATGAACTCCTCGAAGTACAGGTTCTTGAAGGAAAGGCTCAGCCGTTCCAGATGGGATATCTGCATCAGGAGCCCTATGGGGAATCCCGAATCCACCACTCTGTCGCGGACCGGGCCGTAAGTCTCGGAGAAATAACGCAGTTTGACATGGTCCGAGAACTCGTCCAGAACATCATCCAGAGCATCCGTGCGGATGATCATCATCTCCATATCCCTGCAGTCGGTATGGAAGAGAGGCGGAGAGACCTCTTTTCCCTCCAATCTGTCGAGATCCGCATCCACGATGCCGATGACCTTCGGATCCCTGCGGTCCGAGCTCATGCAGCGGACGGTCCCGCGGACGTTGTCTTTGGAATGCGCTTCGACTATCCTGACGGCATCCTTGTCGATGAACTTCTCGTAGAGCCTCTCATCGGTCACACCCTCCACTACGAGGTAGAGTCCGTCGAATGAGGAGCGCTCCATGCATATCTGGTTGCAGATATCGCTGGATGTCAGATATTCACGCATCATCCGACCTCAGTTCCGTCGCAAGGTCCCACATATCGTGGATCACCTGCGGAGAATGGGTGGCGACTATCATCTGGATGTCCCTGACCCTGCAGATGTCCTGATAGTACTTCCCGAGCATCTGCTGCCATGATACGTGGAGGGAGATCTCAGGCTCATCGATTATGACGATTGAACCGACATCCGCATGGAAGAGGAGCGCGTAGAACATGATGAGTATCTCCTTCTCCCCGGATGACAGGTTCTGGATGAGCAGCGAGGTCCCGTTGTTCATGACGATAGATATCCTTCCGGTATCGGAGATGACAAGGGATTTGTTGATGAATATCTCGTTGACGATGTCTTTGAAGATGATTATCGACTCGGCGAGGATGTAGTTCCTCTCCACATAATCGGAGATCGAGGCGGCAAGTTCGGAATATCCCTTAGGATCCTTGCTTATCTCGTACCTGGACGGCGGGAACTTCATTCCAGGAGGTATCTCCGGTTCGAATCCGGCATCCTTTATGAAATCCAGCTTTGCCTTCAGGTCCTTGCACCAGAACTCGAGCTCACCGTCGGTCAGGTCCCTGACCTTCTCAGGATGGCTCTCGAGGGTGCTGTGCTGCGTCGCATACCTGATGTGCTCGTAGAGCTCCTGTGCATAGATCTCCAGCGTGGGGGCGAGATGTCCGTCCTTCTTGACCTGGACCAGCCTCTCCGGAGGGATGTAGACGGTCTTGCAGACCTCCGCCATCTCGTCGGGAGTCAGAGGGCTCTCTAGCTCGTTCTTCTGCATCTGTACCAGCAGTTCCGAGGAGTCGTTCTCGATGATCATGACTGTGTCGTCGTCGAATCCGATGTCCATGCGCTCGAAGGGGTACTGCGCAATGTGCTTCACATCTCCCCTCAGGGCCTCGTGGATCATGCGCATGATAGTGCTCTTCCCCATGCCGTTCTGAGAATGGATGAAGGAGAGAGGGCGGCTGACGTCGATATCGTAATCGAACTCGCCGAAGAGCTTCTGGATATAGATGGATTTGATCATCATAGGATGCTGTTGGTATCGCCCTCAACGTATTTATGATATCATTGACAAGATAACAACCTGTTAGGCATATGCACGACACAATGTTCCCGTGCTTACAGATGCCGAATAGAATTTATTGACAATGGACAATCACCGTCCGATGGACACCGAGAAGGCTTTCGCAGAAGTGATGAAGAACATTTCCGAGGGAAGGAACGCTATGGTTCCCCCCACGGTGCTGGAGATCGCACAGAGCGACAGCGATCCGATGACACGCATCAAGTGCATGTCTCTTCTCAAAGTGATCAACGATTCCGAGGCCTCGAAGACCATCCTCGGGATGCTCATCGAAGATCTCCCTGATGATCCGGAGTCCTGCATCCAGATAGCCGGAGCCATCCGCAGCCTCGGATACCCGTCCAACGCGATCACAATCCTGAAGGGCATCCCCCAGGAGGACAGGACCGTCAGGCTCAGGGTACTCTGCCTCATGGACCTGGAGGAGTACGAATCCGCTCTGGAGGAGGAGTCCAAAATCGTTGATGTCCTTCCTTTCGACAGGATAAACCTGTGCGAGATCAACAGCGCCCTCGGTCAGCATGACGAGGCCGTTTCCATCGCGGAGGCGCTTCTTTCCGAATATCCCAAGAACTACCAGGTCAGGAAGGCATACGTCTCCTCGCTTATTCTCGGAGGACGCGAGAAGGAGGCCGCCAAGTACGCCAGGGCCGGCATCAAGGACAAGACTGCGGATTCTAACGCGATAGCGGCATATGTTCTTCGCATCGCTGCCAACTACAAATCCGCAGCAGGATTCGCCACCAGGGCGATAACCATCGACAACGGTCATATCGATGCCATGGAGACCCTCGGTATATGTCTCGCGCACAAGGGCGAATACGACAAGGCCCGCATCATCGCAGGCGCCATCAACGAGAAATCGCCCGGTGACAAGGCAGCCCTCAATGTTCTGAGCTACTGCGAAGGTCACTGACGGGACCTGAATATTCTGTTCCTCGTCCTTCCCGACGAGCGCTTTCCGGGCCTGTGGTCGGAAAGCAGCTCCTTCCAGAATCCGGGTGTGAACAGCACCAGTGCAGTGAGGATCTCCAGACGGCCGACCCACATCAGGATGATCAGTATGGATTTCATCGCATCGTTCAGGCCGGCGAAGTTGCCGGTGGGTCCGAAGTTGCCGAATCCCATCCCTCCGTTGGAAACGCTGGAGATGGAAAGTCCGAACGAATCGACCATGTCGTATCCGAATATCATGAATACGAGGGAGCTCACCGCCATGGTGATCACGAACATCATGAATATGCTCAGAGCGGACATGACCGAGCTGTCATCGATGCTGTTACCGTCCATCTTCACGTCATATACGGCATAAGGGTGGATGAGCTTCCCGAAGCCGTTCTTCAGGAACTCGAATATTATCCTGAGCCTGCTGAACTTGATACCTCCGCTTGTCGAACCGGAGGATGCTCCGATGAGAGCCACCATCATCAGCAGCGCCATGCACTGCGACGGGTACAGTGTGAAGTCCTCCACGTACAATCCAGTGGTGGTTCCCAGCGATACCGTTGTGAACAGGGCGTTCTTGAACGTGCGAAGATGGTCGTCGAGCGTCATCGACCCGATATCGTAGGTGTCGAAAGAGACCAGGAGGTAGATGATCACGGATATGGCCAAAAACCACAGGGCCATGGTCCTGAACTCGGAATTGCTCCTGTAGACCTTCTTGTCCCTCTTGTACAGTGCCCTGTAGTGCAGGTAGAAGTTGGTACCTCCCAGGAACATGAACAGGATCGTGATCATCTGTACCGCGCTGGACATGGACATCATGCTGTCGTTGGTGCTCATGAGTCCGCCTGTCGAGATGGTGGTGCACATGAGGCACAGCGCCTGTAGCGGATTCATCCCGCAAAGGAGCAGGAGCAGATAGTTGATCAAACTGAGGATCCCGTAAGAGAAGATGAAGGATCTCGCTGCGTTCTGCATCCTCACAGAATAGTTGGAGGATCCGGAACCGGACAGTTCGTTGTAGAACACGCTGCGTCCGATACCGAACATCGGCAGCATGTACATGAAGATGATGACCACCATGATACCTCCCACCCACATGGTGAGGGCCCTCCAGACCAGGAGGCTGATGGAATGCGATTCGATATCTGTCATGACGGAGAGGCCGGTGGTCGTTATGCCGCTGACAGCTTCGAAGAACGAATCTATGGCGTTCATCCCCGACAGATAGTACGGCACCATGGAGATCAGGAACATCGTTGCCCAGACCATACCGATGAGCAGTAGACCGTTCACAGTGCGGAAATGCTTCGACTCCGAGAAGAACGAGTATTGGGACAGTCCGAGGACGAGCAGCGGGACCACCGGGTATAGGAAGATGCGCACATCCTCCCCCATCAGAATCGCGATTGTCGCAGGAATGAGCAGAAGGAGACCGAATACGAACTCGATCATCCCGAGAATCCTGATGGTGGTGCTATGCCTGCGCCCGCTCTCGATCCTGGAGGATGCCAAATCATACCTCCGGGACCTTGGATTTGCCCAGGACGTGCATCAGCTCGTCCATGCAGTCGAAGGACGAGAAGACAACCGCAAGGTCGCCGTCCTCCAATTCGGAACAAAGATTGAGCCTTACGAACCTGTCCTTGCGGAACACGGCGATTATCCTCGAGCCCTCAGGAAGGTGCAGGTCGCCGAGGAATTTGCCGCATGTCGGGGAATCCTTGTCGACGCTGTACGTGAAGAAGAGCTCGTTCTTGTACCTGGATTTCATCATTATCGGCTGGTTCTCGTTGGTGCACTTGGCTATCTCGTTGGACACGATGCTGTAGTAGCCAATGATCGTCTCGATCCCGGTGTAGTCAAAGACGTCCTCGTACTCCTTGGTGAAGTAGCGGGTGATGACCTTCCTGGCGTTGTGCTTCTGGGCTGTCATGCCCATCAGCAGGTTCGTCTGATCGTTGTGTGAAGTGGGCACAAGGGCATCCGCCCAGAATATGTTCTCGTTGACCTGGATGTCCGGGTCGACGAAATCGGCGCAGATGACCGAGACACCCGGCATGCTGCGGGCCATCTCCTTGCAGAGACCCTCGTTGCGGTCGATGATCTTGACCACGCGTTTATCCTCTGCGAGCATCTTAGCGACGTTGCGCCCAACGATGGATCCTCCGAGAACAACATAGTTGCGTGCGGGGAACTCGACCCCGAGTATGGAATTGAACTGATTCAGGGATTCTGTGCTGCCCATGACGTAAAGATGGTCACCAGGATGGATCTCCATCGTCTCCGGGTATGTGTGGAGCACACTGTCCCTGTAGAGGGCGAATATCGTGCAGTCCTCCGGGATGTCGAGGAGCATGCATATCTTCCCGACGACCTCGTGATCCGGCTCAACGCTGAACATCGCGACGGCCACATCCAACTGGGGGATGTACTCGTAATCGATGGCGTTCTCGAGGATGCAGAGCTGGAACATCTTCTCGGCGGTTATCAGCTCGGGTGAGATTATCGTGTCCACCCCTACGACGCCGTCCGCGGTGGTGGATATCCTGTAATCCGGATTAGTGATGGATGATACCGTCTTTATGTCGGGTTTGATGCGCTTGGCCATGATGCAGACGAAAAGATTGGATGCATCATCGTTCAGCGTCGAGATGATCATGTCGGCCTGATGATTGATAATGGCATACTCGAGGACCTTCGGATTGGTCCCGTCGCCTTTCAGCGTCGAGATGCTAAGACGGTTCTTGAGGACGTTCGAGACAGTCTCGTCCTTGTCGATAACGAGGACATCGTGGATGCGGGAAACGGTCTCGGCGGAAACCATCCCGATCTCGCCTGCCCCGACGATGATCACCTTCATGATTGATACCGCGAAGCCGACTGCGGATAAAATGATTGCTCGTTATCTGCCAGACCATCCACTTCTGAAACGAAGATTCGACCGCTACGACAGTATAGACGAATAATATAAATGAAGAGAAAAAATAGGGTGGATTATGTGGAAACAGGTCAGCGAAGACTTTTGGAAAGAGAACCGCGAATCCAAGGTCGGGCAGGTCGAAGACACCGTCAGGGAGATCGTGGAGAACGTCCGCAACAACGGGGACAAGGCCCTGAGGGAACTTGCCAAGAAATTCGACCATGTTGATCTCGATTCGATCGCAGTCACAAGGGAGGAGATCGAGGAGGCCTACGAGAAGGTCTCGCCCGAACTCGTCGAGGAACTTGAGAACGCTGCTTACAACATCCAGCGTTTCCACGAGATGCAGATGCCAGCCGGACTTTGGCTCAGAGAGGTCGAACCCGGAATCACGCTCGGAGTCAAATCCACGCCCCTCGAGAGGGTCGGATGCTACATCCCCGGCGGAAGGGCATCGTACCCGAGCACCGTGCTCATGACAATCATACCCGCAAGGGTCGCCGGAGTGGACGAGGTCATCATGTGCTCGCCCGCACCGATCAACCCGCTCACCCTCGTTGCGGCCGACATCGCCGGCGCCGACGAGATCTACAAATCCGGCGGAGCCCAGGCCATCGCCGCCATGGCCCTCGGAACCGAGAGCATCGAGCCCGTGCAGAAGATCGTAGGACCCGGTAACGTGTTCGTTACCGGTGCCAAGATGATGCTCAGGAACAAGGTCGACATCGACTTCCCCGCAGGACCCTCCGAGATCGGAGTCCTCGCGGACGACAGCGCCGTTCCCGAGTTCGTCGCCTCCGACCTGATCGCACAGGCGGAGCACGATCCCTCTTCCGCAAGCCTCATGGTCACATGCGACCCCGACCTTCCCGACAAGGTCTGGGCGGAGATGGAGAAGATGATCGAGGACGCACCCCGCAAGGAGATCATCATGAAGGCGCTCGACAACTCCGGATACATCATCGCCGAGGACATCGAGCTTGCCATCGAGATCATGAACGGAATCGCACCGGAGCACCTTTCGATCCAGGTCCGCGACCCGCTCGACGTTCTCAGCAAGGTCAGGAACGGAGGTTCCATCTTCATCGGACCCTACACCCCCGTCGCAGCAGGAGACTACGCATCCGGAACGAACCACGTCCTCCCGACAGCGGGACACGCAGCGACATGCTCCGGACTCAACGTCGCGCACTTCATGAAGACGTCGACGGTGCAGTACCTCACACGCGAGGGACTGAGCAACATCGCCCCCACAATCGAGACCCTGGCCGAGGCCGAAGGGCTGTTCGCCCACAAGGAATCCGTCAAGATCAGGAAGCCCGAGGTGGAGTGATGATACCTCCGTCCGAGGGTCAGATCGACCTGTACGACGAGAAGTACTACATCAACCGCGAGCTTTCGTGGTTGGAATTCAACAGACGCTGTCTCGAGGAGGCCCGGGATGATACCAATCCCCTCCTCGAGAGGGTCAAATTCCTGGCGATATGCTTCGGGAACATGGACGAGTTCTTCATGATCCGTGTTCCCGGCATACTCTCCCGCACCCCCATACCCGGTCCCGATTATGTCGGGATCACTTATTCCGTGCTCATGGACACGGTGTCCAAGCAGGTACAGAGCCTTGTATCGGAATATTCGGAATGCTGGACCGATCTTAGGGCGGAGCTTGATTCTAAGGGCATCTCCATACGCAAGGTGCAGGACCTGAATCCGGACCAGCAGGCCTGGGTGGCCAGATTCTACCACGAGCGTGTGCACCCTCTTCTTACCCCGCTCGCCCTGGATGTGTCCCATCCGTTCCCGTTCATCTCCAACAATTCCCTGAACATAGCCGTCAAGCTCACGGATTCCAATGCTGAGCACCTCTATGCGAGGGTCAAGGTGCCCGTGGGCACCCTTCCTCGCTTCGTGCAGATCCCCTCCAACGGCAATCTGACGATGGTCATGCTGGAGGACATCATCGAGACCCATATCTCCGCGCTCTTCCCCACGTTGGATGTTGACGGGGCATATGTCTTCAGGGTCACCCGCAACGCCGATGTCAAGGTCACCATAGACGAGGCCTGCGACTTCATGACTGCTGTCGAGGAGTCGCTCGAGGACAGGGACATCGGGTTCCCTGTGAGGATGGTCGTCGAGACCACCATGCCCACCGAGATGGTCAGGCTCTTCTCCAGGAACCTCAAGCTCGCCCCGGCCCAGGTGCACCGCACCGATGCCATAATGATGGTGGACCTCTGGCAGCTCGTGGGACTCGATTATCCCAAGCTGAAGAACAAGAACTTCGAGCCTTACACCCCTCCGGAGCTTTCCGAGGGCAACGACATCTTCGAGGCTATAAAGGAGCACGATTGGATCCTCTATCACCCATACGAGAGCTTCTCAACGATAGTGAGGTTCATCGCCACCGCCGCAGAGGACCCCGACGTCCAGAGCATAAAGATATGCCTGTACAGGATCGGCAGGGACCCCAGCATAATCCGCGCCCTCAAGCGCGCAAGGGAGAACGGGAAGACCGTCTCCGTGCTGATGGAGCTCCGTGCAAAGTTCGACGAGAGCAACAACATCCTGTGGGCGAGGGAGCTGGAGAAGATCGGCGTCCATGTGGTCTACGGCCCCGTCGACCTGAAGGTGCATTCCAAACTGCTCCAGGTCGTACGTCTGGAAGGCGACCATCTGGTCAGATACACCCACATGAGCTCGGGCAACTACAACACATCGTCCGCCAAGCAGTACGCGGACATATCGTTCCTGACCGTGAACCCCGAGATAGGGGAGGATGTCGGAGAGCTTTTCAACGCCCTGACCGGATTCTTCGGACCGAGGATGTACAAGCATCTCCTGGTCGCACCGCTCACCCTCAAGAGCTCGCTCATCGAGAAGATCGAGCGCGAGATCTCCGTCCACAAGGAGACGGGTAATGGATACATAGCGATGAAGGCCAACGGACTCATCGATTCGGACATAATCGCAACACTCTACAAGGCTTCCAACGCCGGAGTGAGGATAGATCTGAACATCCGCGGCCTCTGCTGCCTGCGTCCCGGCATCCCGGGGGTTTCCGAGAACATCAGGGTCACGAGCATCGTCGACAGGTTCCTGGAGCATTCCAGGATCTATTATTTCGCAAACGGCGGCAAGCCCGAGATGTATATGGGATCCTCCGACATGATGCCCAGGAACCTCCTGGCCAGAGTGGAGGTTCTGTTCCCCGTGCTGGACAAGGACATGATGGTCCACATCCGCGACGACATCCTGAAGATACATCTCGAGGACAATGTCAAGGCCCGTGTGCTTCAGCCCGACGGCAGCTACATAATCCCGGAGCGTCCCTCCGGCGAGAAGAAGCTCAGATCCCAGAAATGGATGATCGAGCACAGGGGCATATGGCATGGTTCGGAATGATCCCGAGACGGTCGGATTCATCGATGTGGGGACCAACTCCATACATCTCCTGGTGGTCCGCTTCTACCGCGATTCATCCGGCACTCCGATATTCCAGGACAAGGAGGCCGTCCGTCTCGGTCAGAGCCTCTACAGTACCGGCAGGATCGCCCAGGAGGCCATCGACAAGAGCTCCCTGGTCCTGAGCAGGTACACGCAGATATCGAAGAACCTGGGGGCACACAGGATAGTCGCATACGCGACGTGCGCCGCCAGGGAAGCGGTCAACCGCGATGAACTCGTCAAGGCGCTCTCCGTCGACCCGGACCTCGAAGTGAAGGTCATCCCCGGTAGGGAGGAGGCCAGATTGATCGCCTTGGGCATTTTCGGAGTCGAAGGGCCCGAAGAGCAGTCCCTGATGATCGACATCGGCGGAGGGAGCACCGAGATCGCCATTCGTCACAAGGGAGAGGACATCTTCCTCGACAGCCTGGACATGGGGGCCGTCAGATACGCCTACGGATTGGGGATCGATTGCATGGATGCCGTTTCCGACGAGGACTACGGATACATGATGAGAAAGGTGGACCTGTCATCGTATCACGCCTCCAACAAGGTCAGGGAGATCGGATTCAGGAAGGCCATCGGTTCATCCGGAACGATGATAGCCCTTGCGGAGATATGCGCCGCGCGTAGACCGGACGGGGATCCATCGTATCTTCTCCGCTCAGAACTGTCCGATGTCATGAGATATCTCAGATCCCAGGATGCCGCCTCCCGCAGGTACGTCCCCGGACTTGGGAAGAACAGATTGGACATAATCGTCGGCGGAGGCGCGATCGCAGAGGAGCTCATGTCCCTTTTCGGCGTCGAGCGTCTGGAGATAAGTACGAGGGGACTCAAGCAGGGCATGCAGCTGGACCACATGATCACGCACGGATACCGCGTCTTCGATACCAGGGAATCCTCCGTGCGCGCACTGGCCAACCGCTGCAACTACGACGAATCACATGCCGAGCGGGTCCTCCGGGATGCAGTTTCCCTTTTCGATCAGGCGAAGGCCCTCGGACTCCACGACATCGGGGACGACTACAGGAACATACTGAGATGCGCAGCTCTGCTGCACGATGTGGGAGAACTGATAAGCTACAACAACCACAACTACCTCTCGCAGATGATCATCGAGAATGCGGACCTGGTCGGTTTCAGCATCGAGGAGATACACGCCATGGGGCTGATGGTTAGATTCCATCACAAGAAGTTCCCGGGCGCCAAGGATCCGAAGCTCGCGGATCTGCCAGCAGACGATTCCCTCACTATCCGCAGATGCGCCATGTTCCTCAGGATGGCCGACGTCGCCGACAGGCACCGCAACGGATCGGTCAGAACGATGTAGCTCCGCAGGGATTCCGACGGGATTGTGCTGGAGCTCCACTCCACCGAGGACATCAGCATGGAGCTTTGCAGCATGACCAAGCTCTGCGGCGATTTCCAGAAGATCTTCGGCGAATCCCTTACACCCAGAGAGGTCCGGATCTGCTGATCGCCGTATTTCGGATGATACGAATCGGAGTAGTTTTAGTACTTTTGGATGGATTCTCCAGTTTGTTGAGCAAACATTAATAACGAACGCACGCCTACCCTAATCAAAGCGGAAGTCAGCCCCTTGCATCGGAATTAATTCCATCTGGCTTCTGCTTCAACCCCAATTCTGCACCGCATGTGATCGCATGTCCTCTCCCGCTCCGTTCTTCGAATCCGCACGCGCTTCCGACAAAGCGGTGGTCAAGAACGGACTCTGCGTGATTTGCAAGGGCGCCCACCGCCTATGCGGAAAGGACCGCTGCCCCCTGATGATGAAGTTCTACTCCCAGCAGAGGACCCGCCCCCTCATAGACATGAAGGATCTGGGGGGATCTTCCCCGCCATCGGTTTTTGTGGGGAGGTACGGCTATCCCAAAGTGGACATCGGACCGCTTCTGCCTCCGGAATACGGCGATACAACCGTCATGGACCGCCCGGAGATGTGGATGGGCAAGAGCATCCAGGACATCGTCGACTTCAGGTTCAGGCTCGTCCGCGGGAAATACAGGATAGATGCCACCGACTTCGCCAAATCGGGAAGGATAGTGGACGACATCCAGGAGCTCGCATTGTCCGAGAAGCCCGTGGACATCGAGACGAAGTTCACTCAAAGGCCACAGGGAAGGATAGTCCTGGACGACGAGGTCCAGCCATTCGGACCGTCGGCGAGGATGGAGAGCATGACCAAGGGCAACGGTCGCTTCGAAAGGAACCTGGAGAGGAACTTCTACGACACGGATCTGAAAGCAACGGATGCTGTCGTTACTGCATACCGCAACGGGACACTCATCTCAGAGATAGAGAAGGCGTTCTCCGTCGGGACCATGGGCATAGGCCGCAACCGCAGGTTCGTCCCCACGAGATGGAGCATCACCGCCGTTGACGACATCATCGGAAAGGACCTGCTCAAGACGACCAAGTACAACGAACCGATAGACGATTTCAGGATATACCAATGGGAACAGCTGGACAACAGATGGATCGTCATGCTGATGCCGTGCACCTGGAGGTTCGAGCTGATCGAGGCATGGTACCCCAACACATCCTGGAATCCGATGGGGAAGGATATCGACATCATCTCGGACTGCGAGTTCTTCGACGGACGCACCGAGTATGCGCACATCGGTGGATGCTACTACGCCTCCAGGATGGCCGTCAACGAGCTTCTGATCGAGGAGGGCCGCACGGCCGGCGCCGTCATAATGAGAGAAGCACACCCTGGATACGTGATGCCCGTGGGCGTCTGGAACGTCCGCGAGAACGTCCGTGCCGCGCTGAGGACGAAACCGTTCCATTACGAGAACCTTGAGAAGGCCCTGGACCATGTCGAGAAGGTCATGGACATCAGAAGGGACACTTGGATATCCCATTCCGGCGTCATGAGGGATTGGCTCGTCCAGCGCAGGATAGAGGACTACTACTGAGGGTTGAACATGTTCGAATCCAATCTGTATGATTTCATCGTCGGCCGCTCCGACTGGGACGGGGATTTCGAATACGTCGATTGCACCCGCGCTCTGTCACCCTCGGGACTACCCGGAATAGATTACGCACTCAATCCCTACGGAGGATGCGAACACGGCTGCATCTACTGCTACGGTCCCGGAGTCACGCATTCCGACCTTTCCAGATGGAGGGTGGTACGCGTGAAGAGGAACATCCCAGACCGTCTGCGCATGGAGATCAGGAACATAGACGGGACCATAGGCCTCGGAACCGTCACCGACCCGTATCAGCCGGCGGAATCCAAGTTCAGGCTGTCCATGATGTGCCTCGAGGTCCTCAGGGAGAAGGGGATGAAAGTTCACATCCATACAAAATCAGACTTAGTCCTGAGAGATGCGGACATCCTTTCCGATATGGATGCCGTCGTCGGGATGACCATAACGACGATTGATGATAGATCATCACTGATGATGGAACCCGGTGCACCCGTTCCTTCAAAGCGCTTCGAGGCCCTCAAAGGGCTGGTAGACAGGGGAATCGATGCATATGCCCTCATCGCTCCGACGACGAGCCTTCTGCTGGATAAAGAGGACGAACTCCTGAGGATGATATCGGAGACAGGGGCGAAGATGGTCTTCCACGATCCGCTGAACCTTCGCAACGTGGATGATTCGGTCCTGAAACGCAGGGGCATCACGGCTTCTCCCGAATCCCGCAGGAGGTTCAACTCCATGGATGGTAGATACGGTCTCACCATCTCCGACATCTTCTGAACCCAGAACACCGCTAATTAAGCGTAAAATAAGTCACATTTATATAGAAGTTCTAAATTATACTATCTCAATCAAAGGAGTGCATCCTATGTACGGAAATGGAAATCAGCCCGTCATCGTGCTCAAAGAAGGCACCGAGAGGAGCAAAGACAAAGAAGCTCAGTTCAACAACATTTCTGCGGCCAAGGCCGTCGCAGATGCAGTAAGGTCCACCCTCGGACCCAAGGGAATGGACAAGATGCTCGTCAACACCATCGGCGATGTCGTCATCACCAACGACGGTGTGACCATCCTCAAGGAGATCGATGTCCAGCACCCCGCCGCCAAGATGGTCGTCGAGGTCGCCAAGACTCAGGACACCGAGTGCGGAGACGGAACCACCACAAGCGTCGTCCTCGCCGGAGAGCTGCTCAAACAGTCAGAGGAGCTCATCAACGCCAACGTCCACCCCACCGTCATCACCAACGGATTCAAGATGGCCGCCAACAAGGCAGTCGAGATCCTCGACTCCATCGCCGTCGAGTCCAAGACCGACAAGATCCTCAAGCAGGTCGCAAACACCGCTCTGACCGGAAAATCCGTCGGAGAGGCGGAGTCCTCCCTGTCCGATGTCGTCGTCAAGGCATGCAAGGCAGTCGATGACGGAGAGACCGTTGACACCAAGAACATCCGCATCCAGAAGAAGGTCGGAGGAGTCATCGGAGACACCCATCTCATCCAGGGAATCATCGTCGACAAAGAGAAGGTCCACTCCAGGATGCCCACCCTCGTCGAGAAGGCCAAGATCGCTCTGTTCTCCTGCGCCCTCGAAATCAAGAAGACCGAGTTCGACGCCCAGATCCAGATCACCGACCCCACTGCGATGTCCTCCTTCCTCGCCGAGGAAGAGAACGAGCTGAAGGGAATGGTCGAGAAGATCAAGTCCGTCGGAGCGAACGTCGTCTTCTGCCAGAAGGGAATCGACGAGCTCGTCCAGCACTACCTCGCCAAGAACAACATCCTCGCCTACAGGAGGCTCAAGCAGTCCGACCTCGAGGCAATCGCCAAGGCCACCGGAGCCACCATCGTCGGAAACGTCAACGAGCTCACCAAGGCCGACCTCGGAACCGCAGGAGCCGTTGAGGAGAAGAAGGTCGGAGAGGACGGAATGGCATTCATCACCGGATGCAAGAACCCCAAGGCCATCACTATCTTCGCCCGCGGCGGAACCGAGCACGTGCTCGAGGAAGTCGAGAGGGCCCTCATCGACGCCATCCGTGTCGTCGGAGTCGCCATGGAGGACGGAAAGGTCGTCGCTGGAGCCGGAGCACCCGAGATCGAACTCGAGCTCAGGCTGAACGACTACGCCGCATCCGTCGGCGGAAGGGAGCAGCTCGCCATCGAGAAATTCGCAAAGGCCATGGAGATCATCCCCTGGACCCTCGCCGAGAACGCCGGTATCGACCCCATCGACAGCATCATCAAGCTGAAGAACGCCCACGAGAAGAAGAACGCCAAGGCCAAGTACTTCGGTCTCGACCTCGACTCCGGAGAGGCAGTCGACATGCTCGCCAAGAACGTCGTCGAACCCCTCAGGGTCAAAGTCCAGGCAATCAACTCCGCTGAGGAAGTCGCCAACATGATCCTCAGGATCGATGATGTCATCGCATCCCGCAGGGCACCCCCGGCGCCTCCCCAGGGCGGAATGCCCGGAATGTGAGTTCCGAGCAAGTGTTCAGTTTTCATTCCTAAGAAACCCCTTACCCACCCGCATCCCCGCGGTGTGGGGTCTTTTTCCCCTTGGTTCAGTATTGTTTTATACCGTGCATCCGATGTCCATATGGGATGGATGCATGCGTGCAGCGATATACGTCAGGGTATCGACGGAGGACCAAGCGGTCGAAGGATACTCCTTGGATGCACAGGTGAAACGCCTGGAAGCGTATTGCAGAGTACAGAATTGGGAGATTGCGGACATCTACCGCGACGAGGGTTTCTCCGGACGCACGACGGAGCGTCCCGAATACAGCCGCATGATGTCGGAATCCGACAAGTGGGACACCATACTGGTCCTGAAGATGGACCGTATCCACAGGAACAGTGTCAATTTTGCGATGATGATGGACCAGCTCCGCTCGTTGGGCAAGGAATTCACATCGATGCAGGACAAGTTCAACACCTCCACAGCGATGGGAAGGTTCGTCATGGACATCATGCAGAGGATCGCCCAGCTGGAGAGCGAGCAGATCGGCGAGAGGGTGTACATCGGGATGAAATACAAGGCCGAATCCGGCGATTGCCATCTGGGCTCCGGTCACCCTTACGGATACACCTATCAGAACGGGAACCTCATCGTCATCCAGGATGAGGCCCACACCGTGCGTGCGATGTACAACATGTACCGCAGAGGCTCCACCATGGACGACATCGCATCGTTCCTCAACAAGGCCGAGATACCCGCCAAGAAAGGAGGACAGTGGAACAAGCAGTCCGTCTGCAACATCCTCCACAATCCCCTCTACGCGGGCTACAGGAGCTGGGACGGCATTCTGAAGAAGGGTGAACAGGAACCGATCGTGTCTGTACAGTTGTTCGAATCCATCAACGGCCCGCTGCCGGAATGCTGATCCGATGCCCGACAGGAAACGTGCTGCGATATACATCAGGGTATCCACCGACGAACAGGCCGCAGAAGGGTACTCCCTGGACGCACAGAAGGCCATCCTCGAGGATCTGTGCCTCGCAGACGACTATGACGTGACCGACGTCTACGCGGACGACGGATACTCGGGAAGGAACGTCAAACGCCCGGAATATAAGCGCATGATGTCCGAGATCGACAGATGGGACATCCTCGTAGTTCTCAAGATGGACCGTGTCCACAGGAACAGCCGCAATTTCATGGAAATGATGGAGGTCCTGGAGAAGAACCACAAGGAGTTCGTATCCTGCTATGAATCGCTGGACACCAGCAACGCACTGGGAAGATTCGTTGTGGACATGATCCAACGCATGGCCCAGCTTGAGAGCGAGCAGATCGGCGAGAGGACCAAGATGGGAATGCGCGAGAAGGCGGAAAGCCTGAACGGATCCTCATACGAGAAGATGACTATGGGCTTCAACCCGCCATTCGGATACTGCATCGTCGACGGAAAGCTCACGGATGTCGAAGAGGAACTGGAGGTGGTGAAAGACATGTTCGAATCATACGGATCCGGTTCCACTATCGATGAGATATGCTACAAGCTGAATTCCGCAGGGATCCTCACAAGAAGGCAGAACCTGTGGACCAAATACAGCCTGTCCAACATCCTACATAATCCGGTCTATGCTGGATACATGAGATGGGAGGACATACTCATCCATCACGATGCAACAGCCATTGTTTCACCCGAGTTCTTCAATGGAATCCAGTTGAAATTCTCATCGCGCATACGCGATCCGTCAAAAAGGAATCCCAAGCTTCTCCCCACTCTGGATGATTACTGAATCGTGATATCCAATATTATTTAAAACTTTCTTTTTAATTTATATTGCTGGACATGGTCATAGACTTGTGGACGATTTATGGCCAATCCTAGGTAATTTATTGGATAATAATCGCCGTTAATAAAATATCTTTTTATACCCAGCAAAACGAATCATACCTGGGGAATTGCACCCCGTAGGAGGAAAATAGGAAATGACAGACGAATGCAAAAACCTGGATCCGACAGCGTTCGGACTCTTCTTCGTCGCATTGGTATCGTTGCCGATTGCCATATTCTGCTTCTTGGGATATGCAGATGTCAAAAACGATATCGGATTATATCTTGGAGATCTTCTGAAGATCGCTTCAGTGTTCATCTTCGTCGCAGCAATCGCCGCATACAGGGCTAACAGTAATTTCGGATTCGCAGTGTTCGGTATGGTCGCATTGGGTGTCTACTTCGCCGGGGCAGACGGCGGAGACCTGTACATCAACCTCACACTCGGACTGATGTACCTCGTCGGACTGGTATGGTCCTTCCGTGCCGGCAACCCGAAGGCCCTCACACTGATCCTGCTGACGACGGCGCTCATATTCATCTTCGGCGGATTGGCCGTTGACGGTTCGGATGCATTCCTTCTCTTGAAGGGAATCGCCGCACTCGCCAACTTCATCCTGAACCTGTACCTCGCCTTCGCACTGGCGGACGGAAAGATCCCGGTCTTCTGATGGTTTCAGGAAAACTTCTTCCCAAACTTTTTACCTGCTTCTTTTCGATTCTTCACCTCTGATACAGCTTTCCAACAATGGAAAACAACAGGATGAGGTGCAGGATTCCTTAGCTGTTGATACAACATTGACAAATGATTAATACAAGTGAAAGAATGCAAAGCCAATGAAAACCGCAACTAAGAAGAAAATTTATGCCTACGGAATGGTGGGCATCATGATTGTTGTTGCTGTAACAGCCATGGCCGCAGTATTCGCCTCATGAGTATTGCGATCGTCACCGGTGCCTCATCAGGCATCGGCATGGAGTTCTGCAGATACTTGGACAATCTCGGTCTGGACAGTATATGGCTTGTTGCCAGGAGGAAAGAGCTTCTATTATCACTGGCAGATGAACTGAAAACAGACTGCAGGGTATTAACTGCAGACCTTACCGATAATTCCAGCATAGCTTCGCTTTTGAATGAACTGGAGGTTGAGAAACCCCGGATCTCATATCTTGTAAACTGTGCCGGATTCGGATCCTTCGGATCCACCTCGGAACAGTCTTTGGACGAGATCAATAGGATGATCTCCCTGAACTGCACCGCATTGATCGACGTCACTGTCGGAGCCTTCCCATATATGGCCGAGGACTCGTCGATCATCGAAGTCTGTTCCGCTTCCGCCTACCTTCCGTTGTACAGATTGAACATCTATTCTGCCACGAAGGCCATGGTGCACACATTCTGTCAGGGATTCCGGCAAGAGGCTGAGGAAGACAAGAGGAACATAAAAGTCCTCGAAGTTTCACCCGGATGGGTCTCGACCGATTTCATATCGAAATCCACATCGGAATGCCCTGTGTCCAAGAAGGTTTTCAAAAGGACGGTCACCAAAGAAGATGTTGTCCGTAACGCATTCTCCGATCTCTCGAAAGGAAAGAAGGTTTCGATATGCGGCGGATACAACAAACTGCTCGTATTCATGTGCAAACATTTCCCAAGGATATCGACCTGCGTTTGGAAACGTTCATTGGTTTAATTAAATAAGCTAATAAATGTATTAGCTTTATTTTTATCATATCATGAATTCATCCTGATTTTTCTATTCCGAGAAAATGCTACATGTATACATTTTCCGTAATTCAGATACTACTAGGATTCATCAAGAATTCTATCAGGCCTATTCTTTCGATCCCATCCTCATCATATCTGCCTTCCCTACCATCCATAGTAATTATGATCTTCCTGAAAGAATCCCTGATGGAGAGATATGGCCTCTTTTCCCTTTCCTGAACTGCGCCTTCAAGATGATATGCAGACTGTATGTAGATCCTGTTGTTGCCACGATTCGCGACGAAATCAACTTCAGAACCGATTCTTTTACGCTTTCCCTCACTGGATTGGGAAGTGTAAATAGCCCCCACATCCACATCGAAACCTCTGCAGCGAAGTTCATTGAAAATTATATTCTCCATGATGTGCGATGTGTCATTCTGCCTGAAATGCTCTCTTGCATTCTTTAGACCTATATCAGCAATGTAGTACTTCTTCTCTGAATCGATGTGCTTCCTACCTTTGATATCGTAACGTCTGGCCTCTTCGAACAGAAATGAATCGCAAAGATATTCGATGTATTTCTTTACAGTTTTATCCGTGATCTTGACACGATTCCGAGTGTGCATTGTGTCTGTGATTTTTGTTATACTGTTGGTTGAACCGATAGAAGACACCATTATATCGGTAAGATCTCCCAGCTCTCTCACATTCCTGACATGGTGCCTTTCAACAATGTCTGTAAGGTAAACCATATCCATGAGATTCACAAGATAATCGGTCTTCTGTTTATCGGATGAATACTGAAAAAGTTCCGGCATGCCCCCGTAATCCATGTATTCATCGATACAATCGCGGGGATCCATGCCTTTTGCGTTGACAAATTCTCTGAATGATAATGGATACAGTCTAATCTCTGTACTTCTGCCTTTGAATTCTGTGACTATATCCTTGGATAGGAATTTGGAATTGCTTCCGGTCACATATGTATCAATGTTCTTGCGATGAAGTAAGCTGTTCAAAACCTCATAGAAATCATCCACGAGTTGGACCTCGTCAATAAGAACATAGTACATCCCTTCATCTGTGATCTTCGATAGGATGTCCTGATAAAGAGTGTTCTTATCCCTCAAACCTGTATTCTCGATCATATCGAGTTCATATTTTAGAATGTGTGATGAATCGACACCGGCAGAGCGAAGATGTTCATCGAATAGTTCGAACAGAAGAAACGACTTGCCGCATCTTCTGATGCCACTGACAATTTTGATCGAACGAGTGTGCTTCGATTCGATGAGGCGTGCAAGGTAATCGTCTCTCTTGATGATCATCACTATTCCGAGGAAATGTTACATGTATAAAATTTTCGGAATAGAACTTGCAAGCAATGATTTTTATTCTAAATTGCCCGTAAACAAGGTAAATGTAGACAATTACAATAATTGTGCCAAATGTGCTTTCAAAAGTAAAATTGAAAGATTGTAAAATTAATCTACTCTGTAAAGTAATCAGTTATACTAATTAATCATAATCAAACAAATGAAAAAATCAATTGTTTTACCCATTATTACAATACAAACAGACAAAGATCAAAAAATGTCAGACAAGATGTATTTTTATCTCGTTTTCCATGGGTTTTGAGCACAGATTGGGCTCAATTAAGTCGATATTCGGGAGACCGTCATGGACAAAATAGTAATCAAAAACTGACGAAAAATTGATTTTTACCTCGAAACTGAAGATTTATTGAAATTTCATGATTTTCCGTTGATTTTAAAAAATTTTTAAAGAAATTGTGATGCAATCGACAATCATGAATTAAATTATGAAATATAGTTATCAGCTAAATTAATTAATCTAAACTTAAGGTGAAGTCCGATAATTTTGAACACCCATAATTTAATTATCAAATATAGTTACTAGCTAAATTATTCTAAATAATCTAATTACACTATATTCTATACTAAATCTAGCATTTTTACACTTGATTTTGTTAGAAATCATAACAAATGATAATAATCATATAGGTTAAGTTATCAACTTAACTAATTACAGAAGGCCTAGACATTATGTCGAACGCTGAGATTATATGCTACCTGCCATTCGCCTTGACAACATGAACGGCCCGAGACCCAAACTTCTGATATTCGATATGGACGGCACATTGGCAGACACCTCGACAGGGATATTCGAGAGCATCCGCCAGGTAGCCAGAATATTAGGTCTCAGAGTGCCCAGCGACGAGGAACTCATGCAGACGTCTTCCGGCAGACTCGGAGACGATTTTCAGAAACTGTGGGGAATCGATAATGAACAGGCCGACAAGGCTCTGAAGATCTTCGGCGAATATTATGAGAGGGAAGGACACCTCAAATCCTCACTTTATCCGGGGATGAAGGAACTTCTTACTGATCTCGAGGCAAATGGCTACAAACTTGCGGTCGCAACAATGAAACTCGACGAATGCGCCAAAAAGCAGGCAAAGGTATGGGGCATCAGCGATGTCTTCGATTCCATAAACGGTGCAGACCTCTTCGGCAGGATGTCCAAGGCCGATCTCATAGAGAATTCAATGTTGCATGCCGGCGCTACTCCGGATCAGACGATTATGATCGGAGACACAGGAAACGACCTCGCGGGTGCAAAAGGCTGCGACACGCGTTTCATAGCGGTCACATACGGATTCGGATTTACCCGCGAGATATGTGAGGAAAAAGGTTTCGTTTTTGCCGAGAACACGAATGATCTCAGGAAACTACTCCTCTGACGTAAGGAAGGTATCTGGAGGAGATCACATAGTGGATCTTCGAAAGGATGGACACATATTCATCCTCCAGAGAGAATTCCTCGGGCGTCAGGGACTTCTGATAAATCTTGTGATATCTCGACTCCGTCGAGTTCTCGACGATATTGAGAACGGATCTGAGACCTTCGATGATGTTATCAAGTGAAGTGCAGTCAATCGTCCTCAGTGTTTCGCATATCTTCACATCGTCCTTCAGGAAAGTGACGATATCGTCGGAGATGTCCTCCGAGATCTCCCCGTCAAGGGCCTTGTCGATGAACTCATCGATCTTGCGGGACTTCATATCGACGATCCTATCGAGAAGCTCGAACTCTCCTTTGGTCAGGATCTGGTCGACGATGTGAGCTTCAGAAGGTTCCTCTGCCGGAGTGTCCTTGGGCTCCTCTGTCGGAACAGGTTCGGCCTGTACGGGCTCAGCAGGTTCAACGACCTCCTCTTCCGGAACCGATTCCTCCGGTTCGTCCTCGGGGACAGATGTGGCTTCTGCAAGAGCGGCCCTGAGCTCATCGCGCTCGGACTCGATTGTGGCAACTGATTCCTGACAATAATCGAGCTGTGCAGAAAGCTCGCTGTTCCTGGAACGCAGAACAGCATTCTCATCCTTCAGAGCGGAAATGGCATCGACATAGATCTCATTCCTCTGCTCCAGCTCCTTCTTTGCTGCGGAAAGCTCCTGTGCCTTGGCTGCGAGCTCTTCCCTCATTTCTTCCAAACTGGTCTGGAGATCGTTGCGCTCCTGCTCGAGACCGAGGATGATCTTCAGATTCTTCTTGTTCTGATGATCGAGCTCGTCTATCGTTGCCTGAGAATCAGAGGAAGGTGATTCGCGCGCTCCGTCGACTTTGATGGACACGACGGCATCCACGATGAGTCTCTTCACATAATCGAGATCGGGCTGTTCGTATTCGGGCTCTACCTTCATGGAATTGAATGCATCCTCGTCGGCGATCTCGGCCGGAGAAAGGCGGCACCTGTATTCCTCGGAATCGATTGCCTCCAAGGCGATCTCGGCCTGTCCTTCGGTATCAAGAAGGGCATCGCATCCGTTGATATCGTCGCCGAGCATCTCGATGATATCGATGTACTCGTCGATGTTCTCCTGATCGATCTTCGCCATCGAAGCGAAGATGAGAATCTCATTCAGTTTACGGTCCTTGACTCTGGTTATGAGCCCTGCATCCCACATGACAGGTGTATCATTATTCCATATTATATCTGTGCGGAAATATAGATACGGCCATTGAACAATTATGTGCCCATCTTCATTTTGAATCCTTAGCTACAATCTCAGGATTTCAATTCCATTCAGCAACTCTATATGAGTAATGATCCATAATCATTCTTTTGAAGATCTGGTTGCCATTTTTGATTATGATTATATTCCTGTACCTTCTAATTGCAGTAATTAAATACTCTCTGACTAATTATCTATCGTGGGCTTGATGAACTCTGTTTGGGCCTCCCGCAGGAGGCGGAAAATATACTCGCTTGATGAAATCTCAACGATTATAGCCCCTGTTGCTGAAAGATACGGTACGGGAACCATACGGATATTCGGTTCATATGCTCGTGGGGAAGCCACTCCAGAAAGTGACATCGATCTGCTCATAGATCCTGGAAATATTCAGAGTTACTTTCGTTTTGCTACATTAGCTGCAGATCTGGAGAAGGCTTTGGGAAAACAAGTCGATGCAATATCGTCTGGATGTAACCCAAGGTTCATAGAAAAGATACGCAAGGATTTGGTGACGATATATGAGTGACCAGCGTGACAAATTAACCGATCGCGACAATCTGGTTACCATAATTGAATCATGCGAAAAAAAATCGTAACGTATACAGATGGAATGAGCTGGGATGATTTTATCCAAAAGAGTTACATTGTCGAAGCTTGCGCATTGAATTGTATGGTAATGGGTGAAAGAGCTCATAAACTATCATATGAGTTCAAACATACCTATGATGGAGTCCCTTGGATTGAATTGGAGAATTTCCGTCACAGGATAGCCCACACATATGGTACAGATGTGTACGACATACGCATACTATGGAATACCATAAAGGTGGATATTCCCAATACTTTGGAATATTGTCGCGCTACCTTGAATGAATATGATGGAAGATCAGATGTTCACACTCCAAATCGCAAGAGTTTTTTTAAGAAGAGATGACAACTGATTCACATATAAATCCAAGCTAAGGTCTCGGCGTGTCTTACCAACCTCTAATGATTGTGGATCACAATGATGCTGAAGCTTCCTTGATCTTCCGCAGTTCGGACATGGTGTCCTTCATGGCTAACTTGAATCCTTTGAGCGCGGCATGAACGATCTTCTCCTGATCCCTGTCCTCGGAAGGGATGAGACGGAGATAGTCCGCATACAGCCTGGGGGCCACATTCCAGGAATCTATCTTGCCCATGAGATCGTCGTCGGCGCCGTTGTCAAGGGAATCGATATCGTCTGCATAATAGGCGGATGCGACCCTGCAGAAACGGACCTCCAGCTCGAGCCAATCCGACAGGTCCATCATGGTGGAGGACCTGTCGGGCTCCTCCAACGCCATCATTATGAACTTCTCCCTCTCGGCCATCTTGCGGTCCGAGGCCTTTGCCAACTGCTCCGAGAGCTCCGATCTGCTGATCTGTGCTTTTGCCATATCCGACACCTATGTTCATTATGATGGAACGGACCGAAGTCCGGAAATCGTTTGAGATGGATATCAGTTCAGAGAACGTAGTCCCTTGCCGATGTCCTTGATCCTGGTGATGATCTCGTCTATCTGGGAGTGTCTCAGATTCGGATTCAGAAGGGTGAACTTCAACATCACCTGTCCGTCTTTGACGGTCTGACCGATGACTATGCCTTCCTTCAGAAGCTGACGTCTGATGCCCTTGTTGACATCGTCGCCTCCCTTCAGTGCAAATACGACAGAGGACATCTCCGGCCTGACGGGAGCGATGAATTTGGGGTCATTCGAGATCTGTTCATAGAAGTATGTCGCGTTTCCGACAGCCGTGTCTATGATCTTTCCGAACCCGTCCTTTCCGCGAGTCTGGAATGCCATGAAGACCTTCAGTGCGTCGAAACGGCGGGTGGTCTGCATGGATTTTCCGACGAGATTGATGTAACCGTCCTCCTCGTCCTCCTCGCGGTTCAGATAGTCTGCATGGAGCTCGAAGCATTTCAGAAGCTCGGCATCCCTGACGATGATGGCGGAACAGGAGATCGGAAGCAGGAACATCTTGTGGAAATCCACAGTGAGGGAATCGCAGAGTGCTATTCCCGCTATCCTTTTCGAATACCTGTCGCTCATGATCAATCCGGAGCCGTAGGCGGCATCGGCATGAAGATGCATTCCATACTTGTCGCACAGTTCCCTCATGCCCTTCGCATCGTCGATGGAGCCGAAATCGGTGGTACCGAATGTGGCGACGGCGCAGAACGGGTAGAGTCCTTCGGCGACGTCCTCTTCGAGCATCTTTGCGAACGCGGCGACATCGATCCTGCATTCGGAATCGACGGGGATCTTCCTTACCGCGCTGTACCCCATCCCCAGGATGTGGCTGGCCTTGTCCATCGAGAAGTGGGATATCTCGGATGTGTAGATGCGCAGTTTGTTGAACTCCGGAGGGAGCCCGTTCATCTTGACGTCCCATCCGAAGCGCTTCATGCAGTACCAGTCGCGAGCGGCGATTATCGCCGAGATGTTGGATTGTGATCCCCCTGATGTGAAGCATCCGTCGGAGGTGTCCTCGGGGAAGCCGTACAGCTTCACGAGTCCGTGGATCATGCTCTCCTCCAGCTCCGTAGCGGCTGGACCCTGGTCCCAGCTGTCCATGCTGTCGTTGAAGCATGCGATGATCAGCTCTGAGCATATCGTCTCCGTGAGAACCGGAGAATGGAGGTGGGGCATGTATTTTGTGGACCATGTGCGGAGCAGATGGGGGAGGATCTCCTCCTTCGTCTGCTCGAGCACCTCCTCGAACCCGACTCCGGAATCGGGTAGGAATCCGAGTGAACCGATCCTCTCTCTGAGCTCGTACGGATCGATGCCGGAGAATGCGCTGTCGTCGGAGAATGAATCGTAGACAGCTTTCAGCGTCTCATCGATCATCTCGGAGAACCTTTCACGCACCTCCGATGATTCCGAGAGGAGGAGGGGATCATTCGCAGACATCCCTGTCCACCTCTCTGACCGCGTTCTCGAATATCGTCATCGCGCGGTCGATGTCCTCGTCGGGGATGTTGAGTGCGCAGAGGCACCTCATGACGGAACCGGAGCGTCCGCCCTTCTCCATTATGAGGCCGTTGTCGAAGCACCTGCGCTGAACTAGGGATGCGACATATCCTGTCGGTTCCGGGACACCCATGATGTCCAACGGGTTGCGGGGGTTGATGAACTCGACTCCGAGCATCAATCCTTTTCCACGGACATCCCCTATGATTGAAACTTCTTCTTTCAGCTTGTTCAGACGCTCGAGGATAATGTCCCCCTTGCGTGTGACCTCTGCGAGGAATGCGGGATCCCTTATCCTGCCGATGACGACAGCGCCTGCGACCATTGCAAGCTGGTTCCCTCTGAAGGTTCCTGCATGCGCTCCAGGACCCCATGTGTCGAGGGACTGATCGTAGACAACGACGGAAAGAGGCTGTCCTCCTCCGACTGCTTTTGAGATTAGGATCACATCGGGGACGATGCCCGCGTGCTCGAAGGCGAACACCTTTCCGGAACGTCCCATTCCGCATTGGATCTCATCGCAGATCATGGGGATGTCCAGCTCCTTGGTGATCCTACGGACTGCCCTCAGGAACTCCACGGGTGCGGGGATCACCCCTCCCTCCCCCTGGATGGCCTCCAGTATGATAGCCGCAGGCTTCTTGACACCGCATTCAGGGTCCTTCAGGAAGCGCTCGAGGTATGCGATGCATGCCTTGGTCCCGGCTTCGCCGCCGATGCCCATGGGGCAGCGGTACGAGTACGGATACGGCATGAACTGGACTCCGGGCATGATGTTCCCGACGTGCTCTTTGGCAGTGATGTTACCGGTGACGGCCATGGCGCCATGCCCCATGCCGTGGTAGCCTCCGGAGAACGCTATGACGGTGTCCCTTCCGGTGGCGGTCTTGCACAGCTTGATGGCGGCATCGGTGGCATCGGTTCCGGACGGGGAGCAGAACTGTATCTTCGCCCTTCCGGCCAATTCGTCCGGTATTATGGATTTGAGGGCCTCGACAAACCTGTCCTTGGCAGGTGTGACGAGGTCCAGAGTATGAAGCGGGGCCCCGGACGTGATGAGGTTCATCATCGCCTGATTGACCTCGTCATCGTTATGGCCTAGCGCCATAGTGCCCGCGCCGTTGAGGAAATCGATGTAACGGTTTCCTTCGACATCTTCAACAACCGCACCCTTAGCCTTCGCGATCGCAATTGGGAATTTGCGAGGATAGCTTCTAGCAGAGGATTCATAATCGCTCTGACGACTAATGAAGTACTGGTTCGTACCCATGATGATGGGATTTCCCCATTTTATAAAACGATATGTACCCCCGTCTTCCGGTGAGTGCGGTACCCGAGCCCCCTGACGGGGATTTCATGCTGAATCATCTGGATTTGACGACCCTCAGACAAGGCTTCTGGAGCATCTCGCCCACTTCCCTTCTGAGCTCGTAGTCGGTGCCGTTGAACTCGAAGCCGAACCCTTCCCAGGAGGATTGATTAGACGGGAGTATGATCGATACCAGGTTGTGCATCATGGCGAAGACGTCGTTCAGATCCTCCTTGGAGTACATGATCTCGATCTCCTCGCGGCAGAACTCCTCCATTCCACTGGTGCATGCGCAGATGCCGTCGTCGCTGTCGAACATCATCGTCCAGACAAGGAGAATAAAAGGCACTATGTGCTCCGAATGGTACTGCTCGATGCCGTCGGTCCACAGTTCTGTCTGATATACGACATTGTTCCTGTAGACACCTACGCAGGATGTGTTCCTGATGCAGGAATCGACAACGGAGAGGAAGTGCTCCGCGGCCTTCAGAGGTGAGCCGCCGTGGTTGACAATTGCTACAATGATGTGCGTGTTGTATCTGTCAAGGACATCCTCCATCCCGTCCCCGAAGTAGTTCCTCAGCGCGGCCTCCTCGACTTCGGTTCCGGGCACTTTGGAATCCGCCTTCGTTATGAGGACGAGGTCCTCCCCGTGGGCCCCCGTGATGCTGTTGCCCTCGATCTCAACGCCTGCGAGGACTATACCCCATCTGCTACGCAGAGTGTCCAGGATGGCCTGGGGATCCCACTTCGGATCGTCGAGCAGAAGTATGGCCGCGTAAGGTCCTCCGATCGAATCGCTGACGAGCTGGAGTTCTTTGTCGAACGCGACATCGTACTCCCTGTCGCCGCCGGCGGAGAAATGAAGTGTGACAGTAAGATCGGAATGCACTCTGAGTCCGACCATGGTGAGGATGGCATCCCCCGCCTTCTGGATGAGATGGGCGATCGCCTCGGATTTCATGGATTCCGAATTCTTCAGGATACACAGCAACGCCTGAGGGTCGCATTTGGAAGCGAACGCCTCGTTCATCTCGAGAGTGACCGGACAGCTGCAGAGACCGGTCATGAAAGAACAGTAGGGATTGCCGGAAGTCCATCCGTTGACGCCGAGCTTATCCTTCAGGGCATCGAGGGAATCCCTGTAGCAGAAGATCCAATCTGACATCGCTTTCCTCTCATCTTCCGTCTTGGCGGAATCGACGAAGTTCCCCAGGTCGTCGGAATCGTTGAAGTCGCAGCGCATTGCGAGCATATCCTCGGTAGACATCCCTTCGGAGATGGCCTCCTCCAGACGCTTCAGGATGTGCCTTTCGGGCATCATCGCGAACGCGGTTTCCAAGGCCTTTTTGGATCCTACATCATCGCCGTAGTGGTGGCGGAGAATCGACAGCATATACCAGATGCGGGCATCCTCCGGTGCTTCGATTGCTCCCCTTTCCAGATATTCGCGGGCGATTGCCGGCCTGCCTGTGTACAGGAGGGATTCCGCATAGCGGGAGTACCATTCGCCGCATCCTCTCCCGGATGCCTCGGCATCCTTCAGCCATTCCGCTGCGGTCCAGAAGCTCTCGTAGTCGAAGGAGAGCTTGCACCCTTTGGCAACGGACAGTGCTATGAATAGATCCCGAGAAGCCTGGTCCTGCGTGAAGCGCCCTTCCGATATCCCATGGTTGATGATGGCACCGATGTTGGCGAGCACCGATTTGCTGTCTGCCCATTCGTCCGATGCGAGCGATTCGATCGATCTAATCTCATCATCCGTGAGGATGGTACCGTGGCTGTCGGAAGCGGATCTGCCCATGGTTGCCTAACCGAGGGAGTATAGAAAAACGTTCCGTGCGGTATCCTCAGGACGACTTTCCGGAAGGGGTCTGTATCCTCATGTAGTCGCCTGCGCCCCTGACGCCGAGTTCCATGGCGCGCATCAGATGCTTCTCAGCCTCGGCTATGTTACCGCCCTTCATCAGAGCCTCTGCGAGGCTGTGGTGCAGCCCGATGACGAGATCTATGTCCGGAAGACGGCCGCAGTCGATGAGATTCTCCAGTACCGTGACAGCTGATTTGAGGTCGAGGATCTGCATATCACCCAATCCTATGGAGGAATCTATGTCGGCGCGGGCGGCAAACGTCATCGCAAGGTCAGATGGATCCTCCAAACTTCCCTCCTCCATCAGGCGGAGTCCCTCGTCGATCGCTTCGGAATACGACTCATGCGCTTCCGTGAACCTCTCCTGCCACACCTGCACCTCGGCCTTCAGATTCAGGATGTCGAATCTGCGGTTGGAGGACCAGTGGTCGTTCTTCCTTCTCAGGGAAGAGGATGCCTTCTCGATATAAGGCCAAGAATCGTCCGGATCGTCGTAGTCCAGAAGGTCGTTCACGGAATCCATGCACATCCTGACGATCGCCCTGCCGTCGTAATGCCTGGAATCGGCCTTCAGGGAATCGAGACGTGTCGATGCCAGACTGTACTCCTCGGTGGGGTCCTGCTCCATCTCGAAGAGGATGTGACCCATCGTGGTGTGTATCTTAACAAAGGTACCTGCATCTATCTCCGTTCCGGCGGATTCGATCTCCTTCGCGACATCATCTGCGGAAATGAGGTCGTCCAGAGCGGATGTCCTGTACCCGAGCATCATCAGCACGTTGCCACGGTTGACATACGCTTCCATGAGCTCCTCGGGGGAGCCGTTGCCCTCGAGTTCGTTGACCCTTTCGTTGAGTTCTTCCAGAACGGATTCCAGATGTGCGTCGGATGCATCCATCGTCATGGCAATCCGACTTATGCGATATATAACCGTGGCGATTGGCCTGTCGGAAAGGATTAACAATCGTTCGCGGTTCCACCGTACATGAATCACAAGAGGATGCTGGCGGTGCATGACATCTCATGCGTCGGCAGATGCTCGCTCACGGTCGCCCTTCCGATAATCTCGTCCGTCGGGATAGAATGCTCGGTCCTCCCCACGGCGGTGCTCTCTACGCATACAGGGGGCTTCACGGGATACACCTACAGGGACCTCACATCCGATCTGATCCCCATCGACGAGCATTGGCGCTCGCTGGACATCAAGTTCGATGCGTTCTACTCCGGATTCCTCGGGTCCTTCGAGCAGATAGACATCGTCGGGAGATTGTTCGAAGACCTCTCCCACGAAGGCACCCGCATCTATGTCGATCCCGTGATGGGCGACAAGGGGAAGCTTTACTCCGTGTTCGGACCCGATTTCCCCGCAGGCATGAGGAAGCTGTGCGAGAAGGCCCATGTGATCATGCCGAACATGACCGAGCTGTCCCTGATGATGGGGATGGAGTACGTGGACGGTCCGTACACGCGCGAATTTGTGGATTCCGTTCTTGAGAAGGCTCGCGAATTCGGTACGGAGCAGATCGTGATCACCGGCATAAGCTTCGAAGAGGGGATCGTCGGTGCCGTCTTCATGGATTACAGGACCGGCGAGAAGGGGGAGGTCATGAGACCTGAGATCCCCGGCTACTATCACGGCACCGGAGATGTCTTCGGTTCCGCACTCGTCGCCTCCCTGGAGTCCGGACTGTCTTTGGAGGATGCGGTCACGACCGCCGTGGACCTGACGGTCACGAGCATCCAGAACACCTACTCCTCAGGAGAGGATGTGAGATACGGGGTGAACTTCGAGCAGGGCCTCGAGCGCTTCGCCCATGACGTGAGGTCCATGGACCCGGAGATGCGCATCGTTCAGGCCTCTTCGGATTCCGATCTCAGGATAGTCTCGTCACTTGCCAGGACCATCTGGAAGGAGCATTACGAGCCGATGATACAGCCCGGAGAGACGGATTACATGCTGGACAGGTTCCAGAGCTTCGAGGCCATGAAGGAGCAGGTCGGCAGAGGCTACCGCTACCTGATGATGGTCGTGAGAAACGAGGTGATCGGATATGCGGGCTATGTCATCGAGGACGATCACATGTTCCTGTCGAAGCTGTATGTTCTGAAGGACTGCCGCGGCAACGGATACTCGTCGAAGATGTTCTCCTATCTCGAGGAGACGGCAAGATCCGCAGGGGTCGGACGCATAACGCTCACCGTGAACAGGATGAACGAGCATTCCATCGAAGTGTACAAGCACAGCGGATTCGTTATCACCGGGGAGCAGAACATGCCCATCGGGAACGGATTCTCAATGGACGACTACCTGATGGAGAGAAAGGTCTGACATGTTCATACCCACCACGCCTGAGGAAGTGAGGAAACTCGGATGGGACGGTCTCGAGATCATCCTGGTGTCCGGGGATTCCTATGCCGATACGCCGTACAACGGTACGGCGCTGATCGGACATTGGCTGATGGACCGCGGATTCCGCGTGGGGATCATAGCCCAGCCCGATGTATCCTCAGGCGACGACATCTGCCGCCTCGGACAGCCGGAACTGTTCTGGTCCGTTTCTGCAGGCTGCGTGGATTCGATGGTGGCCAATTACACACCGACGAGGAAGTTCAGGAAGGACGATGACTTCACCCCGGGCGGGGTAAATGATCGCAGACCGGACCGTGCGACCATCGCCTATACTAATCTGATAAAGAAGCACAACAAGGGCAGGCCGATCTTCCTTGCTGGTATAGAAGCAAGTCTGAGACGCATCGCACACTACGATTTCTGGTCCGATTCAGTAAGAAGGTCGATACTCTTCGATTCCAAGGCGGACGGGATAATCTACGGGATGGCAGAACTTGCCACGACGGAGATCGCTGAGAGAATGCGCCGGTCCGAGGATTGGAAGGATGTGAGGGGAGTATGCTACGCATCATCCGAGAGGCCGGAAGGCTATCTGGAGCTCCCGTCCTATGAGGATGTCTCCTCGGATGGAAAGGCCTTCATGAGGGCATTCGACATCTTCCATTCCAACTGCGATCCGATAACCGCCGAGGGACTCTGCCAGGCCCACGGGAACAGATACCTTGTGCAGAACAGGCCTCAGAGATGCCTCACGGAGCAGGAATTGGATTCACTGTACAACTCATCGTTCGAGGACAGAGTCCATCCGTTTTATGCGAAGGACGGCAAGGTCAAGGCTATGGAGACCGTCAGGAACTCGATAACAACACATAGGGGATGCTACGGGAACTGCTCCTTCTGTGCGATCTCGGCGCATCAGGGGACCACTGTGGTATCGCGTTCCGAGGAATCGATTCTGCGTGAGGCTCGCAGGATAGCTTCGCGTCCAGGATTCAACGGCATTGTGCAGGATGTGGGCGGCCCTACGGCGAACATGTACGGCATCGAATGCGCCCTGAAGAAGAGCAAGGGGATATGCAAGGACAGGAGATGTCTTGGAAAGAAGCCCTGCCCGCGCCTGCCGATAGACCATTCAAGACAGATCCGTCTTATAGAGGATATCTCCGAAGTGCCCGGAATCAGGAAAGTGTTCGTCAACTCCGGGATAAGATACGACATGATCGTATCTGACAGAACACATGGGCGCGACTATCTCCAGAGCATAGTTGATTCCCACGTCTCCGGACAGATGAAGGTCGCTCCGGAGCATGTCTCCGACCGCGTCCTCGATCTGATGGGAAAGCCTCACAGCGATGTCCTTGACGATTTCAAGAGTATGTTCGACGACTGCGTCCAATGCTCCGGTAGGGACCTATATTTGACATACTACTTCATGGCGGCGCATCCGGGATGCGACGAGGAGGACATGAGGAGGCTCCGTTCGTATTGCTCGAACAGGCTCCATATGATCCCGGAACAGGTCCAGGTGTTCACGCCCACCCCTTCCACATACTCCACCGCGATGTATGTCTCCAGATCGGACGTCTCAGGAAGGCCCGTGTTCGCGGAGCACTCCATACAGAAGCGTCAGAAGCAGAAGGAGATCGTCACCAAAGGCAGGAAGTCTTGAATGTACTGTTTAAAAACAAACTTACATACTACAAGTCAATAAACTCTGTATGACAGAAGAGAAAGGATTCATCTTCCAGGGATCCGACGGCGAACGCGAGATGACCATCGACGAGGTCAGGGAACTCGCCGACAGAGAAGACCCCGACGCACTCTACGCCCTCGGAATGGCCTACCTCTTCGGCTGGGATGTCGAAGAAGATCCCGATCTCGGATACTCTTATCTCGAGAAAGCGGTCGATCTCGGTCAGACCGAGGCCATGACGCTTCTCGTACGTCTCTTCATGCAGGGCGAATACACGGGCATCGACAACGACCGTGCCGCTTCCTACGCCATCCAGGCGAGCAAGGACGGCAACCCGGAAGCCCAGCTGTTCGCAGGACTCGCATACATGGACGGCATCTCCGTCGAACAGGATTATGAAGAAGCGGCCCGCCTGTTCCGTCTTTCCGCAAACCAGGGCAACAGCGAAGCCAGGACATCCCTCGCATACATGTTCCAGAACGGTCTCGGCGTCGAGAAGGATGAGAAGAAGGCATTCAGCATGTTCCGCACCGCAGCCAAAGCGGGCAACATTAACGCCATGTTCCACACAGGCATCTGCCACGAATTCGGCAACGGCACACCCATCGATCTGAAAGCGGCCGAGGAATGGTACAGGAAGGGGTCCGAACAGGGCGATGCCTTCGCATCCGAAAGACTCGGATACCTCTGCCTCCGCTCCACCCCTCCACGCGAGAAGGAGGCCTTCGAACACTTCATATCATCCGCCCTAGAAGGCATACCCACGGCGATGGAGATGGCCGGCTACTGCTACCGCAACGGCATCGGCACCCCCGTCGACGAAGCCGAAGCGGAGAAATGGTACCGCCTGGCGAACGACAACTCCTCCGACGGATCGGAATGAATCCGAAGGTTCAATTACAAGCCTGACCATCTTCGACCGATTCCAATGGTAAACACAGAAGCCCTTATCGAGGCCGCGGAAAGTGGCGATGTCGACGCACAGTACCAGCTCGGTCTGATCCATCTCTACGGGAACGAGATCCCCAAGGATGCCTCCAAGGCCTTCGAACTCTTCTCCAAGGCCGCATCGTCCGGCCACCTCCCCGCCAAGAGGGAATTGGGGATACTCCTGTCCTCCGGAGAGGGATGCGAGCCCGACATATCCAAGGGGATAGAGCTTCTGGAAGAGGCCGCCGACGACCTGGACCCCAGCGCGATGTACCACCTCGCACTCATTCTCGAGAAAGGCATAGGGACAGAAGTCGATCTTCAGAGAAGCATGAGGCTCATGGCCTTCGCCGCATCCATGGGATTCCCCGGAGCCGATGTCGACGCCGAAAGGATAGACGGGATGCTCACCGAAGAGCGCAACAGAAAGCTCAAGGCGAGACCTCTCCTGAAGCTGCAGGTCTCCGATGTCGATGTCGAAGCTGCATGCTGCAAGCCCATGCTCGACGATCTCCTCGCCCAGCGCACGATATTCACCGAGACCACAAAGGGTCCCGCACTCCTCGGAGAGGACGCGGACGGCATGGACACTGTCCTCTTTGCATGTCCCCACTGCGGAAAGGAGATCCAGATAATCCCGCACAACACCAAGTTCTGATCAGTTTTCATCAATGCCCGAAAGGTCCGCTGCGAAGCGGATCAGGGCATTGCCCTTCCTCTCGTCCTGGGGGAATCCTTCGCCGTTGAGGTACATCAGACCGAGTGTGAAGATGGCGTTCTCGTTCCAGCTCATTGCAGATCTTTTAAGGATACTGGCCGCCGCATAGACATCCTTGATCACGCCGACACCGTTGTAATACATCATACCGACACGGTAGAGCGCCTCGGGATTGCCTTTGTCCGCGGATGCAGATAGCATCTTGAAGGCCAGTATTGTGTCTGCGGGGACGCCGTCGCCGGTCAGATACTTCATCCCGATCGACAGAAGCGCATTGCCGTCCCCTTTGGCGGCCGCCTCCGAATAATATCTCAATGCCTCGCGGTCATCCTTCTCGACGCCGTCCCCGACCTCGTACATCCTGCCGAGGTTGTACATCGCATCGAGATTGCCGTTTTCTGCGGCCTCTGTGAAGAGCCGGAATGCCTCATCCTTGTCGAGCCTAACGCCCCAGCCGTTGAAATAAAGAATTCCAAGATTGCATTGGGCTCCGGGATGTCCGTTCGAAGCCGCAAGATGATACCATTTTGCCGCTTCCATCTTGTTGACGTTCACCCCTTCGCCGTTGTCGCACATATACCCTAGACCGTACTGCGCTTCCACGCATCCCTGGTTGGCCGCTTTACGATACCATTTGATCGCTGCCACCTTGTCGGTGGTGACGCCGATCCCCTCGCACAGGAAGTATCCGTAGGTGTACTCGGAATCCGCGAATCCCAACTCGGCCGATCTGCGTATGAGGTCGACGGCACGCTGGATGTCCTGCTTCATCCTGTCACCCCGATAGAGCTCTCTCCCAAGAAGATACATCGCCTCGGGATCGTCCTTGATGCAACGGGATTCCAGCTCCAGGAAATAGCGTGCATTGGAATTCATAAAAAGAAATCTCCGAATGTCGATTTAAGGATTGTCCGTTTCTTGAACACATATTTCGGACAGAATCCTCCTTTCCGGGCTAAAGCATATTATCGCCGAACATGCATCCAATATCCATGGAAGAAGAATACACGCTCGACCAGGCGGTCGAGGTCCTCACCCAGACCATCGAGAGGAAGAGGAACGAGATCGCCGGCCTCGAGAAGAAGAAGAGGAGATTCAGAAAGGAATCAAGCATCCAGCCCATCCAGGAGCTGATCGATTATCTCAACGCCGATCTCACAGCGTACATCACGGTCGTCGCCGACATGAAGGAGGACGACTCCATGCTGGAAGGTCTCGACCTGGACAACAACAAGGTTGTCGAATGCCCTTCGATGTACGACCAGTACATGTCCGGACTCTCCGCCGACGATCTCGAGAACGAGCTCGAGGCCGATGCCATCCGTGCAGACTACTGCGACGCCATCGTCCAGGAGCTCTGCATCGACATCGGAAGGGATGCGCTGAAGACGAAGAAGATGATCAAGACCATCCTCGAAGACCCCTACACTCTTGAGGCGATCGGCGAGCTGATCTTCTACGACGACTTCCTCTACGATGAATACCAGACGATAATGGCCCAGAAGAAGGCCAAGAAAAAGAAGAAGGATTGAGGATGCCGGGAAGCAAATACGACCGCGAGCTCAGATTCATAGCCACGGAGACCAAGAGACTCAGATTCCTTCTCGACCAGTTGAGGGATGTCATGCCCTCGGATCCCGCCGAGGCCAACGCCAAGGCCGAGGAGATGATGGCCATGGAGGAGAAGATGGCCCAGCTCCTCGCCAGGAAGAAGGAGATAGAGGATTCCTTCATAGCAGTTGGAATGCAGGTCCCGAACATGTCCAACGACCTGAACTCCAACGTGCAGGACTGCAGATCATTCAACGACGCCTCCGATGCGCCTGTCGTTAGGCCTTCGGCAAGCAAAGAAGAACTAACAGCCCAGATCGAATCGATCACCGATGAGCTCATGCAGATAGAGGTCAAGATGCTCAGGGCCGACATGAACGGCGACGACGACGAGAAGCAGAAGCTCCAGATGATGGCCTCATCCCTGAGGTCCCGCCGCGACACCCTCGTCGAAGAGGTCAAGGCGATCAACACCGCCCCTCCTGCAGAAGAGGAGGCTCCGGAGACATCCAACGATGAGTTGGAGAAGCGCCTCAAAGCACTGGAATCCGACAACCGCGCCATAAGGGCACAGGTATCGGACATCAGGAACGACCTTGCCGACATCAAGGAGCTCCTGAGACAGCTCGGTGCCGACAGATTCCAAGACTGAACACCTTATCCTCCGGGACCTCCCGGAGGAGTCCACCTATCATCTCGTCTTCCTTCTCCGACCAGAAATCCCTGTCGCAGGCGATCACCAGGACGTCCTTCGCTCTGGATACTGCGGTGTTTATCACCCTCACACCTATCTCTGTAGCAGAACTCGTGAATCTGAACGGGACATCCCTGGATTCCACCCCGTTGTCTGCTACGCTCAGAATCACAACAGGCCACTCCCTTCCCTGGGAACTGTGCACTGTCATAACGGAATCCCTGTACTTCCTGCCCAGAACCTTCCTCAGAAGCCTCAGCTGGACTGTATACGGGGTCAGTATCGCCACTTTGCCGGGTTCTATGGGATTCCTGTCGAGATACTCCCTTATCCCGAGGGCTTCGCCTTTGTTCTCCCTTCCGTCGCGTTGTTCACATGTGGCATCGATGCATTCCAACTTCAGATCGCTTCCAGACACTCCGGTTATCCCGTTGCGGTAGACGTATCTGTCAAGGATGATGGCAAGGTTCGAACCGAACCTGTGCGATTCTGTGAGATCCGCCCTTCCTGTCATAGTCATCACAGGAGATATTGATTCCAGGAACGATGTCTTCAGGCTTCCGGGACCGTCGTTGAGCATCTGTTCGCAGTACAGTGCGGACATGCTCCACAGATACGCATCCTTCAGAGTCCCGTTACGACGTGCCGAATCCTCCAGAAGGGCCTCGTCTATCTGCGACACCGGCGGCAGCTGCATATGATCCCCAAGAAAGGTCACCGGGACGCCGTTGGTGAACAATGAAAGCGCCTGAAGGAGACCGCAGTAGCCGGCCTCGTCCAGAAATATGTGGTCCACATCCAATTCCATGCGGGGATCCTCTTCCGATCCCTTCGGCCTGAAGCGTGAGATGAACTGCTGCGGAGTGGAAGCGATGATCTTCGAATCGTGCACCCTGCCCTCGATAGTCTTCTTCCTGAACTCCTCGGCATCCTGCTCGAACTGGAGCATAGTCCCGATCAGATCTGCATCCGTCCAGGAATCGTATTCATCGATGTTCGATACGGGACGCTCCTTCCCGTAGAGGAATGATACGATCTTCCCCATTATGGTGCGGATGTCCTCGTGATCCATCATCTTCACAAGATCCCTGGTCTCGGGGAACATCAGGAAGAGGCCGCTGAGGTCCTGGAAACGCTTCATCATCTTCCGATGGTTGCGCAGGATGACCTTTCCGTCATTGCCCTCTTCGAGCTTCATTATGTCATTCGCAAGCTCGATGACCTCCTGCTCGAGCTCCAGGATGCACCGTTCGTACATCACCTCCGACAGATTGTCAGCGGATTCGTAGCACTGCTGCATCCTCCTGTCTGCCTGGTTGTTCTCGCACATCGAAGGATGCGCCTTCACGAACTCCCTTGTGGGCACACCGAGACGTACTATCCCGTCCAGAATGGAGCTGTCGTCTCCGAATGATTTTATCAGACCGCTCAGAACTTGTTCAACAGAGTTATTCGTGGGTGCGAACACCGCCACTTTCATACCCGCATCCAGACAGGCCCGGATGCAGGTCGATAGCACAAACTGAGTCTTACCGGTCCCCGGAGCGCCCCAGATATACGACATCCTGTTCCTCAGGATGCAGTCCACGGCACGTTTCTGATCCCGGGTCGGTTGGGAGCCTTCGGGGAATTCTGGTGCGCCGGTCTCTGGATAACGGAGAGGCAGAGTTAGGTACTTCCCGTACCTTTTGTAGAAATCCCTCAGTGCGATGATCAGGAACTTCATGTCGGAGATTATACGGACCTTCGTCCCCTGTCCTGCCATTCTCTGCAGTATGCTGTCCGGAGGGTGGACGACTATCGTCTTTGATACTTCGTCATACCTGGTGAACCTCGCGCTGTCCTCGGGTATGACATCCGAGTCCACCATCAGCTTGATCCCCGAAGTGTCGTTCAGAACCGATTCCAATTTCAGTACGGCGTAATCCTCGGCCACGGTGCACGATGACACGCCCGTGACCGATACGCCGGCAGGCGGATCGGTCGCGAACTGCATGAAATCGAGATAGTCGTACACCGCATCCGCTGATTCGATTATGACATCGGAAACCGCTCCGGGCAACATGCCCCCTCTTCCGCAAGGGGGATGTTATCCGTTCCGCGCCGGATTAGGATTGATAATCCCGAGAGCTCACTGATAGAAGCTGGACCAGTTCTCCTCCAGTTCCTCTTCGTTGAACGAAGGGGTCCCGTGTGCGAATCCCTCCCAGTCGACAGGCTCCCTGGACAGCAGGACGAACGAATTGTGCTTGCTGTCGAACTTGATGGAGTTCTCTGCGACATGGATCTTCACGTCGAAGAGGACATGGAAGTCCAGATCCTTGTAATCCCCATCGGGGTCCTCGATGGTGCGGTCCATGCGGACGCTGTTCATCTTCACCACCCTTTTGCGGAGCACTCCGTGGATGATCTTGGTGACCCTGTCCAGGAAGTATCCGTTGCCGAGGTTGAGCGTCCAGAAGTCAAGGGTATCGTCCTGCTCAGGTTCGATTATGACATGATCCCAGCCTGTGTAGTCGTCCTTCTTGGTACCTGCATACATCCTGTATTGGGTCTCCTTCGAGATCATGTGCTCCCCTTCTTCGAATGCACATCGAAGCGGTTGTATTTTAGCAATTCTCCGGTTCAAGCGGTGAATGTGATGAACCTACAGATTGTGAGACCGGGCGGGCGAGCATCCCATGCAATGGTCGCAGTCCTATGTCATGAACGCATAGACCGATCGTAAGATCCATGCCATTGCAACATTGATTAACGGCGAAGCCCATCGTCCCCGGATGATGGAAAGGAGCATCCGGCAGACCTTAGCGGAACAATTCTCCACTGGATCTGCCGTTCTGATGACCGGTGCTAAGCGGACCGGCAAGACCACTCTGTGCAGGATGCTCAGCGAAGAGCTCGGGATCCCCTATGTCACCCTTTCCGACATCGATGAACGTCAATCGGCATCCGCTGATCCCGACGGGTTCATCCGGGCTCATGGGTACCCTCTGATCATCGATGATGTGCAGTTTGCACCGGAGCTGTTCGGGACCCTCGGAACTATCATCGAGAGGGAGTGCCGTAAGGATCCGGAATGCAGCGGATTGTTCATCCTGGCAGGGTGTCAATCCCATAAAACGATGGAAATGGCCCAATCACTGTCGGAAAAGGTATCCTATGTCGATATCCCGACGTTTTCGATAAGCGAGGAGCTCGGATTACCTGAGAAACCGTTCACGATATCGCCCGAATCGTCTTTCATAAGATGCGGAAAGATCCCCGACGGCTTCGACATCATCGGAAAAGCCTTCCGCGGGATGTATCCTGAAGTTGTCTGCGATCCGAACATAGACCTTCACGGATTCTACTCGGAGTATGTGGAGTCGTTCATAGACGGTGTTGTTCCCGAACTCATCGACATGAAGGACAGACCGAGGTTCCGCTCCTTCATGGGGATCGTAGCCTCTATGACCGGTCGGACCCTCGACTACAGGCTGATCTCGAAATCGACCGATGTAAAACAGCCTACCGCCGAGAAGTGGATCGACATCCTTGAAACGGGCGGGATCGTGTCGATCCTCCGGCCCTACTCGGATGCATCCGTATCCAAAAGAGCGGCAGAACATCCGAAGATCTTCATGAGGGACGCGGGCCTTGCCTGCCACCTCGCCCATGTATCCGACCCGACGGTACTGATGTCCAGCTATCTGAGGGACCCCGTCATCGGGACCTTCATCTTGAACGAGATCATCAAAACACATCTCAACGGAGGATCGGACGCACGGTTCTTCCATTTCAGGGACTCCGACTACAACAGGATCGACCTTGTCATGCTGAATGGCGATGAACTGAGCATCATCGGATGCAGACCCTTCATGACGTACACCGTCTCGGACGTCAAAGCATTCGGAAAACTTCAGACATCGTCAGAGACGAAAGGATGCATTGTATGCCTTTGCAGGAAACCCTATCCTATAACCAAAGAGTTCTACGCCCTCCCGGCCAAGACCACAGGCTGTTGAATCCGCATCCATCCATGGCTATGCAAATATAACCCCGATGCGATGAAGGCATCATGTTCGCCGAAGCCTGCCGCAAAGCCGCAGAGTACACCAGACCCGTCGTTATATCCACCCGCCTCCAGAGCGGCGAGGTGAGGACGGAATGCGGCAGCTTCATCGTCCTGAACAAGGACGGCTGGTTCGTCACCGCCGGACACCTCTACGATTCCCTTGTGAAATACCAGGGCGACCAGAACAAGATCTCCGAGATCAACAGTCTCAACGAGTCCAGGCAGCAGGACCCGGACGCACCTTCCAACGAGATAAAACTGGACCCGGAGTTCATCACCAACCACTCCATGTGGTGGGGATGGGACGGCACCCGTGTGGAGGAGGCATTCGTGAACAGGCAGGTTGACATAGCTGTCGGAAGGCTGGCGGGATTCGACCCCTCGTGGGTGAAGGAGTACCCCGTCCTGAGGGACCCGGACACCCTCTGCCCCGGCACGAGCATCTGCCGCATGGGATTCCCGTTCGTCGGGATCGCATCGTCGTTCGACGAAGAGAAAGGGATGTTCAGGATCCCCGCGATTCCTTCCAAGGAGGTCATCTTCCCCAACGACGGCATACACACGCGCACTGTGTCCAACGGAAGGACCGCCGACGACAAGTACGAATGCCTTTACGTGGAGACATCCACCCCCGGCCTGAAGGGTCAGTCCGGAGGTCCGATATTCGACAGGGAGGGTCACCTATATGCGGTCCAGGTGCAGACCCGCCACATCCCGCTGGACCTGCACCCTACAGCGATCTACGACGGACAGACCATGGTCGAGAACCAGTTCATGAACGTCGGCATGGGCGTGCACATCAGGATCGTGAGATCCATACTCGACGAGCGCGGCGTGAGATACGACGCAGAGGGCGACGAAGAAGGCTTCAGGATCATCGACTGAGGGTTTTCGGTCAACCCCCCGTCCCGCTTAAGTACTCGTTCGTTTTGGGTACTGGACATGCAAGGTATGTTCTGTCCAGTCTGCAAGAGTCTGCTCGCCCCGGGCAGCGACCGCTGTATGAAATGCGGCAGAACGGCCGACGGCCTCCAGACGAGCAATCAGTCATGTCTGTCCGATATGGCGACCAAAGCCCCGCGCAGGGAGCCTAAGACTGTAGAACACGAGCTCAAAGAGGCCCCTTTCATGCCTTACGAGCCCCGTGGCTGCCAGCTCGACATCATCAACGACATAAGGACATACCTTGACGAGAAACGTCATGTCGTGATCGAATCCGGAACAGGTACCGGGAAGACCATCGTATCCCTGGCGGCTTCGCTGGAGCACTGCAGACGCACCGGCAAGAAGATCATCTATCTTGTCAGAACGATTACACAGACCGACGCGGTCATGAAGGAGCTCCGCGCGATATCCAAGATAAAGGATGTCAAGGGCATCTCACTCACGGGAAGGGGGAAATCCTGTCCTCTTTACAGAGGCTCGGCAGGATTCGAGAGCATACCGTCGAATGTGCTGTCGATGATGTGCGACGACCGCAGGAGCAAGAGCATCAAAGGCCAGGCCGGGGGATGCAGATACTACGACCGCGTCGAGATGGAGATGGCGAACATCGAGTGCTACTGGGCTTCCGAGATACCTTCTTCCGATGCCCTCGACAGATATTGCGAGAAGCTCGGCGTCTGCCCTTACGAAGTTAAGAAGAGGCTGATGAAGAAGGCCGATGTCATCGCCGTCCCTTACATCCAGATCCTCAATCCCGACATCCGCGCCAGCCTGATGGCCAATCTGGAGCTTTCGGGCGACCCCGACGGTATAATGATAATCGTGGACGAGGCGCACAACTTCCTCGATGCCGCCAGGGACACGGAGAGCTTCGTGATCGACAAGACGCTTATCGACAACGCGATCGACGAAGCCAAGACATTCAAGAGCGCATCCGTATGGCCCAACGTTCCGTTGGAGTCCTTCATAGGATATTTCAAAAGCTGCGTCAGAGCGCTTGCCACAGAGAAGCTCGGACTCAATGACAAATCGATGGTGATCGATGACAACTTCATAGAGGAGCGTATAATCAACAAATACGGGATGAAGATGTCCGATCTGGACTCTGTCATCGAGATGATGAACGACCTCGGAGAGGCCCGTACGGAGAAGCTCATTGAATCGGGAGACAACAGGGTCTCCGCCGTGCAGGAGCTGGCGCAGCTCATGGGATTCTGGTTCACTTCCGCTTCCGAGAGGTTCGTAAGGACGATCAACGTCGGCGACGACGGGGAGTTCCTCCGCGCCACATGCATCGATCCGGAGGAGATCTCCAGGTTCCTGAACTCCGTTCCCGGAACGCTGCACATGTCCGGTACATTGCAGCCTCTGGACCAGTACGCACGCGTGCTGGGATTGGGAGGGAATCCCAGATTCAGAACATATCCCTCGCCGTTCCCCAAGGAGAACAAGCTGGTCCTCTACGACAAGGATGTAACCACAAGGCAGGTCGATATGAAAGCGGATCCCTCGATGCAGTCCCGCATCGAGAGAAGGATTGTGCAGCTCTGCGACGCGGTCGACAAGAACACCCTGGTCTTCTTCACATCCTACGGCATGATGAGGATGATGCGCCCGTACCTCGAGAGGAACATCGACAAGCCGAAGTACTGGGAGGAATCCGGCAATCAGAGAAGGACAGTGGAGAACCTCGCACGCTTCAGGGAGGGACGCAACGGTGTGTTCTTCTCAGTCATCGGCGGATCGGTTGCCGAAGGGATAGACTTCCCCGGCGACGAACTGTGCTTCGCTATCATCGTCGGAATACCTTTCCCGCCTCCATCCAAGGAGATGGATGCCATGCAGAGGCAGTTCGACACCAGATACGGCAACGGGAAGGGATGGCTGTATACCAGCCAGGTCCCCGCGATGAGGAAGATGAACCAGGCCATCGGGCGTCTGATAAGGACCGAGACCGACAGAGGTGTCGCCGTCATCCTAGACAAAAGGATGGCCAGGTACACCAAGGACACCGGTGCCGTGGGATCCGACGATCCCGTAGGGGATGTCATGCGGTTTTTCTACAACCATTCCTAACGTAATAGGGATAAACCGTAAATAACCGATGAAAATCGGCACCTTCGATGGCACTACTTAACGTCTTGACGGATGTGAAACTGTGGGTCGCCGCTGGTATAGTCCTCGGACTGCTGCTAGGTTTCGACAACCCGAATGCGGCGACGATGCTGATGATCGTCCTGATCGCCCAGATGACCGTATCTCTGGACGGGATATCGTTCGTCAAAAGCGATTTCAAGACCTACGACAAGAAGATCCTCGGATGCATCATCGCCTGTTTCGGTATCAACACGGCAGTGACCCTGCTCACAGGACTCCTGTTCATAGACAACACCCAGCTCTGGTACGGATGGGTGATGCTTTCGTCAGTCCCCTGTGCGGTCTCCGTCGTCGTGGCATCGCTTGCCATGAAGGGGGATGCCAAGATGTCCGTTCTCGGATTGATCGGGATATATGTTGTCGCCATCGCTCTGACCCCGCTCATCACACATCTCACGATCGGGGATGCAGTAAACCCCATGGAGATCATGAGGTACATCCTGCTGTTCATCCTGGTTCCGTTCATCCTTTCGATTCCGATTAAGAGACTCCATCTCGGACACGTTCCGAAGAGCATCTTCATCAACGCCATGATGCTCCTCCTGGTGTTCATCGGACTCGGATCGAGAAGGGAGTACATCCTGGATCAGCCCGATCTGATCCTTTGGGTTCTTCTGGCGTGTGCCGTGAGGATATTCGCAGTTGGTTTCCTCTGCGCGTTCGCATTCAAGAAGATGAAGATAGACAGGGAGAGCGGAATCGTCTACATGGTGAATGCTGTTTGGAAGAACAGCGGAATGTCGGTCTCTTTGACCATGGCATTGTTCGGGACGATATACCCGAGCGCGGTCCTTCCGTGCATCGCATCGCTTGTGGTCGAATCCATCTGGTTCGCCGTTATGACCGGCATGATCGACAAGATTTGGCCCGAGCAAAATCACTTTTGCACGGAATCATAATCAGGCAAGGGGATATTTAACCCCTCGCCTGATGTTTTTTGACGAAAAAATCAGCAGAACAGCATGGCATCAAGGTCTTTTTCGGCCTTCGCCATGCGTTCTGGGTTAGCGTTTATGTAGTGAGACAGGGTGGTGTCGAGCTTCGTATGACGCATCATGCGCCTTATGGTATCAAGGTCTGTCCCTATCTTGTCAAGTGACGTGGCGTAGAATCTGCGGAGAGTGTGTGTACTCATCTCAATTCCCGTCTCCCTTGACAATTTCCTGATCGTTGAGTTGATTCCCTCCATTCCCAGAGGTTTACCGACATACCTGTAGCTTGAGACCAACAATGTGTCCTCACATTCGTTACCCCACTTCCTCAGCAATTCCTCGCGGAACGGAAGATATTCGTTGATGACGTTCAGGACCGAAGGCGGGATCTGCTTATGGACAACCTTTCCGTTGGGACCGTGTCCCTTCCCATGGATGGTCATGATGTCCCCTTCGATATCGGACACTTTGAGATTCGCGATCTCCATCCTTCTGAGACCCATCCCTCCGCCCAGAGCGAGAATGAGCAGCTGATTCTGATCGGCTGAGGCCAGAACAGACTTCCATTCGCGCATGTCTATCCAGGTCCTCTTCATGTGATCCGTGTCATCATTCCAGAGCATCATCGCCCTGTCGTAGCTGTCGTTTCCAAGGAAACGCAACATGATTGACAGAGAGCACATCGCCTCGTGAAGAGTCGATTCCTTCAGGTGGGTTGCGGATACGCGTACGGCGACAAGATCCTCCATCTCGATGTCCTCGATTCTCCATCCTACGGGCATGACCGAATCAAGGGTCTCCCATAGCGAGAGGATCTTGTAGAGATAACTTTCGATCGTGTTGATCTTGACACCGCGTTTCAGATTCCATTCGATGAACTCATCGAATTCGTCTCCGAACCCCGTCTGAATGATGCGGTTCTGGATGTTGACCGGGATTTTCTTCTGGTGACACTTCGACACCCTCATGGGGTCGGTTCCCGTTATGGCCCAAACATAGCGGCCGAGTGCGTACTTGTAGTTGTTCAGCTGCCTTTTGTTCATTCCCAATTGGAACCTTCCCAACTGTAGAATCTCCTCGATTCCGAAACACGAAGGGTTGAAATCTTCGAGATTCTGCGAAAGAACGTTCAAAGCGTGTTCGATCAAGACCAATTCCTGCTCGGCCTTGGTCTTCGAGAATCCGGCATTCAGCATAGCGTCGAAGAACTTCTTTTCGTTCTCGACTGAGATCTGAGATTTTCTGACCAAATGCCTGCGACGGTTTACCCAGGGATCGACTCCTGTGTACAGAGCGACCAATTTTCCCGCACCCACGCGCAAAGGATACAGGCTCGACCTCTTGTGGTTCGAAAGAATGTCTCCTATGGAACGAATCATTTCCTCGTCTATCTTCCTCGGATCGAGATCACCGTACCTTTCGGCCAAGGTCCTCATCGCGGTCCTTATGCTGTTGATATGGAAATCCTTGGTATTCTTACTGACATCGAGTCCGTTTTCGTATTCGCGCAACTTCTCCAATGCCCATTCCGGTATCGGACAATCAACGGTGATTACATCGTTCCTGAGTTTTCCTTCAACGCTCGCCTTTTTGTATGTATCAATCCATAACTTGTCTGTCAACGTATCACTCATCCGTTGGCCGGCCCGTGCTGATTGGTGTCTGTCCGGGCCGTATTCCCCTTTCTTCGAGTTTTTTTGCTCTTCTTCAGGTTTGTTTTGCCTTACTCCCTACACTAAGGTATGAAATATTTATATCTTTCAATAGTAACTAATGAGTTTCATTTATATAATTATAATTATGAATATAATATTTCGACTTACAATTGAATTATATATCTTGAAATTATTAGTTCAACTATGAGAACTCCGACATCATTCAACATAAGTGGAGAAAATTACGAGAAATGCATACAACTCGTGGAAAGCGGCGAGTTCAACTCGGTGTCCGAAGTGATCGCCTATGCCATGCGTTTCTGCTCGGAATCACTCAGGCAGAAGGAATCCGAAGCCCCTATTCCCAAGGCCAGAAAGGACGTTGTGAAAATTTCCATGCGTGTGGACAATTTCGTTGCGGACAGTCTTGATTCGACAGGTTATTTCGAACGCCCGATGATGGCCGATCAATGCATACTGTTTTACATGAAGTGGCGCGAAGGATTCAAAAACTAAGGGTTTTTCAACCCATAAAAGAATATCTGGGTGGTCTCCGTCTCTTGTTTTCCCCTCCTTTGGGCCGGAGACCACTTTTTACGAAATCGTTTCACCGGCGACGCATCGGTCCGAGCAGTTCCGAATAGAGCGTTCCGTCCTCGGGCTTCCTGTTCAGGGCCAACGCCAAGGCCGCCACTCCTACCGCAGTGCTGATGCCCGAAAGGACCAGAGACGCGTTGTCGCGGAGATCGCGTTTCGCCGTTTTCGTCATCTTCTTCTTGGCCATCTGCGCCTCGGTTGGATGTTAATTCCATCCTTTTCCCCGACAAGGTTGAGATCGCCGTCGATTATGAGCATCGGAACCTTAACGCCGTTTTCCCTCGACCTCATCAAATGGTACCCTCCGCGGCTGTCAACAAGGTCCCATTCGCCCCTTATTCCCGGGATCATCATCGGCATGCCCTCTTCGAGAGGACCGGACGGATTATCCTTATCCCGGTGCGGTCCCTGAGCTCGTCGCGCCTTATCACGCTGTAGTTCTCCTCCTTGTCCTCGATCAGCCTCACGGCGTAGGAAGTGTTCCTGCACTGGGGGCAGAACACGTTGCGGACGACGATCAGCTTCTGGGCCGAATCGTCGAACTCGCTGCGGATGACCGAACGCATCATGGCCTGATCGGAATCGCAGTAGGGGCAGATCATCTCCTCTTTCCTCCGGACGGTGCCTTCTTGGACGCGGTTGATTTTGGCTTGGTAGTCTTCTTCGCCGCGGCTGGCTTCGGTGTAGTCTTCTTGGCCGTCTTCTTCGGCAGAGTTCCGGCCTTGCGCATCTGGGCCACGGACTCCCTGGGTGCCTTCCCTCCCCTCTTGTACTTCAGGTTGGAGATATTGGTCTCCTCGAAGTCGCTGTTGACCCTGTCAACGGCCCTCTTCCCCCTCACGGGCTTGCCCTTGGTCAGGAAGGCGCGGTCCTCGTCGTAGAGCTCCTGAGCTCCCTTGTCCGAGCGGAGAACGGTGTAGTATCCGAGATTCGTTGTCTTCTCCCTGGTCCTTGATGTGCTTTCGGCCACTGTCGCGGCCTCCTCCAGGTTGATCAGTGTCGGATACAGTCCCGACGGGACCGGAAGTGCGCGTCCGTCGTCATCCAGCGGGAACGGGGTCCTTGCGATGCCCGCCCTGGCCGAATCCGAATACCTCGCATGGTGGATCATCTCGTGGGTCAGAGTATCCTCACCGCTTGAGTTGCGGATTATGACCGTCGGGGTGTCCACTCCCTGCTGCCTCGAATAGTAGCATCCGTCCGCGCCCTTGCCCGGATTGCCCTCCATGACGACCAGCCCTGTCTTGGCGGTCATCCTCTTCAGCTCAGCGGCGGTGAAGTTGTCCTGCAACGTCTTGACGACGAAGTCCTGCCTGTCCTCCGGGACGATGATCGCGATCTTCCCCATCGAAGACCTCATGGACGGCTTGACCGATTCGATCTCCGCGAAGTAGCTAGATGTGGAATCGTCCACGCCCATGATGTCCGATTCGTTCACGGCGGTCCACCATCCTGTCGCGACCAGCTCCTCCGGGGTGAACCCGCTGGGGTCCTTGGGGGAATGCAGTCTGTCCGCTGTCGTCCTCAGATCGGCAACGGGGTTGCGCTCCCTCCCCTTCCCGGACCATTTGGTGTAGTCCAGGAAGTGCTCGTACAGCGCGTCCGCGGGGACGTATCCCTTCGAGTCCACGGGAACCATGTATGTCGTTCCGTCCCTTGCTATGACAGCTGCCATTTTCCTGTTGCGCTTCTGGAACGTGCCTCCTGAAGTGTTCGCCGTCACCTCCATGTCCAAAATCGGGGAACCTCCCCTGGTCATCCTCACTTTGCTCTTGCTCGCCATCGTAATCTCTCTTCGTTCGCATCATAAGGCCGATGCCGGCCGTGCGGTCGAGTCCGTTCCGATGTTCACCTGCGCTTGATGTTCTTCGAGCGTCTGATCTTCCCGTGGGATCTCAGCCCGCCCTGCATTTCACCTGTGAAGATTCCCCAATTGTGCAGCTTCAGGTCCCTGTCCATTCCAAGGGCCGTAGCCTGGTCGTAGGAAAGGTCGTAGATCGTCCCGTCGAAGATGTACTTCCTCCTGTCCGTGGGCATCCCCTGACTTATCTCGCGCTGGATGTAGACGTCCGCCTCGTCCCCGTAGAACTTGTCCGGGTTCCCTTCCTTGTCCTTGACGATGATGGCCCTCTCGGGAAGGTCGCGGGGATCGCCGATGTATTCGACGGTCGCGTAAGGCTCCGGGATCGAAGGATCGTCCTCGAAGGCGATGTTGTACACCTTGCCCTCGGCCCATGCGTTGTGATCGGTGACCCTGTACCTGGCCAGGCTCTCCCTCGTCTCCCTGTCGGAACCGGGCCAGTAGAACACATAGAGGCCTCCGACGATCTCATGGGTCCCGAATCCGTTCTTCTCCAGCCAGTTGACCAGTGTGTCAATCGAGCGGAACTTGTGCGTCATGATGTCCGTTTTGCGGTTCATGGATGTCGCCACGAATTCCGCCAGGCTCTTCCCCGTGTAGTTGCGGTAGTCCTTTGGATCGGATTCGTCGTCGCCTTCGAAGTAAAAGCATCCCAACGCGTCGTAGCGGGACATCGGGTCGGGTTCGTTCGGTAGGGCTATCCTGTAGGGCCTCTTGCCGTAGGACGCCTGCGGGGGGCATCTGTCGGACTTTTTCTTCGCGGGCCTTCTGACGGCATTCGCCTTGCTGCTCTTGGTCTTCGGTTTCGTGTTCTTCGCGCAGCCCTTTCCGCTGCACTGCTTCCTGTTCGCCATGGTTCTCATATCCTGGTCGTGCGCATCGTGTGGCCGGTGCGCCTGCCTTCGGTCGAGTCCGTTCCATCGCGGTACGGCCTTCCCCTGAGACCGAACGCGCGTCTCAGGCGGTTGCCCGCCGCCCTTCTCGGCGAACCGCGTATGCCCCTCTTCCTGAGCTGTCTACCCAGCTCGCGGTCCAGTGTGCCGTCGCGCTTCTGCCATGAGTACAATTCGATCAGATCGGTGCCGCGTCTCCTGTGTAGATCCCTCTTCCATTCCATCGACTCCCTGTAGGAGACGGAAGGATCGAGTCCGCCGTGTCCTTCGAACCACGGCGGGACCCTGCCCTCGGCGTTGACTCCCCAATACTCGATCCAAACGTCCGTTCCGGGTATGTGGAAGTCCGGGCGGTAGTTCCCGACTCCGTAGCGGTCCTCGTAGACGTAGTCGATGCCGTGCATCGCCAGCCAGTCCGCGACGTGCCTTTCTCCGAATGATTTCACTGTCTCGCCGTTGAAGGTGACCGGCTGCTTCCTGTCGCTGTTCAGCGTCTGCCCCTCCTGCGGTTGTAGCTGCGGGTGACCTTCACCCCGCCTGCGTCGTATTCGTCGAAGACCCGCATCGCGCGTATGTCGCGCGTGGTCTCCACCTCCCAGGGGGTCTTGCCGGTGCGCTTGGATACGATCCCCACCATCTCGTCCGCTCCGACCTCCCTTCCGTCGATGGTGTACTTCCTGCTCTTCCAGGACCTTCCGTCCCCCGACTTCCTTACGGATACCTTCCTGCGGTACTCCTCGTCCGCGTCGGTGCGGGGCTCGTCGATCATCTTCAGATAGGACTGCGGCGCATCCAGGAACCTGGAGCCGGTGTCGGACTGTAGAAGGAACGTGCTGACCCCGCCCTTCGGATCGTCCAGGACGTTGCCCGTGAGCAGTATCCTCTGACGCGATCCGATCTCCGGGCTGCATACCTCCGCCACGCCGTAGTAGGTCTTTCCCTTCATTGTGGATCTGACCACGGTGGCCGCTCCCCCCGTCTTGGACGATATGGCCCCGTCGATGGCGCGGCATTTGGCGGACTGCGTCCTCTTTCCTTCGATGGGCGGGGTGATAATCTCGGAACCGAACATCTGGACCGAGTAGTCCATGGGGCGGGCGGATTCGGTGACCTTCGGAACCCCCCGGACAACCCCCTGGACAGGCGGCTTCGGCTCCGTCGGCCACTCTGTTGCCGGGAGATCGCAACTGCTTTCGGTCTTTTTCCTGAACCTTATCCTATGCAGCCTGGGCTCGTTCAGCGGGTTGTTGTATATCGACGGATAGGGATAACGGATGAAGACCGTGTCCGGAAGGAAGACGGCCTTGAACTCGTAGTCGGGGTTGTTCTTCGACAGCGAGAACATCACATCGCGCACGACCTCTATGTAATCGTTCGGCCAGCGCAACACCTTTCCTCCGAGCCCGAATCCGTCGAATGTCGTGTACTCGGATCCGGAGCCCTTGATCCTGGCGAGTATCCCGATGTCCCCGTTGGGAACGACCTCGGCGCGGCGCAAGTACTCGACCTCGCCGCCGGTGATGTGGCGTCCCTTGTTCGGGTCGGGCGCGTGAGGATCGAACATTGTGTATTTGGGTTCCGGCTGCGGTTCCAGGTGGAACGTTCCATTGCCCCTCCTCATCTCGAACTCGTAGTCGGGATTGTCCCTGTTCAGCCTGTCAACGATCTCCTGGACCATCTCCGCGCCGTCCGGCGGGAACCTTGCGGCGTAGATCAGGTTCCCGGTGAACCCGCCTCTGCCGTCGTAGGGCATGAACTTCTTCCCCTTGCCCTTCTCCCTTCCGTAGATAAGAAGGTCCGATCTCTTCTTTTCGGTCATCTGCGGGACCTCCTGTTGTAGCTGCTGAAGTATGTGGGCTCCTCGTATGTGCGGTAGTCGTCCCACATCTTGTCGTAGTAATCGTTGACCAGGTCGCGGTCGTCGTAGGTGTATCTCTTCTTGCCGTACTCGTCGTAGCGGTTGTCGTCCAGATACGCGCGCATGTCCTCTGTCGCTTCGTAATCCTCGGCGCGCTGGAGACGGTGCATCTCCCTGAGCGAGCCTTCTGGATCGTTGTCGAAGTCCAGCTTCCTGTCCCAGGTGGACGATGCGTACCCCTTGCCGCGGACCCTGCCCTTCCTGCCTTTGGGTGCGGGTTCCGCCTTTGTCGGGCGTTCGGTGCCCTGCGGGGGGACGATCTCCACCGGCAGCGTCTTCTCCTCGATGACGACGGGCGTGTCGATGCCCTCGATGTCGAACCTTCCGGGGTGAAGGGTCCACATGACCGCCTGCATGGGTTCGGGTCTCTGCGGGAATGTGGACTTCGCCCTCCGCCTGGAATCCATGTTCTTCGATCTCGGCGACCTTCTCTCCTGGATCGCCATCAGGTAATCCCCGGGTACGAGTCCGTTCTCGTCCACGGGGACGCGGTAGTTCTTTCCGTTGTATCTCACAGTCTTCTTGGAAGTCAAACCAAAACCTCCTTTGACTGAGCATCCGGCGTTTGCGGATGCTCTTCTCCCTAATCCGCCGATTGTCCTCTTTCCTGCCTGTATGCCGGATGGAAATTGTCGGCGGGTTCGCGGTCGAGATCGAAGGCTGTTTGGCGTGGTGGTTCCGTTCCGGCAGCGCTTATATACGCGTCATCCGGTATTGCGGATGACAACGTGCTGAGGGGACAGTACGCGTATGTTCCGACGGCGTTGTTGCGGACAACGCAGTGGTCCATTACCCTGCCATGGTTGTGGAGATTGGATTGCCCTTGCACTGAGACTCTAGAGGAGTCCCTAAACGGATATTGGAAGGTAGGTGCCTGGGTCGATTGTCCCACCCCGTGCTTCAATGCGCATTGAGCACGGGTTTTCACCACATTCTGTTGAAATATCATCTGGAACCCTCCGAGAACTGGTCCAGCGTGACCTTGCGCTTCCCTTTGGGCCCCTTCCCCTCCATGCGTGCGATCTCGTAATCGTCGATCGTGCGCATGATCGAGCCCATGACCGGAACCGCGATCGAGTTCCCCGACTGGCGGTAGAGCTGTGCGTCGGACATTCCCGCGGAACGCGCCCTGTCGAACGCCCAATCAGGGAATCCCTGTAGACGCCAGGTCTCCCTCGGAGTGAGCTTCCGTATCCTCCTGCCGTCCTCGGACACCTTCGGCATCGTGTTCCCTCCGGAACCGGTTACGACCGTCGGAGACAGTCCGTAGGGCGAGTAGACGCGCTTCAGGGAATCGTATCCGCTTATCCCTTCGGCTATCCCCAGCTGGTCGCATTTCTCGTAGACGAAGTTGTCCGTCTTCCTTGAGCCCGCCCTGGACGTGACCGTGTGTGCGACCTCGTCCCGTTCGAGCGGGCGGAAGGAGAAACCGTTGCCTTTGACCCGCTGCCTGTCGGTGGATTCCTTCAGGCCGCTGAGCCTGGCCTTGGACAGATAGTACTTGTCCGGGACCTCGTCCTCCAGGATGTCCCCGAGAACGTACCTCGGACCGTTGCCCTTCGGCAAAGGTGGACAGTAGCTCCCGAGATGGGAGATCATGTACGCCCTGTTCCTGTTCTGGGCGGTCCCGAAGTCCTTGGCGTTCAACGTTCCGTACTCGGACGTGTATCCCAGCGACGATAGGAAGGACAGCCATTCGTCGAAGACCGGGCGGTTCTTCTTGGAGAACACGGTCGGTACGTTCTCCATGATCAGCCATTCCGGAAGGGTCCCCTCCTTTGCGGAGACCTCCAGCAGCCTTTGGACCTCCCAGAGCAGAGACGAACGGCGGTTCGCTCCCTTGGCCATCCCGGTGGCCTTCCTGTTCGCGATGCTCAGGTCCAGGCACGGGAAACTGTACGTCAGTATGTCCGAGTCCGGAAGGACGGACAGCTGGGTGATATCCCCGAGATTGGGGTCGTCGCCGTAGATCGCCTCGTAGGAACGTATGGCGTATCTGTCGATCTCGGATGTTCCGACGACCTGATGGGGTATCCCCTCCTCCAAGAGGGCCATGCGCTGCGCGCCGATTCCGGAGAAGAGCTCGACGACGCGGTACGGCCTGCCGTCCTTGGTGTTGTACGATACATCGCGCCTTTCAGAGCGACATGCCCGCATCCGCACCGTCCGCGCGGACGCTCACGTACTGACCGGCTCCGCTGCGCGCATAAGAATCCATGCGCTCGGAAATGCGGTCCAGTTCGCGGAAAGGGGTTTTTGAAGAGGTTTGGAAGGGGGATGCCCGACGACAGATCATCGTCATCGCTCCCCGTAGTCTCCGAAGAGGTCCCCGATCGCGTCAAGGCACGAAGGGAACCTCTCCATGATTGCGTCGATGTAGCCCGGCATGCCCACCGGAATTCCCTTCTGCTCCATGTACAGACGGACCTGGGATGCGACGATGTTCAGGCAGTTCCATTCCATGATCTCGTACATCGGGTCCTTGGAATCCCTGAGATGTTCGACGATCTGAAGGAACTCGGCGGGCCTGCTCCTGGCGTAGACGTAGGAACAGCAGAACAGGCGGAACATGACGGTGTCGAAGTCCCGCCTCCCGGCATCGGGGGCGAACCATTCAAGGTCCTTGTTCCCAGAGAACACCTCGCAGAACATCATCACGAAGTCTGTGATGCTCACCGGGTCCGCATCGGCCTTCGGAGACTCCTCCCCGACATCGGGGTCCAGGGTACCGAGCATGACGATCAGGGTCTTGCGCTCCTCCGACGGATCGGTGCTCACGGGTTCAGCCTCCTGTTGAGCCTCCTGAGCTCCGCTGCGAGCTTCCTCTCCTCTTCGGACTGGTCGGAATCCCCACTTCTTAGATACTCCAGGAAATCGGACGGGTCGTAGATGATCGAGCCGACGATGTCCGAGAAACCGTTGTCGTATGCCAGCTCATCATAGGACAGCTCGTTGCCGTGCTCGTTCCACCTGACATAGTCCCAATACGAGCAGATCCAGGCGAAGACCTCGTTGTCGTATGCCACCTTCCTGATGTTCGGGTTGAGCCTGCACGCTATCATGCGCACGGCATCCATCGGGGCGGACGATTTGGACCAGATAATCGACACGGGGCCGGCGCAGTCGTCGCATTCGTCGGCATACTCCTCGGCGTCCATGTCCCTGTTGGCCTCGAAGACCAGTCCGCATGCCGGACAAGCGTAGCGGTCGGACATCATACCCCCTGAGATCTTTGTGATATCCGCACACTTGCATGCGGGGCACCAGTATCCGCCGGGGGCTGAGTTCATCAGAACCTTCTTCCTTCCGAACATTCAGGGCCTCCCTGTCGAAAAGTATCCGCTGTTGGCCTTCTCGAATTCCTGCTCGGTGCGGAAGTAGTCCCCTCCGCTCCACAATCCGGTGAACGGGTCGTACCTCCATCCCAGGATGTACTGCCTGACCATGTTCCTGGACTTGACGCGGTAGCCGTCGAAGGGGCTGAAGTACACCTCGATGATCGGAAGGCCGACACAGGACATCCTGGCGTAGGGTGCCGAATCGAACACCTCTTGCGGGATCCAGTACTCCTTCCCGCATTCGGGGCACTTGATCTCCCCGTACCTGCTCTCTCTTCCATCGGATATCCGCCCGCAACCCGGGCAGCTGCAAACTGTCGCCATATCAGAACACCTCCATAGCGACGGTTCTCACTTGGTAGAACGGTATTTGATGGTTTTCAGGGGTCATCTCCTTCCCCTCCCCTTTGCGAATCTGCCTGTCTTCTTTTTCCCGAAGGATGCGGGCTTCCTGTTCAGGCTGGCGATGAGCTCGTCGGATGCCGTGTAGCTCACCTCCACGTCGTTCCCGCAGAACCTGCATTTTGCGCGGTGCAGCTTCCCCTCTTCCTTGCTGAAGTCCTGTCCGAGCATGTCCTTGAGCGTGGACTCGTCCATGATCAGGTATTCGTCCTCGATGCCGTCGAAGATCTTGGCGTAGTAGGGCTGCGTCATCCTGGCGTCCATGAACCTCATCGTCTTCCCGGACTTGGGGCGGACGCGGATCGGATCGTTCCAGGAATCCATGAAGGACCTGACGGGCCTGACGGCCATACCCAGGTCCCTGTTGCTCAGATAGGCCATTCCGCATATCCCGCAGTGGTCGCCCTTGGACGGGGTGTAGCAGTTGCAGAACTTGCAGTAGAAGTAGGTCATCTCAGAACCCCCTGGCGGCCATCATGGCCTTGATGGAATCGACGATCTCGGAGACCATCGGCATCTGCATGTCGTCGATCGGGTTGCCGGCATACTCCTGGCAGACCTCGGAGACGAAGTACTGGAGAACGATCATCGGGTTCTCGGACAGCGCACGCAACGCCTCGCCGTACACGTGGTTGTATACACTCGAACCGTTCGTGTCGCGGTCGGGACCGCAGAAATCGTAGGCCATGTGGTATGCCGTGACCTTTGCCGCGACCTCCTCTATGCTGAGTGCCGGGCCGATGTTCTTCACGACGTACATCCTCTTGCGGGGCGCGTTCGGCTTCTTTCCCTTGGGGATCATCTTATGCGCCTCCCCGTGTACGGATCGGCCCACGCATGATCCCAGTACATGTCCCTGAATCTCTTCTGAAACTGCAACTCCGCACGGTCGTTGGGGATCTGGTAGTCTCCGTAGGACAGCACGCCCTCCCTCCCCTTGTCGTCGGAATGGGACCAGTCGATGTAATCCCACATGGCGTACTGGGCATCCTGCCAGATCGAGTCGGGCTTGCGGGCCAGGACGAGATAGTGCACGGCCTTGGTAGCGGGGTCCATCCCGAACATGCGGATCTTGACGGTCTCGTAACCTACCATGGCGGCCTGCCTGACGATGTCCGCCTCCGGACAGGATATCTTGTTCCTCGAACCGAATATCGCCATCGTGCGCGCCTCCTGTTGTACAGGCCGTATCTCTTCGCGACCGCGCGCACGTCTTCGGGGCCCTTGTCCCCGCAGACCAATCCCATGAAGGCATCGTCGTAGTCGTCGTACCCTCTGTCCCCCGACTTGAGGAACATCGATTCCATCCTGGAACCGGAATCGATGCTCTGGAATCCGTCGAAGTCGGACAGCGTATCGCTTCCGGTGTAGCCCATGACCCCGCCAGTTCCGTCGGATATGTCGTAGTACACGCCTCCGACCAGCCTGGTCTCGGCGGGATCGTTCTCGTAGGACTCCATGAACTCCTCGTCCTCCCCGAATCCCTCGTACTCGGTGACGTGGATGACCCTGCCGTCTCCGAGAAGGTAGTATCCCTCGTACCCTCCGTCGGACAGCTTCCTCTTCCCGTCCACCGGCCTGCGGTTCTTCGATGCATCGGCCTTCTTACTTCTGAGGATGCTCATTCCGGGCACCCCCCGCATTCTGTTATCAAACTCTCACTTCCGTATCATGGCGCATTGATGCGCCTGTGTCGGTCGAGTCCGATACGATGCGGGTCATCTGTACCCCCTGCTCCCGGGAACGATCTTGTCTGTCCCTGGGACCAGCCAGGTGTAGCGCTGCATGAGGTCCGTGTAGCGCATCCCCTCTTCCTCCAGGGCCTCCTCGCGGGTGAGGTTGTATGATCCGACGCATATGTCGATTCCACGCCTGCGGTCCTCTTTGGCCGGGGCGGTCTTCCAGTCTATGCAGTTCCAGACCGCGTATCCCGCGTCCGAGTACGAGCAGTCGGTGTGACCTATCACTACGCTGCGGATGCTGTGGGTCCCGGGATCCTCTCCGAGCTGTCTCACGCTGACGAGATCGTATCCAAGACCTTCCAGGGTCTGGGTTATGCTCCTCTCCCTGCGGGATCTCATGGGCGGGCCTCCTCGATGTCAGGGTTCAAATACGGTGAGGTGGATGTAGTGGACAGGTCGAAAGCGTCTGCGTGGTCTTGAGGCCGCGATTCGCCTAGACCTGTTCTCTTCGATCCCAGGTCGTATTCAGCGTAATGTGATGCTTGAATGCCCATCAGCACGCCCCCCTGACATTTTTTAAATACTCGTGAGACCTATATTTCCCATGACCAGGGGCGTCTGCGTGGTCCGGAGGCCGCGATTCGCCCAAGTCATCCATTCTGAAACCATCCGAACTTACGAAATAACCGTATTTGGGACAGTCTAGAAGTCCGACGTAGTAGTCGTCGTGCCTGTTGTACATCCTGCCCAATGCGCCGACTATGAAATCGTGCGTTTGGAGCTCGTACGAATCCTTTGATTCCACAACATCCGCTTCCACGGAACGTCCCTGCGCGAACCTGTTGGATTCGAAGATACATTCGGCCAATTCATCGGGAATCATGCTGGTCTGATCAATCTCAACATCGACGTACGGGGCTGTCTCCGTAGACAAGACCATGTCGGATAGCTTACGCAACGCCCTTTCGTGGATGATGTGTTGCTCTTCCTTGTCAAACTGATCTTTGGTCTTCTTTACAGCGACATAGAATAATCCGTCAATGGCTGGATTGGCATATTTCAGAACCTGTTCACGACGTTTGGGATTCTTCCTGAACTTCATTTCCCTACCGAATTTGAAACGGGCTGTCGCATCTCTGAACCTTTTACGATCCTTCACCGAACTGGCGCACAACAAGTAGTATTCCCCGTGGTTCATACTGCCTATGTCCCCGCCCTCGTCAACGGAAATGTAGATCTCCGAATGTACCGGATACCCCGCGATGACATCCATCGGAACTTTGGATGATCTCATCTTCCGCCCCCTGTCTTCTTTGCGGGTGCGCGTTTCGCTATGACCTTGTCCTTCGCTGGAACGATCGTCTTTGCCTTCGGCTTCGTCTTCCTGTTGGGGACGGGCTTCGGTGCCTGTTTCCTTTTCTGAACTGGCTTGGCCTTTGCGGGTGCCTTCTTGATTGTCCTTTTGGCTGGCTTCCTGACGGTCTTGGATACTGTCTGCTTCCTGTTCTTGGACGCTGTCGGCTTCCTGTTCTTGGACGATCCTGGTTCGCGGAAATCATCGTAGAACCTATCCCAATAGTAATCGTCCACCGGGAACTCGATGCCGCTCATCTTTGCGGCACGTTTTAGCCCGTCCTGCCCGTCCCACCAGAACGAAAGGACCTCCCTGAGCTCTTCCGGGATGTCGATCTTCCCCTCCAGTATCTTATCCATCAACTGGTCTTCCAGGATGTCCAGGATCCTGCTGTCATAATCATCTTGGGTCAGCGAGACCGGATGACCGTAGCCGTCGATGTCGAAGTAGTCGTCGGACATCGAGAATTGAGACGGTGACGTGAACAATCCGCACTGGAACGCGTCGAAGGGCGACATTCCGTTGAAGTAATCCTCCAAACCGTCGAAGTCGAAGGGGAGATCACTCAGATCGTCCACGTATTCGAGAACAAGGGATTCCGCAACATCCGGATTATCGCGCATGTACTCCTTTACGACGATGCTTGTGAAGTACGTCGGATCGGTCGCCCTGACAAGGGCGTAGTAGCCGGTATCGATGGTCATCTTCCCGCACCTTTCCTTCCGGTCGCGGTCTTGCGCTTGGTGTTCGCAGACTTCTTCGGGACCGTCTTCTTCGCCGCTACGGTCTTCTTAGGCGGGGCCGTTTTCTTTGCGGCGGTCTTCCCCGTCGGTCTCTTCGCCGCCTTCTTCTGCGGGGTCTTCCTTCCGCATCCGGTCCCGTCGCATCCTGCGCATCCGCGTGTGCACGGTCCGGCGTGCTCCACGGGGATACCAGGGACCACGTTGTACGACGGCTTGTTGTATGCCGGCAGAATGTTCATCGAACTCTCACGGTACGGATCCACCCGGCGGGCCATGATGTTCTGCGATCTCACGACCTCCGCCGGGCGTTCCACCTCCCTGACGGAAATAGGTCTACCGTTGAAGACCAGGACGAGACGGGAATCGGGGTATGCCTCCTTCGCCGCCTGCCTCGCCTTCGACCTGTAGCTGCGGGTCTCCGCCCTCCTTATGCCCCTCTGGGCCTTCCTCTGGTCCTTCTCGGACCTCCTCTGCTCCCTGAAGGCGGCCTCCTTCTGGGACCGCATCCTCTGGAGCTCTTCCAAGCTAGCCATGGCTATCATCTCTGAGCTTCCGGTCTTTGGCCCGACCGGACGGGTCTGCGGTTCAGTTCCTGGCCAGCTTCAACGCTTGCGCACGTCCTTGGAAAGGATCTGGGCGCGGGCGATGTTCGTGTAAGCGTATCCGTGTAGAACGGCGTTGCGCGCCGCCTTGCCGGTGAGTCTCGGTATGTCCTCCGGCGGGACATCGGGCGGGGTGCCCGTCAGTGTGTAGAGGTCTTCGATGTAGGCCTCCCTCGGCGATTTGCCTTCCACGCCGTCGTAGTATCCGGACTGGACGGGGTCCAGTCCAGTGCGTACCATCGCCTCGGCGACGGTAAGGCGTTCCTCGTCCTCCTGGTCCCTTCTCCTGGACGGAAGTATGCGCGTGATGCGGTCGAAACGTCCTCCCGTTTTGATCGGGGTTGCGAGCATGCCCTTCCTGGATTGGTCCGCGGCGCGTATGTGGTGCGTCATCTCGTGGACCATGTTGTCTGGCGTGTTCCCCTTCTCCAGGACGATCAGCGGGACCTCCACCCCGTCCTGCCTGCGGTAGTAGCATCCCGTGGCCCCTCCCATGTAGGGGACCGAGCGGATCACGAAGGAACCCTCGGATGCCATGCGCCTGAGCTCTTCGGCCGTGAACGAGTCGGAAAGGACTTTGCGTATGCGGTCCCTCTCGTCCGGGTCCGCATCGACGACGGCTATCCTGCGCTGGGCCTCCCTCTTCTCCGGATCGTCCACGGACGACACGTCGTAAATCTCCGAGTCGTCGGTGTCTATGCCCTGTATGTCGCAGCTGGAAGGGTCCAGCCACCAACCGAGCACTTCCTCCGGCGTGCATTCCGACGGAAGAACGAGCTCGTTCCTCTCGTCCAGATCGGTTATGTCCCCCGCCTCCTGGAAACGCATGGCCAATGCCCATGTCGGGACCTTGCCGTTGCTGTCCACGGGTATCTCGACCTTCCTGTCCCCGACCTGGAAACATACCACTCCCGCGGCCTCCATCCCGGGTGTCGGATCGACTTTCCTTCCGATCATTCTTCATCATCCCCTATGCAGTGATGCACCGCTCTCCGAAGTTCCGGAAGGGTGTACCTCCCGTCGGGAATCGGTGTGCCGATGCCGTCGTTTTCAGGATGTTTTTCCGTGCCGTCGGTGGCAACCGCTACCCCCGAAAAACCCCCCTTTTGCGGGGTTTTGCTAGAAATATATATAGGGGGTGAAAAACGCCCCCCTAGTTGCCACTTTACCACGCTGCTGGCTACCCCTTCGGGTGGCAACATGTCTCCGTCGCCGGCAATGCGGTTTTCGGTGAGATTTACCACCTTCTTCGAGCCCTTCTCGGACATGTTCTTCGAAGGCATTCCGCCGTACTGCTCCACGCGTCTCACGACGGTCTGCCTCGCTATGCCCAATGCCTTCGCAACATCCCTTTGGGATGCCCCGTCCTCCAGCATGCGCTTGGCGATCTGGGCCTGCGTGCGCTTCCTCGCCTCGTCAGCGGTGAGCACGGGTGCGTTGGCATCCCCGCCGTGGTTCTCAGCATAGTATCTGCGGATCGTCTCCATCACGCGTATCGAAGATACGCCCCCGATGGTCCTGTTGAACTTCTCCCAGTCGAATCCGTCTCCGACATAGAACGTCGCGCTGGCCTCGTGGTCGTAGCAGTACTGCCCCTCCTTCAGCGAGTCCCTTGTCTGAGTCCATTCGGTCACGGGGACGATCAGCAGTATCGGGTCGGAATCGAAGTTCTTCACCTGCATCAGCGATTTCGGATCGATGTCCAGGCGGTTCTTCTCGATGTACCGCTCGTTCCAGCTCAGGTCCTTCATGAACCTGGCCGTCAGATTGCCGGGGTATTTCGGGTCGTTTATCCAGTTGCGGAACGCCGGACCGATGGACTTGGCCGAAGGCGTGAGGAACCATACCGCGAGACGGAACTTGCGGATGATTCCCAGCATCTCCTTCATCATGACCGACGCGTTGGTGCTGTTGGAATCCCCTCCGATGAACCCCTGGGCCTCGTCCAGGATGAGCAGATTGAGCACGTCGCGCCCGTTCCTCTCGATGGAATCCATGAGCATGGGGAAAAGGTCCTTCATCGTGGTGACCAGGTGGACATGGTCGGGGGTCTCCTCGACGATCTTCCCGTCCCTGCGGCGGAAGAAGATGATGTTCGTGAACACCTCCACCTTTCCGACGCTCGGATAGAGTCCCTTGACCAGCTGTTCGGCCACTGCGATGGCGGTATGGGATTTGCCCCCGCCCTTGAATCCGGAAGTGAGGATGACCGCGCCCGGCTTGAACATCCTTGCGAAGTAGGAATCAAGTTCCTTTGTAGGCATCAGTCCGCCCCCATGTTCATTATCGGGATGCCGGAATCGGCCGTCTGGGTATCCGACGGGTCCTTGTCTATTAGTCCGACTTCGCGCATTATCTGCTCGTAGACGATCAGGCAGTTGTAGTAGTGTCCGGGGGATATCCTCTTCCTGGGGTCCTCCGGCAGCTGCGGCAGCTTCCTGTACTCGTCGAAGTTCCATAGCTGTTGATCGGGACAGCACTGGGAAAGACAGAGCTCAAACGTCTGTAGATATCCGGCGCGGGTGTCCCCTATCTGATAGAGCGCGATGACCTCGCGGTATGCCTGGTTGAGATCTGTTGTCACGTCTTTGAAGAGATTCGTGCGGTCCGTCATGCTTCTGCCTCCCTTTCGTGATGCGAATGATGTTTTCCGGTAAGAGATTCCAACGATCCGATCAGAACTGAAACGTCGTCCGGGACCCATGATTCCAGAATGCCGGATATCGCGTACGGCACGGATGTGTACGGATGCTCCGGGGTCCCGGAAGAACGTGTTACATCTTGTAACACGTCTTGGCCTTCATCCACCTCCTTCAGGATGCGAAGGTCCGGAAGTTCCTGCTCCCCGTCCTTGTCCCCGGCGTTGAGCCTGCGGTAGTTCTCCAGGTCCTCCCTGAAACGCTCGCATTCCATCCTGTGCGCCTCCATGTCCCCGGCCAGCTCGTCCGCTTCGCGCACCGATTCCGCCTCGTCCCTCTCCAGGATTCCGCGGACGGTCTCGTACTCGATGGGCATGTCTATCCCGTCGGCCGCTACCTTCCACTGCCTCTCAGACAAACCAGATTCCATCATCTTACCGACGTATTCGCGAACGCCGGTCATCGAAGACCACATGATGTTCTGCTTGCGCATGGCATCCAGATAGTCCAATCCGGAGTACAGGTTGGATATCCTGCGGAGCGTCCAGAGGTCCTTGATCTTGTCCGGTTCCGACACGGGCGGGCTCCTGCGGTAGATCATCGACCGCATCCCCGGGGAATTGAGGATGTACGAGCAGAACTCGCGGTCTATTAGCTGGCCTTTCAGCTCTTCGACTTCGGAAATGATCATGTGCTCCAGGCGGTCCCAGAAGAACTTGGACGACTTGGCGAACTTGTAGGCGGATCCGAAGACCATGGCCTCGCAAGTGTTGTCGTCCGGGATCGGAGTGATTATGCGGAAATCATTCTCCATCTCCGCCATCCTCCTGCCTGCGCCTGATCTCCCTCTTCATCTTGGCGATGTTCCTGTTCAGTGCAGCTTCCAGATCGATTCCGAGCTCGTCCATCATCTCCCTGCTGGGGGTCTTCGCGCCCATGGCCTCCATGACCATCTTCGCGCCCTTCAGAGCCGCGACGTCCAAGTTGACCTGGCGTTCGATGCTCTCGGTCTGGGCCTTGGAGTATTCCAGGAACAGCTGCTCGTAGCCGGTGGCGTTGGCTATCCAGTCGTACGGGGAATCCATGTTGTGCGGCGCGGAGACGTACTTCCTGGACTCGACCTTGAAATGGAACCTCCACTTGGTCACGGTCGTGACGGTGGACTCCATGTGGGCCATGTCGTAGGCGTTGGCCTCAGCGCGGACGCATATGTTCCTTACGCGCACGTGGCGCGGGTTGCGGACGGGCATCATCTGCAAGGGACAGTGTATTCCAAGGAACATGGAACGGAACACCTTGGAAAGGGACTGGGGCTGCCAGCACATCCTTCCGTCCGGTGCCGTGTAGCGGACGATCGGATATACGTCCTGGTCCTGGCGGACCAGATCGTGAACTGCGACGTAGACGATGTCGGAACGGTTCTCGATGTATCCCTTGAAGTAACCGACGAAGAATCCGCCGATCGGTATCCAGTACCACCAGTGGTTGAGCCCCACATCGACGAAGAGCGGGATCAGGGCGATGCCGAAGAGCATCAGGGATACGGGGTCGTTGAACGGCACCATCACGTGCGCGCGGTCGCGGATGAAGGATCCGAACCACTGGCCGAAGAACACCGCCGCGATGCATACAAGCGATACGTACTCGATCACAGGACCACCCCGAACAGCGTTGCAACGGATGTCACGAGAAGGGCCGCGCCGGCGAGATAGTGCTTCGTGGATGCAAGGATGAACATCACGACTATCTGGATGCCCAGGATGAGCTCGGAGCCGTTGTCCGAGACGAATTGGACGAAACCTTCCGGATCGCGTCCGACATAGAACCATATGGCCACCGCGGCGGCTGCCGCAACGGCGGAAGTGGACAGCTTAGCAGCTACTGACATGGATGACCGCCCCGTTGGGAATATGGGCGGTCGAGTACTGTTCCTGTTGGATCGATGTAGTTTTCATCCTGTTATCTCCACTTTCATTCAGAGGTTAATTACTTTCGTTTGGAAACTTGTTTGTTATCTGGATGACAGATATCCTGGCGCAAATCGTCGGTTTTATAGTCCGGAAACAAATCCTACGTTCATGTCCGAGATGAAGGAAGAGGTCAGGAAGAGACCAGATCCGAAGGATGTTCCGCCGTTCGGGGGTCTTGAGTTCATCACCGAAGAGGAGATCGAAGAGAACATCAGGAATTATCCCTACGTCATGGGCAAACTCAAAGATTGCTGATCTCCAGAACCTGTTCCATCATCCTGATCTGTGTTCGGACTTCTTTCCAGGCCAGATGTTCATCGGCCCCTTCGGCGTTTGTTCCCGTCGATACCTTTCATGTCCGTGAGCTCGTTCATTATACCGTCGTACAAATCGAACATTTCGGGGTCGTAACCCCTCTCCGGCGACCATTCCGAAACGTTGGTTATCACGTAATCGTAATCTCCGACGGCAAGGTGCGACATGGTGTCCGCGGTGATGCCTGCCAGGAACTCCTCTTCGGTCTCATGGTCCTCCCCATCGGTGCAATATGCGTACGGGTCGCACATGTCCAGATAACGGGTGACTGCCCTGGCCAGCTCCTTCTTCCTTCCTATCAGCGGATCCAGCTCCGTCTCGTTACTGCGGTTGAACAGTCCGATCATTTGTACTGCCCCCTTCTTTCCTTTGTGTTCATGTTCCCACGTCATTCTCTTTTCGGGACAGACTGTCCCGAATGCAGCATTGGCCCGCTGCAAGGCATGCGGTCGAGTCCGATCGAGTATCTTTAAGTACTAATCGACTAATTGTTAATCGTTAAATCCGGAGCAACGGACAGGTGCCTACCACCCGCCGGGGGCCTTGCTTTTTATGTCCTCTATCACCCCCATCAACCGCCCGGATACTATCAAATATCTCCACGGCATGATTGGATTGTCAATTCTGGAATCAAGGTCGGGTGCCTACCCACCTCCAGAGACCACGGCGAATTCCGGAACCCGGGTCGGGTGCCTACCCACCCCCGGACGCCGCGCTTTATAGACATCATACTATCACATCGTCCCTTCGATGACTCCGCCCGCAACCAGTGCGATCATAAAACCGACGAACAGCACAATTCCCAACACGAATCCGCCAATCGCGAAGATCGCCTTCCTCGAATCCCCTATAATGAGGAACACGACGGCCAGCACTATCGCCAGAATCAGAGCCAGGGTCGAAGATAATCCGGTCAAAAGGGCTATTCCGCACATAATGACCTTGTCGATATTACCCTTCAGAGCCGAGACCAGCAGTCCGATCAGAAGCCCAACAACTATAAGCAACATAACAATCAGAGTCGCCTCGAAGATCATAGGCACCTCCCTATATCCTTCAATTTACCACTTCCATTCGCGATTGAAATCATTTCAATGCCGGTGGCTGAACCGTCGGCGAATGTTACGGTTGAAAACATGGTCACTGCGGCCATGTGAACCTCCAATGAAGATACCTATCCAGCAGTTCCGCCAGCGGTCCCGCCACGATCATCCCTGCGGCGATCAGGATCAGTCCGAGCACCGAAACGACGATGTTCCCGCGTCCGAGCCCATACACCATGCACGCGCCGCCCGCGATGACGAAGATCAGGCGGAGCAGTTCCGCCATGTCGTTCACCGGATGCGGTTCGACCGGAGAGAACCTTTCCATCTCCTCGGCCTTGATGTAATCGACCTGGGATGCCTTCAGCTCGGCCTTGGAGACGGGCTCCCCGCCGTACCTCATCTCGGATATCCCTATCGTAGAGCCTGCGTCCAGATAGAGGAGATCGCAATCCTTGTACGATGCGGAATCGAATCCCGAAAGCGAGTCGCATTTGCCGTAGACCAGGACGAAACACTGCGATTCCGTCTCCTGACTTCCGGTGACCAAAGTTGTGCTGCGGTAGAATATCGGCGTGAAGGCGACATTCTCGTACACGACGCAAGTGGTCGATCCCGAGCCTGCGGAATTGACGCCTTTCATCGTCAGCGTTCCGCGGCAGTACAGCGACATCGAATCCTGGGTGAGCTTGTAGTTGTCCTTCTTCACCGCACCGTCGTTCTCGTCCCACCAGGCGGAGAGCTGGTCCATGTACAGCGTCACCAGCAGCCTCTTCTGCTCATCCGACAGCGAGACGTTCTCGTATGTGTCCGGAACGTTCAGCGTTGTCAGATACTCGGACGCGGAACCCGCCGAATCGTAGATCTGCCATACTACGCGGGCCGCCTGGTTGGTCTTCGAGAGCACGTCGTCGATCTGCTTCAGCAGCTTGGCGTAGTAGACCATCATCGCGGTGATGTCGGAGACCTGCCTGTCGGATTCGTTCTGCGGCACCACAGAGAGCTTGAACAGGTCGTATCCGCCATTATCGACAGCCTGATAGGATGTCTTCCCGTCGTACAGATAGGAGCCGTCGCACGACACGATCATGTTCCCGTCCCCACAGGAGACCATCAGCCCTCCTTCGACCTTGGCGGAATCCGCCTCCTTGACGTACATGAAGTTCCCGAAGTATGTCACGCCGGGAGTGAGGCGGTAGACGTTGTATCCGTCCCAGCTGCCCACTTCGGGCATGTTCTCGTTCCATCCGGCGTTCAGAGTGTACGTCAGACCGTTCGCACCGGTCATCGTCGCGGGCGCGGATGCGTACACCGGACCTCCAACGTAGTAAACGGCGGTGCTTCCGGATTGAACGACGCGGTCGTTTCCGTGTCCCACCACCTGCCCCATCCTGGCTTTGAACCCGTCCGCGGAATCGACGGAAATCGATGACGAACCGATGGAGAACGACAGCTTCATCTTCCCGCTTCCGTAGAACTCGGCGTAATCGGACGCGTTCCATTCCCCGATATGATCGGCGACGGTGGAGAACTGCTCGTTGATCTGGTTGGTCGCGTTGACAAGCATGACCGCGCTGTTGTAGTACGCGGACGAGAGGGTCAGGGTGTCGTATGGACTGTACGCCGCGCCCGGCCTCCAATATGCGGACGATGCAAGCTCGGCCTGCCTTATCCAATGCTCGGATGTCAGCGACCAGATGTTCTGGTAGTTGTTCAGGGCGTTGGCGTATTGCGCGGTGCCGTCCGCAAGGGACCTGGCCAGCAGCCTGGCCTCCTCTTTGCGGAGCTCGTCCTCGTTTATCCCCGGCTCTTCCTCCGGGTTGACGATCTTGTAGATCTCCCAACCCAGGAATGCGATCGAGATGAAGTTGGAGATCTGCTTCCAGTGTGTGGCCACATACTTCCCGGCGCGGATGCCCCCTGATATGACGGGATTGGCTTCCGAGTCTTCAGTGTCGTCGATGAACTGCACCGCAGTTAGAGGAACGGCCAGCATTATGAGCGCGAAGGAGAACGCGGCGATGCGCTTGGTCCTCAGATCCAGAATCTCACCACCAGCAATACGATGGCGATCGCGAAGACCGCGACTATCCATTTGTTGTCCGCGAGCCAGCTTCCCCGGTCTTCGACGCTTCCGTCTCCGGAAGGCTGGACGGTTATCTGCTTCGTGACCGAATTGACATCGCCCGTAGAGGATACGACGAGCAGCTTTACCGTGTGCGTTCCCGTGGCCAGTCCTTCGGAACCGATGTCGATCTCCTTTCCGGAGCCGATCTCCTTTCCATCGAGATACCAATAGAAGGATACAGCGTTCAGTGAACCGGATGCGTCCAGATGCCATGTTCCCGTAATCGTGAACGATGCTATCGGATGGATGTGCTCGGGCTTCTCGGGCGCGATGTCGTCCCATCCAGCAACGAGCTTCATGTCCGCTGTGACCGCCCTGGAGAAATCCCACTTGGAGCCCTCGAAGTACCATCCGGTGAACTCATGCCCTTCCCAGACGGGTGCTTCGAGTTCGGGCGCGGTCTTTCCGACATCGACGATCCTCTCGATATACTCGCCCGTAGTCTTACCTTCGAATGCGCCCTGCCCGGGATCGTAGATTACGGTATGGTTTATCGGCGGGTTGAAGTGCTCGCCTTCGACGCTGTAGGTCATCACCGAAGAGTAGGGATTCGGAGACGAATCATGGGACCTGACGGTGATGTATCCGTACGATGTGCTGTTGTAAGTGTGAGTTGCGGTTCCTACGGACGGGCCGAATGTCTCGCTCACCGCCCCGTCGATGTCTCCCCAATCGACATCGAAGGCCATGTCGTAGTAGATGCCCTTCAGCTGTACGGTGACCTTCAGTCCGTCAACCGAGATGGTGAAATGCTCCGCCCACTGAGCCTGCAAGATTGTGTCCGTGGTGACGGTGTCCTTGGAGAAATCCCAAAGATCCGACTGCGTCAGGGACCTCCATCCAAGGAACACGTGTCCTTCGTGGTTCGGCTTGGCCGGCTCGGTGACGAGACCTCCTGAGATTATGCGCTGTACGGGACAGTTCCCCTGGCCCTGGTTGGTGCTGAAAGACACATCGTAGTACACGGGCTGCGGTTCCGGCTCCTCCGGGTCGGGAACAGAGTTCTGCTGCCATACGGCATAGAGCGTGACATCGTTGGATACTTGGTAGTCTTCGTAACCAAGGACGCTTCCGTTACTTGATTCGGACCATCCAACGAACGTGAACCCGTCGCGGACCATGCAGAGCTTCGTCGGCAGCTTGACGTACATCCCGGATTCTACCTTCTGGGAATGGACGGTGCCCTGTCCGCCGTTCGCATCGAAGGTGATGGTGTACAGCGACCTCCCGTTCTCTACGAAATACGCCTCCATGTACATCGGGCCGGAAGACTCGATCTCAAGCCCGGGGGCGTATGCAATCTGCCTGTCCTGGGTCGGACGCCATCCAAGGAACGTGCATCCGGACTTGGATACCCCGGTGTCCCTGAGAGTCAATGACGATCCGTCGTGTATCACATAAGCATCAACGTTCGCAAGCGAGCCGCCGTCCAGTGAATAGACCAGTACGTTGGGGTCCGAGACCCATTTCGCCTTCACGGACGCGTCGAAGGCAAGGGTGTACAGGCTTCCCAGAGCGTACACTGACCTGCTTCCCCTGCCGTCGGGGATCTCCCATCCGACAAGGGTGTATCCCGATCTGGTGATGGCGTTGCCGGTGCTGTCGGTGTAGTTGGGAAGTACGATCGCGGTTCCTGCGGGACCCGATATAGAATCTATCCTCCCGCTTCCGCCGTCCATGTCGAATACCAGCGATACATCGGAATCCGCGGACACGGGGACGACGACGTACCACCTTACGAGAAGGTCGTCCAGATCTCCGTAGCTTCCTGCCATGGCCTTGGTCTTCAATGTGACATCGACGGTGTAGACGCCTTCCCTCGTGGGGCCTCCGGAGAACGAGAACTCGCCCTTGTTGGAGATGTTCAGCGTCAGCCAGTCGGCGGATATCGAAGTCCCCTTGGACGTGGCCTCGGAGTATTTGGAATCGCCGCAGTACGTGACCGTCATTCCGTATTTCTGACTCGTTCTGTTCAGCCCTTTCATCAGATTGTACGGGGTGTTGTCCAGATTCGGAGCGGCCTGTCCGCCGACCGAAGTGTAGATGACCTCGGATTCGAAGTTGTCGGTCTGAGAATCTCCGCCCATCCGTATGATGCCGTTGTACGTCAGGTCCTGCCACACGGCATAGACCTTCCTGTCCGATGACACGGGGATGCCCTGTCCCGGATGCCATTTCACTTGACCGGTAGAAGAATCGGACCATCCGATCAGGATGTATCCGCTCTTCGAGAATGCGCCCGAAGGTGCGGCGAAGGACTGTCCGGATATAACCGAATAGGACTCGGACGACTGCCCGCCGGACGTGGTACCGCCGTTTCCGTCAAGTGTGACGGAATAGAGAGTATCGGCATCGGAATCTTCGGCGATCGTTACGAAAGCGAAGGCCGCGATGAATACGAGCACGGCACCGATCAGGACCTTGGAAGAGGACTTCAGTTCCATGCCAGTCCCCCCTTACGGTTCTTGGACAAGTATTTTGAACCTGTACCGTTTCCTTTCCTTTCGGAGGCCGACGATGGCCTTTGCGTAAGTCCATCCGCCTCCGAAGGGGCGAACGCCGAGTGCTGCGTGCAGTCGGCTAGCCTCGATCCCCTCTGTTCTGAATCCGTTAAATACTTGGAATCCCTATCTTCCTGTGGGAGGAGAGCGGAGTTAAGCTGCGGCCTGCTCCTATTCTCCCTTATATCGATGCTTTTCATTCTGATCTTGTCAAAATATGTGTCATCGGCGAAACCATTTGGCAATAATGACTTTCCAATGCTGGATGCGGACAGATCTGCCATCTGAATCAGCCTGTATGCGTTGGATTCTCCCATCACGAGAATGCAACGATTGTTCCACAGAAGGGTACAGGTCTCTTCCTTGATGTTGTTACTCTGATCGTATGTGATCAAAACTACATCGGAATGATCCGTACTCAATATCGCCTCGATCATCTCGTTGAGCAACGATAACAAGTACAGTTCATCGATAGGCTGACCTTTGATCCTTCCAGAAGCAGTGGATTTTGCATTCTTGAAGACGGTCTTGTAGAGGATTAGGATGCTCTCATTCCCGAAATTCGTCATCAAACTGATACAAATGTCCGGATGCTCGTTCCTCAGCTTGTTGAAATGTACCTCCCCATCATACAGCGGAACGCCTTCAAGCAGTCTATCATAATCTATCGGCGACAGCTCGGTGACAGCAGACAATGTGAACGGTTTCCCGTTCTGTTTGGGTTTCCTAGACGGGTTCCCGGACTCGTCTATCGCCCAATACGACACGGGCTTGCGTATAAGCCCGCGGACATCGTCCAATGTCAGACCATATGGCCTCCGCTCGGGGGGCTTAGTGTTTCTCGATATGAATCTCATGATGAAACCTCCTTGGGACGGGGCATTCCCCGTCCGGGAAAGGTTCAGGGCATATCCGCCCCGGATCCGTTTTCTCCGATCATCCCTTCACCACCGCCTCGATGCCTTCGGCGGAAGGCGGTGCGGTCATGCCGTTGGGAAGGATCTCGATCTCCACAGTCTCGGCGGCCGTGACGCATCCGGCGTTCTCGGCTGTCAGAGCTATGCTCAGAGTCCCCGTCCTGACGGCGGTGAAAGTGAGCAAGAAGTCGTATCCTCCCTGTCCGTCCGACCTGGGGACAAGGTTGTAATCCGTCCACGCATCCGAAGAGTCCGGAACGCATTCCAGTTCGATCTGGTTGACGTGTATCCTGACGGTGACCGATGTTCCGATCACCGCCGATGCGGGGGCATCGACATCGATCTTGAGGATCTTGAGCCAGACGGCATAGATCGTCTTGGTCCCGTCGCAATCCACGGAAACCGCGTCTCCCGCCTTGTAGACGGACGATGCGGCATCGGATGTGTCTGCCCACCCGTCGAACCTGTATCCTTCGCGCACGGGCGCGGAAGATGCCACCGTGAAGACGTGCGCCTCCGCCGATGTTCCTGTGAAGGAATCGTCCGCGGGCGCGCCCGTACCGCCGTTGGCATCGTATCTGAGGACGGATGTGTGCGTGGTCTCCGGGACCGCATTCCAACCTGCGTACAGAGTGGTGTGCGCGGTCACTTCGGATGTCCAGTCGAACGCCTTGGTGCATTCGGAGTCGGTGTACCATCCCTTGAACACGAAACCGGCCTTCGTTGGATCGGCGGGCCTCTCGGGAACGTAATGGGACCTGGTGCCTTCGATCGAAGGGACTGATGAACCGCCCTTGGAATCGAAGGTGACGATCGGATACCCGCGGATGTGGTAGAGGTATGTGAGCTTGGACTCACCGTCAACGAGCTGACCTTCGGAGTTCGTGTACTTGTTGCGCATCGTCGCCGTCACAACGTAATCGCCCTTCTCGGAGTATGTGTGCTGAACGGTACCGTTGGGGTTCTCGGAAGTGATCTGGACGGTCACATTCTCGGAACCGTCGCCGAAATCCCATTCGACTGACGAGACCTGGTTGGGTTCGATCAGACCCATCGTTATCTTGTATCCGTAGAGGTCGAACGTCCCGTCGTAGGTCTCCGCGTCGGATGCAGCCGCTATCGCTACCAGGGCCGATGCCGCCGCCAGGATGACGACGGCCAGGGCGAGAGGCTTGAGAGAATATCCGTTCATGATATCACTCCGCAAAGGCGAACATGCCGCTCGCTCCCGGAACAGAATTGAATCCGAGAGTGGAGTAGACCTTCAGAGAGAAGGTCTGCGAGTCGGAGTTGTATCCGGTCTTGGAGACGGTCACGGTGATGTTGTATGTTCCCGCTGTCGTAGGCGTACCGCTGATCTTGCCGTCGGAAACGGTAAGCCAATCGGCTCCCGACACTGTCACGGTGCATCCGGAAACGTTCACGGTAGGCGTGTAGGACCATGACATCCCGACCTTCAGGGATTTGGTCGCGGGCTCGGACGTTATGTCCAGGTTGGCGACCTGCCACACGGCGTACAACGTCTTGGTGCCGTTGTATGCTACCGAGATCGTACTGCCGGGCTGGTAGCTCGCAGCTGTGGCAGAACTGTTCTCGGACCATCCCTTGAAGATGAATCCCGATCTGCTCGGAGTCGTCGAAGGGATGGTGAACGTATGCGCGGACGTGGCCGTACCCGTGTACGTGATCGCGGAAGGCGCACCCGTGCCGCCGTTGGCGTTGAAGTTCAGGATCGATGTGTAGACGGTCTTGGTGGCGGAGTATGAGATCCCGTAAGCTGAGCTCTTTCCGGATATGGAGTAGGTCTTGGTGTTGCCGTCAGTCGTAGAGGTCGAGTTGACGGTCTCGGAACCTTTGTGACTCGAATCCTTGGAGCACTTGTACCCGACGGTGCATTTGGAGAGATCGGAAGACCATGTGTATCCGTCGATCTGCCAGCTGTGGCCGGTGGCGGGTATGGTCGCGGTCTCGGTGTCGGAACAGCGGGTGCATTTGTGCGTCTGTGTTCCGGACTCGGTACATGTAGCCGCCTTGGTGATGGACCAGGAACCCCAGGAATGGGAATTGTAGATGGTTCCGGAGGAATAGGTGTCTCCGCAGCGGGAGCACTTGTAGGTCGTCTTGGAACCGGAGCAGTCCCCGTGAACGGTGCCCTGGGAGACATAGTTGTGTGTGTCGTACTTGGTTCCGGATGTATAGGAATCGCCGCATGAACATTTGTATGTAGAGACGGACCCGGAGCATTTCCCGTAGGAGGTCGAATATAGCTTGTAGGAATGCGTGTGGGGGTCCGCAACGGTTCCGGAACCGCTGCATGTGGAACAGGTAATAGTTCCTGAACCACATTTGTAATCACTCGATGTAACACTCCCATCGAATTCTCCGCTGCCTCCGCATCTTGTGCAACCTTCGCCGTATTCAGAACCGCCAAGGTTACCATGGATGATCTCTCCGCTGCCACCGCATGAAGGACAGGTAATCTTGCCGCTGCCTCCGCAAGTCGGACAGGTCTTTGCCTCCGAATCATCGGATGCCAATGTCATCGCCCCGCCTATGACGCACAATGCAAGAAGAGCAACGGCGATCAAAGCCAAGGGCTTCAAAGAATGGTGACGCATGGTATCACTCCGCATAGGCGAACAAACCGTGCGCTCCCGGAACCGAATTGAATCCGAGCGCGGAGTAGACGTTCAGAACGAAGGACTGGCTGTCGGAGTCGTAACCGGCCTTGGAGACTGTCACGGTAACATTGTATGTTCCCGCTGTCGTAGGCGTTCCGCTGATCTTGCCGTCGGAAACGGTAAGCCAATCGGCTCCCGATACTGTCACGGTGCATCCGGAGATATTGGTTGTAGGCGTGTAGGACCAGGACTGGCCCGTTTTAACGGACTTGGTGGCCGGCTCCGAAGTTATGTCCAGCTGGGCCGTCTGCCAAACGGCATACAGAGTCTTGGTGCCGTTGTACGGAACGGATATGGTCGAACCGGGCTGGTAACTGGCGGTCGATGAGGTGCTGCTGTCGGACCATCCCAGGAACACGAATCCCGATCTTGTGGGCTTGGTCGTAGGGATGGTGAACTTATGCGCGGACGTGGATGTGCCCGTGTACGTGAGTGACGACGGCGCGCCTGAACCTCCGTTGGCGTTGAAGTTCAGTGTCGATGTGTAGGTCTTCTCCTTCCATACGGCATACAATGTCTTCGAAGAATCGTACGAAACGGATATGGTGGAACCGGGCTGGTAGCTTGCGGATGCCGCTCCCGAAGAAGTGGACCATCCAAGGAAGTCGTATCCGGACCTGGTCGGCTTGGTAGAGGGTATTGTGAACGACGCAGAACCGCTTGCCGATGATGCGTATATGCTGTCGGACTGGGTCGAAGGCGCGCCGGAACCGCCGTTGGCGTTGTAGTACAGGTATGCGTAGTAGTACTGCTTGTTCTCCTGCCACACGGCGTACAGTGTCTTGGAGCCGTTGTACGATACCGCGATGGAATCGCCTCCGGTGTAGGATGCGCTGGACGCGGTGCTGGATGTGGACCATCCGAGGAATGTGTATCCCGATCTGTAAGGCTCGGAGTCGGACACGGTGAAGTAGTGGCTGGATGTGCTCGTTCCCGTGTAGGAATCCGTGCTCGGAGCTCCCGAACCGCCGTTGGCGTTGTATCTGAGATAACAGGTGTAGCTGGGATTGCTCACGGTGACCGTCTTGGTCGCAGACTTTCCGGATCCGTCGTTGGCGGTACATTTGATCGTGGCCGTTCCGGCGGCCTTTCCGGTGACGGTACAAGATGTTCCGTTGGAACTGAGGGAAACATAGCTGCTTCCCGACTGGACGGACCAGGAAACGCTCTTGTCGGTAGCATTGGATGGACTGACGGACGCGGAAAGGGTGATCGAAGAACCCTTCGTCACACTGCTGCTTCCCGAAATGCTGATCGAAGAGACGCTGACAGCATCGGCGATGGCCTCGATCGTCATCGTGTACTTGCCGTTCAGGATGCCTTCGACATTGTCGGCAATTGCAGTGAGTGATATGCTGATCGTACCTGCCTTGGATATGGTCCCGGAGATCAGCCCGAGATAACCATCGAATGCCCCATCCTTTTCTCCATTCGTACGTGTCAATCCAAACCCGGAAGTGACACTTTCGAAGTGGACGGCTATTCCGCTGTAGTTATCGAAATCGTAAGCACCGCTTATGCTTACGGAAGATCCCACTTTGACGTAATAGGGCCCCAGATCTGACGATTGCAAACTATCGAAAGTCATGTTCAGCGAGGTTAGCGGATTGCTCTCTGTCCCCGTGGAATAGCCTTCCGATTCGTCTGTATTCATAACCCCCGCCAGGGCGCATACTGCTAGCAAAGCCACTGCCATCACCGCGAACGCCCTGGGAAGGGGTTTGGAAAGGGTTTCGCGGGACATCATATCACTCCCAGATACGAGATCGCCGAAAGCACGGCGAACAGCGCGGCCGGGATTCCGATGAACAGGGTGCCGGTGAGGATTACCGCCGCGACGCAGAGAAGGGCGATCACGGCGAATACGATCCAAACTGGGAATCCTTCGTCATTGTCGTCCTGGGCGGGCTCGGAGGCCTCCTTCCAGTGCGCTGTCAGGGTGATGTTGTCCGTGACGGGAGAAGAGAAATCGAACCTCTCGTCCCCGCTGTACCATCCGTCGAACTGGAATCCCTCTTTCACGGGGTCCTCGGGCGCGGCGACGTTGCCGCCGGAAGGCACGCTGATATCCGATGCCGTGCCTGTTCCGCCGGCGTAGTCGAATGTTACGGTGAACATGGTGATGTCCCATCCGGCGTAGAGGGTGGTGTGCTGTGTGACCTCGGTAGACCAGTCGAAGGGCTTGGTGCATTCGGAGTCGGTGTACCATCCGGAGAACCCGTGTCCCTCGTAGACGGGGTCTGCGGGCTTGGTCGGAACGTAGTGGGATGCGGTCCCCTCGATGGGTGCGACCTCGGAGCCGCCGTTGCTGTCGAATGTGACGACGGGGTATCCGTGGATGTGGTAGAGGTATGTCAGCTTGGACTCTCCGTCAACGAGATCTCCGGCCTCGTTGGTGTACTGGTTGCGCATGGTCGCGGTGACGACGTAATCGCCTTTCTCGGCGTATGTGTGCTGGACGGAGCCGACGGGGTTCTCGGAAGTGATCTGGACGGTCACCTTCTCGGAGCCGTCTCCGAAGTCCCACTCGACTGAGGAGACCTGATCGGGCTCGATGAGGCCCATGGTTATCTTGTATCCGTACAGGTCGTGGACCCCGTCGTACTGGACCGTGTCCGCGTCCGCGACGGGCATGAATGCCAACACTGAAAGGGTGGCCGCAAGGACCACCCCCAGCGTCAGCAGTTTGCCCGGAAGGGCTGAGCGTGCTGTCGCTGTCATGCTATCACTCACTGGGCGTAGGCGAAGACTCCTGCGGCTCCGGGCACGGAATTGAATCCCATGGTGGAGTACACGACGACATCGACATCGATGGTGGCAGTCTGTCCCGCGGCGGATGTGACGGTCAGTTTGACAGTCTCGGACGCGTGGGCGTTCGGGAAGGTGATCTTCAGCTTTCCGTCGGCGAATGTCAGTCCGCCGTTGTAGGTGTTGGTTCCGACTTTGATATCGTTGGAGGAACCGCCTGTGACGGTGTACGCCTGGGATGCAGCGATGCCCTGCTTGGCGACGAGCTTTGCGGGTCCGGTGATCTTCAGGGTGTCCTCGACAAGGTAGGAAACGACCTTGGTGGCTGTCTGTCCGTTGGCGGATCTGGCGGTGACGGTGATCTTTCCGTCGGCAGTGACGGCAGCGGAACCGGTGATGGTCAGCTTTCCGTCCTGTGCGATGGTGATTCCTGCGGTAGTTGGAACGGACCAGGTGATAGCAGAGTGCTCCCCGGTGATGGAGAGTGCAACAACCTTGGCGGTCTCGTTTCCGGTGTAGGTCAGGACCTTCTCCGCTCCGCCGGAGATGGCGAAGGTAGGCTCGTAGTTGATCGTGACCTTCTTGGTGGCAGTCTGGGAAGGACCGTGGGCGGATGTTCCTGTCAGTGTGATGACGGACTGTCCGGCGGTGGATCCGGTGTATTTACCGGAGATGACTCCAGTGGATTTGTCCAGAGTGAGTCCTGCGGGGATAGAACCTGTTGCTGTCCAGGTGACTCCGAGATCGGTTCCGGTCTGGGCGATGGCCTTGGTAGCAACGGACTGTCCGGCGATGGCGACGATGGTCTCCTCGCTGTCTCCCTTGATGACGTTGAAGACGGTGAAGTTGATTGTCAGCTCCTTGGACTCTCCCTCGCTGGATTTAGCCTTCAGGACGATGGTGTTGGCCCCTACCTGGGTGGGGGTTCCGGTGATCTTGTTTCCGCTGAGGGTCAGTCCGGGGGCCATTGTAGTGGCGGTCCAGGTGACGGTTCCGATTCCGCCGGTGGATTTCAGGTCGATGGTCTGGGAGGTTCCCTTGACGATCTCGTTGATACATCCGGTGTAGCTGACGGACATGGCGTTGTTTACGGTGATCCTGATCCACTGGTATGCGGTCTGGTCGGACTCGGCGTGGTAGGCTTTCAGAACGATGTTGTATGCGTTCCCTGCCATGTTGGCGGGGATGGCGGCAATCTTCAGAGTGTGCTTCTCGATGGTTGCGACGGCATCCATCTCGTTGACCTCGAATGTCAGTACGGTCCCCGCCTCAAGGTCTGCGGGGAATGTGGAGGTGTAGCTCCACGAGTATCCGGGCGCGATGGAGATCTCGTTGACCGTGCCGTAGCCGGTGAGATTCTCTCCCGTCGCATCCGACAGGGGAACGGCGGCCAGGGCACAGAGCACCATGACGAAGGATGCCGCGAGCGCGAAGGCGGCCGCTCCCTTTCCTTTGGATTCGAACATATTATCTTCCTGCATCCGGGCTCCCGCGTGGCGGTCGCACGGTATGCGGAATGCGATTGGAGGGGACGGAATATAATGGATCGAAAATCAAAGGAAGGCGGAAAAGCGGAAAGGCTGAAAGTAAGAATCTTTGAAAAGTGAAAATTTATATAGCGTCGAAATGGGCAATATTTGAAACTTTGGAATTGATGAAGAAAAACGGCTTGAAGATAGTTGGAATCAGAAAGATGATTGTGAAGGCCGGTTCAGAGGAGGCCCTGACCTATTACTTTATTTCTTAGATTCTAGCGAGGATCGCCTCGCCCCATGAAATAAAATCTAAAGAAGTGATGTATTTACCCAATACCAACATCATTGGTAATAATTCATATGAATCGAAGAAGAATAAACGTCGTTTCGATACCAGGATGGAAAGAAGATGGGCGATAATGTGTGCCATGAAGATATATTCAAAAAGCTGTCCAAGAAAGATTTTCTAGAGGATCCTACTAGAATTCTGCCTCTCATGCTAGATTACGGTGTCGATTCAAAACTAGTAACGATGCTCGAAGTTGTAATGGTTGCGGATGCGAAAGAGGTGAAACAATACTATGAATGTGGACCCTTTGAAAGATGCAACGTTGCTAAATCGATTGCGAACTACTGCTATGTTTCGGAAACTGCACTGAGGAATGTGCTCGAAGACATAAGACTGGGCTACATCAGTACACAGATTCCTAAAAAGATTGTTAGAAATTACTACTATGGCGAACATAGAATCTCAGACGATGGTATTGCTAGATATTCATTGGATTTGGAATGCCTATATCATGTCGAAAATACAACGTCTTTCGATGTGCCTAGTTTTGTTAGAATCATTTGTGACGGAGCATTTGAGAATTGCACTTCCCTGGAGGAAGTATCTATTCCCAGTTCTGTAGTTGAAATCCAATATCACGCATTCAGGAATTGCATTTCCCTGAGAGAAATACGCTTGCCGAATTCCGTGACGGGAATACTTTGGACTACATTCACAGGATGTAGTTCTTTAAAAAGAATATATGTGCCGTCATCGATAACTGGAATTACTGATTATTTCGAGGATTGTACCTCCATTTCATTTGAAGTTGACCATAATAACCGTCATTACGCATCGAAATTTGGTGCTTTATTCGATAAATCAATGAAAAAACTATTTGTTGGACGCTCTTTGGTCCGCAATGGATGTTGCATTATACCAAGTTCGGTCACTGTAATAGGAAGTTATGCCTTTAACAAATGTACCGATCTGAAGAAGATCATTATACCTGATTCAGTTAATGTTATAGGAGATAACGCCTTCAACGATTGTTCATCTTTAAACGAGGTTCGTATTCCAGATTCGGTAACAGTGATAGGCAGATGTGCCTTTAAAGGATGTACTAATCTAAAGAAAATCACTATTCCTAATTCGGTGACAGAGATTGGCGAATGGGCCTTTGATGATTGCAAATCATTATGTGAGATCTACATTCCATGTTCGGTCAAAAAAATTAAATCGATTACCAACAGCAGGACAATTACTATAGTTGTAGACGATAGTAACAGATATTACGCGTCGTGGAAAGGAGCCTTACTCGACAAAGAGATGAATAGGTTGATAACAGGCAATCCACTGCTATTCGATTGTTTTTGTGCAGTTCCCAACTCTGTCGCAGATATCGATTGGGATGCTTTCGTTCATAACGACTATTTTAATGATACAGACAATTCAAATTTAAAGGTTCTTTCCCCTATTGACGTTGGTTCATACAGACTTCTGATTTTGTTGGAGGTCGATGAATTCTAACATGCTGAAGCAAATGGATCATCACCTCGTTTCCAACATGTATGGAACTTGGATCCTCTGATGGGTGAAGGGACAAATACCTGCTGAGGAATGGAAGTCCGGAGGGATGCCATGAAGGCCCCGATCGATCCATACAGACGTAAATTCAAAACTGGCATGAACGCCTGATCCCCGCATAGCTCACGCTGAGGTGGGGAATAGACGTATGGTTGCCACGAATCAGCATCAGGCGTATGGGAACGCGTAGCGGAGATCCACTCCGAGGCGGTCCAATGCCCTGAATAACAAGGCCTTGGACTCTCTGTCTCCGGAGAAGAATATCCTCTTCTCCTCGCGGTCGAATCCGATCGAGATTCCGACTTCACAGTCGATTTTGACAACAATCTGGCCGAAAGGGCGTTCAGATTCGTAAAGACCAAGACGAAGGTCTCTGGATGCTTCCGCTCGACGAGATGCCTGCAGCAGTATCTAGACATCATGTCGTACATCGACACTGCTCGCAAGCACGGGGTATCAGCGTTCAAGGCACTCTCCATGGCATTCAAAGGTCAGTGGACCTCGGCAATCGGGCTGTCATCTTGATGATCTGACGTTGTTGATGTCGTTGTGACGACACCCCCTGACCAGTTACAGTTGTTATTTGGAAAACAAGGTATTAACTATTTACTCCCCTTCATACACCTAATGTCGCTGGCCCTCTTCCGCGTTGGAAACTTCCTCTCAATAAATGATACGATAGAACTTTCATTCATACCCGACGAAGAATTCGGCACCGAAAAAGGATGTGTGGAAGATGGATTCCTTCAGATAGCAGCCCTATTCGGTGCTAATGCCTCCGGCAAAACCAACATAGTTCTGGCCTTTGACTATCTACGTTATCTGATAGTTGGTGAACACTCTCTAATTTCAACCAAGAACATCGGACGTTTGAATGGCGATGTCAGCTGCCCATTTAACGAAAGTAGTGTAACTCATTTCGAATTGTTCTTCAAAAGTATTCATCTGTTTAATCTCAGCTATGTCCTGGATTTTGACTCTTCTAAAGGTGAAGTTATTAAAGAAACTCTGACCTTGTATGAATCAGATTCCGATGGAATCATACTATTGGAGCGGATCGGATCCGAATTTGTTTTGAACCCTGGTTCGATGACTGATGGTTTTAATGCTGCGCAAACACTCTTAGATAAGGTTGGGTTAAAAATCGGAATGCCAGTAATACATCAACTGGTAAACAGTGATATCGACTGGCCTCCGACATACTTTGTTCATATGGTATTGGACAATCTGTACATATTAGCAAGCAATGATTACGAATATGATGATATATATTCATACCACGGCATAGATGACCTTAGAATAGTGTTGGATTTCCTTGTTGAACTTACCGATGTGTCTGATGCCTATCTATCAAACCCCGATGAACTTCCCACGATCGTCTGTCATTTCTCAGACCAACTCTCGGATCATGAATATGCTTTAGCACACAACAGTGAAAAAATGCAATTGATTGATGTCGATGATAAGAGAAGTTACGACATTCTTTTTGCTATTGGTTCAGAGAATAAACTATTGATGTACACACATCTGTCATCCGGGGTAAAACGCATCATTGATGTTGTATTGAGAATATTGTCTACTAAGATTAAAAGCACCAGCCCGGCTGTCGATGAAAAAATCGGAATCACGGTCAACATGATCGAGCATTCAAAGACCAAACCCTATACTTATGTGTACGACGAAATATGCTATGCACTTCACCCCACCATTGTAAACAGATTGATTGAAAAATTGCTGAGAGAGGAGCCTAATTCACAGTTCATCATGACATTCCACGAATCTGAATTTCTGATAAGCGACGATATCAGAAAAGATGAGATATGGTTCGTGAAAAAGGACGACAACCAGACTACTGTGGAATCCTTGAGTCAATTCGATTGCAGTGAATCGTCGGATGTGAAAAACGAATATCTGAACAACAGGTTTGAGGGTACACCTAGGTTCTCAGGGGGATTGGACTGATGCTACACTCGTACAAAGTCTTCAATTACCCCCCTTATACAAACGGCCTGGTACTAGATATTCACTCGATCTCGGACATCAATCATGCAAATCACGTCGTAAAGGATTGTGATGGCAACATCGTTCGTAACGTAGCAGTTTTTGGCCTGAATGACAGTGGTAAATCCATGTTCGTGAAGTCATTCGAATCTCTTAAACATCTAATCTTGGCAGATAATTATGATTCGGCCCTTTTAGACCTATTTGATGACATTAGAAATGAACATAAGTGGCTAAGATATGAATTGGAATTCTCCAACAGTGGTTTTCTTTACACTTATGATATCACAATAGATTCTGACAATGGCATAGATGAATATCTCTATCTGAATTTCGATGGCCAGAATAAATTGATCTTCTCGAACATTTCCTCAAGAATTGAAATACTTGATGACAATGATTCAATGATTGAATTCTCACTAGATGTTAGTGAGCAAGAACGTGGCTTATATAGTCATTGACATAACTAAATAGAATGATGTTCATGTACAGTTATGAGCGATGTAGAACACATCAGCGTGGTA
>CAKUXX010000003.1 GCA_934702355.1 uncultured Methanomassiliicoccales archaeon
TACCACGCTGATGTGTTCTACATCGCTCATAACTGTACATGAACATCATTCTATTTAGTTATGTCAATGACTATATGGATGTGTATTCCATCAACCAATACCCTTTCTTCATGACGTACCAGTAATACAGGGATCTGGCCAGACGTCCGTTCCCGTTCACAAACGGATGGATATAACCGATCAGATAGTGCACCATTATGCCCTTGATGATCGGATGCACGAACTCCTCGTCATCGTTGATGAAATCGCACAACTCCTGGATGAGGCCCGGTATGAGGTCGTATTCCGGAGGTACATGGAATATGACCTCTTCCCGATTTGTGTCACCGACCACCGTCTCGTTGTCCTCTCTGAATCTGCCTTCCCATTCGGAACCTTCGCTGAAGGTTCCGTTTGTGATGGTCTTGTGCATCTGCAGTATCAGGTCCGGATCCATCTTCCTGTCCAGAGTGCTTTTGATGTGTTCCATGGCGAGATAATTGTTGTAGATCATCAGTTCGCTGATGTTGTTGGGCTTTCTCTGTATCCTCAACATCTTCTTGGCATCTTTTCTCGTGGTCGCCGCACCTTCCATCTGACTGGATGCTATCGCTTCCTCCATCAGAGAACTGATCGCATACGTTCTGACGCTCTTCTCGCCCGGATTCTTCAGATTTACAAATCCTGCTGGGTCCCGATCTATATGATGTAACAACTCCTGGAAATCGGACAGAAGATTGTATTTCAGATTCAGCCCGCATACGTCGATGATGTTCAGACCGTTGCTGCGAAGGATCTTCATAATCGCCCAGATTTCCAGAGCCTTATCATCATCCGCTCTGAATCTGAGTTCATCCCAGTGAAGGTATCTTTCGTTCCACTCCTTTATCTTGGACATCTGCGCCTGGTCAGAAAGAATCGCAGATAGCATCATCCCATCCGGATTGCTGACATCTGGAGCGCCATCGACTTTTTTCACATACTAACGATGAATCAACAGTATTTAAAGAAAAGTCAAAGTAAACTAATTTGACTTTTCCTGACTTTTCAACTAAGCCATCCTCTCACACTGAGTTTTATCTAGCAAAAACTGAGTATGGAGAGTAGGGATGAAAAATGGCCTTCAAGCTTTTCAAAAGCGCTGACGACCTGTACGATGAGGGAAAGGAACTCATCAAGAGGGGCGAATACGGCAAAGCGCGCGACTACCTCCAGAAATCCATCACCAAGGACGGCGGCAAGGACGATGCCGCGGCCGTCAAGGTGGCCCTGATCGACCTCAGGGACAGGCTGACCAACGTCGGAGCTTACAGGAACCTCCTGGACAAGCTCAGAAGCCTCAGCTACGACAGCTTCGAATTCGGACTCCTGACCATAAACAGGGACGAACTGATCACGGAATGCGAGCTTACTGCCCGCAAGATAGAGCTCCTGTCCTCCGGCGGGGACTCCGAAGCGCTCAAAAGGAAGGGCGAGGCCCTCCAGGAGCTCGCCCAGGAGTTCCAGTCCAAGATCGGGGAGAAGAGCCTCATCGTCCTGGAGCTGTTCAAGAACGACACCACCGTCACGGGCAACACCGAGTTCTTCAACCTCATGGCGGTATCGTACGAATCCCTGGCGGACGCGGTCGTATGGAACAACCCGTCCCAGGCTGCCGAGTACGAGCAGATCGCCATGGGATACCGCCAGCAGAACGGCCAGAGCGGGGACAGCAACAGGCAGAAGATGGAGGCCTACTCCAGGACCTGCACGTGCTGGCTTTGCGGAAGGATCGCCACCGGAGAGGGCATACACTTCTACGCCGCCCCCGCGGACGTGTCCCCCGCGCTGGACAAGGACGACAAGCCCGCGGCGAAGTCCAAGCCCACGGATTTCAAGCACATCTACATCTGCCGCGCTTGCTATTCCGCCGTATCGAACCGTTCGAACGAGATTTCGAAAGGTTATTATGACCAGGCGATGACGGAGATGCGTGCGATGGAGGCGAGACTCCAGGCGGAGATCGCCGCCCTCCAGACACAGATATCGTTCGCGAGGATGAACAGGTAACATGGACGACATGGTAGAGCTGCGCTGCAAGTACTGCGGCGCACCGTTGGACCGCAAGGACATCGAATCGGGTTCCGCCTACGTGACGTGCCCGTGCTGCGGAACAAGCCAGCAGCGCGTGGACGCCAAGGCGTACATGGACCAGATGATGTCCGAGATCAAGAACTGGATAGGCAAGGCCATACCCGGAGGCTTCTCGCTCACCCAGACCGAGAACGTCGATCCGATCGCAAGGCACAACATCTACGTGAACAACGTCAAGCCCATGCTCGACGTGGAGATGAGGGAGTACAGGTTCGCCCTGAACTCGGTCATATCGTCTCCGCTAATCGTCCTGCCCTTCACAAAGGGGGAGCCGGCCCACTCCAAGCACACGTCCTCGCAGGCGTTCGAGTTCAATGCCAAGCTGAAGAGCCTGGAGCCACTGGCCGTCGACGATGCCAACCGCATGTCGGTGACCGACGGGGAGAACCTGGCGACCACGTATGCGATGATAATCAGCAACTCCAACCTCCTGACCAACACGACCCCGGGAAGGTTCGCCCTGATGTCCAAGAACTTCAAGGAATCCGCGGATTCCGCGAGGAGATGCAAAGGATACGGACCTCTGGCGTCCCGTCTGGACGCCCTGTCCGAGGTGTGCACCGCATCGGACCTCGTGCTCAACGGGGACGTCCTCGGCTGCACCATGAAGGCAGAGAAGGCGATCGACATGCTGGAATCCTCCAAGAAGGAGATCCTGGCGGATCCCAAGCTGGCGATGATGATCAGGGCCGTGGACCTTGAGATCGCACAGTGCAAGACCCTGAAGAACGCGGTGGAGATGGTCAACAACGGGACCACCAAGGACCCGCTCAAGGTCCTGGAGCTGATAAACGAGCTCGGAAGCGTCCAATATCCGGACAATCCGGGCTGGAACAGGCTCCTCGACAAGAAGGAGAGGAACTTCGAGCTGTTCAAGAACGTAGAGGACATAGTCGCCGCACGCAACGGCGGAAGACTGCCCATCTGCCCAGGATCGGGACAGTACCTGTTCCCGTTCTGGGACGTGGACCTCAGATACAGCTTCACCACGGGCTCCCTGTTCTCCAAGAAGGCGGTGGAGGTCCAGGAGGACCTCCTCATCCCCGCGACGTTCACTGTATCGTCCAGGGCACTCAACGAGCCCCGCTTCGGACTCACGGACATCTTCTCCAAGGCTCCCGAGAGCACGATAATGTCGAGGATCAAGGGTCAGGAGGACAGCATAAGCGGCGGCGCGGGCATCGGAAAACTTGCCGACGCCGCATCTATGAACACCCCCGGCACAAGGGAGATCGTAATACCCCTGAGCACCAAGACGGAGGCATGCAGGCTCGTGGAATGCTACCTCACAGAGTGCGCCAAAACTCATTCCAAGCTCAAACTGAGCAGTCCGACCGTGAAGAGGCTGATCTACGTGCCGTGCGACAAGGCCGTCAACGGGGTCACCCTGCCCAGGGAGTTCTCGGGACTGGTCCCGGGGATACTCATAAACACGGACATCTCGACTGTTCTGAAGATATAAGAGGGATGGAAATGGAAAACGAATCTAAAGGACTGAACCCCAGGACATGGAACGCCATCTCCCTGGGAGCACTGCTCATAGCAGTGGCGTTCGGGCTCATCCTGTACTGGGCCACGGACGACCTCCTGAACACCTTCGGAGCGATCCTCCTGGTGTTCGGAGTCTATGTCGCGGCCACCAGCTCCGCCAGGAAAGGCGGGGAGAACAACTTCGGACCTTCGACGGCCGATGCGACCCTTGCTTCAGGTGTAGTCGTCGCCGCCATCGGAGCGGCATGCTTCGTCTACAGCGCCACCGACGAGGTGCTCATCACCGTCGCAGTGCTGATAATCGCCATCGCGGCCGTCGGAATCATCATGGCCGTGAAGAACAGGAACGAGTGATTGGGATGACATTGGACGGCAACATCAAGAAAGAGATGAAGGACGACATGTCCCTCACCGAGAGGATCGCCCTATACATCCCCATATACAGGGGATACAGGGAGAAGAACCTCCGCAGGGAGGAGGACAGGGCCGTCAGGGGCGAGCTCTCACGCGCGCTCCAGGGCACCAAGACGGACCTCGCAGGCATCCAGAGGGACCTCGTGTCCCAGCCGGACCTCATGATGGACGTCGAGAGGCTCAGAACAAAGGTCGACAGGTACGACATCGACGTGAAGAAGGCGGTCAACGGATACTCGTCCTTCCACACAGCTGTCAAGATCCTGGAGGATGACCTGGACGCCCTCGTGAAATGGGATGCCGCGCTCATCGGCGACATACAGGACCTCAGGGAGGCCGTGTCCGAGCTCCGCACAGCAGTGGACAAAGGACAGGACGTCAAAGCAGACATAAGGGTCATCGAGCGCGGAGTGGACACCATGATGGAGGATTACCTGAAGAGGGAGTCCGTCATGAAGGGATTCGAGAAGACGGAGGAATGAACGAATGGGAAAGACAAACGTTGTGACATGGGACTCTCAGGGCCCCGACGACATCATCTACGCATACGAGCACGACGACCTGAGGACCCTCACATCCGTGACCGTCCCCGAGCATGCCGTCGCCCTCTTCGTAAGGGACGGACAGCTCACAGGCGTCCTCGAGCCCGGGAGGCACATGATCACCAGCAGCAACATCCCCTGGCTCACCAAGCTCTACCAGCTGGCCCTCGGATACAAGGAGACCCCGTTCAAGGTGCAGATCATCTTCATCTCGCAGAAGATCTTCAACGGAAAATGGGGCATCCGCGCGATGATCAAGGCGGCACCCGGATACGAGGTGCCCATCACACTGATGTCCAACGGAGACTTCCAGTTCCGCATCTCGGACATACCGGTGTTCTTCACACAGGTCATCGGAGGACTCCAGCACTACACCACCGGGGATGTCAACGCCTTCATGAAGGGATTCATCAACGAGCAGGTCACCCAGCAGCTCTCCAAGCAGTACTACATGGACGTGCTGAACAACCTCGAGAAGGCCTCCACCACCACGAAGGTCCTCGTGGAGCAGTACTTCCAGCAGAGAGGTGTGGAGCTCCTGTCCCTGAAGATCGCCGAGGTCAGGACGACCGAGGAGGATCAGAAGAAGGTGTTCGAGTACCTCCAGTTCAGCAGCGACAAGGGAGAGGCGTTCAAGAGGTACGAGGTCATGGACAGGATGGCGGACGCCATCGGCAACTCCCAGGGAGGCGCCGCGATGGGTACCGGAATGCTCCTGTTCCCCCAGATGTACCAGCAGCTCCAGCAGCAGCCCGTTCAGGGCGTGCAGGCACAGGCGGCCCAGCAGCCTCAGACCATGTGCCCGTACTGCGGAAGCCCCAACAGCTACCCGTACAAGTTCTGCAACAACTGCGGAAAACCCTCGCCTCAGATGCAGCAGGCCCAGCCCGCTCCCGCGGCGAACCCAGGTTCCGCAGCGCCGAGCTACAACAACTGCCCGTACTGCGGACAGAACATATCCGGTCTCCCGAAGACCCCCAAGTTCTGCCCGTACTGCTCCGAGCAGCTGTACTGAAACCCATTGCCGGTCGCAGGACCGGCCCTTTCCATTATGATCAGGTCTTGGGAACGAACGGACTTCCCATGACCAGCATCTTGTAGGCGTTACCGTACTTCGAGAATGATTGCTTCACGATCCCGTTCTCCGTCATGACCTTGGTCATCCACAGCGGGATGGCGGACGGTATCTTCAGCTCCATCAGGGTGTATCCCTTCGGCAGGACGAGCGAACCCTCCATGTCCGCCCCCAGATCGGGATCGTCCAGAGAAGCGCGTATGTTCTCGTCCAATGTCAGTCTGAGATCTCCCCCGTCGACAGGGAAATACGCCTCCCTCTCGTAGTTCAGGGCCATGGCCGGTCCGAGATCGTCGTAATTGGATAACATATAGTCGATCTCGCACCTGATCTGAGAGTCCACCCCGGGATCGGCACCGTCCAGAAGCCATGACATGGCGATGTCCTTGGGAAGCGTCATGCGGCGCTTGTACACGATGCCGTCGTACTTCTTCTTCAGCTCGACGAAGACCTTGTCGCCGCCCGATGCTGGACCATAGCTGCGAACGCGGAGCTTCTCCTTGTACATCGGATGGTCTTTGGACCTCCTGGCGAGGATGAACGTCGGATCGTCGAAGTAGATGTTGCGTATCTCCGACCGACCGTACCCGTCCAATTCCATATGGCCCTTCATTGCATCCAGGACCGCAGCCTTCTGAGCGGAGTCCAGTATGTATTTGATCTCGACCCTTTTGAAGGTCATCTTCGTCTCGGCCATGGCGCACCTCCGTATATCGACCGTATCCCCCTCTATATAGAACATTATATGCGACAGAGGCCGAAGTATTCCAACGGAACCGTTAACAACCGATACGTGATGAAGAGACGAAGAGAGTGAAGGATGATCCCAGCACTGATTGCCATCGCGATCGGGCTTGTCCTGGTCGCAGCGGGTTCCGGCATCGCATACAGAGGCATAGCATCCCTGTCAGCGGGCAGGAGCATGATGCGCATAGCCGTCATCAGGATCGTGTACGCGCTGATGCTGTCATCCATCGTCTTCGTCATATCCCTGATGCTCATCGGGGATTCGGAACGCGTCATCCTGAACACATTCGGCCAGTATGCATCGAATTTCGCACTGTCGATGGTCCTGGTGGCCATACTGGCGGCGGCCAAGGTCCAGTTCAGATTGGAGTTCGCAGTCTATGCTTTCTTCGTAATGCTGTTCACATTCATGCCGTTCCTCGGACACATCTCGTTCAGGGAATGCCTCATCCTGGCGATCATCGTGTCCGTGATGGTCATAGTCGTCATGGACATCCCCCACAGGGCCCGCAAAGAGGAGGTCACAGGAACACCTGTCGACCCCAAGATGCCCTGCCTCGGACTCGCGGCAAGCTACGCGCTCATGCTCGCGGGAACGGCACTCATGGTCCTGGCCTCCGAAGACATCGTAACGGGCCTCGGAGTGGACCAGTACAAGGTCCTGGCGGCAGCCACTGTATGCATCTCCGTCACCATGCTGTCCGTGCCCGTCGTAGCCATGCGCAACCATGACGCAAGGACGGCCGTGTCGCTGACAGCCACAATGCTCATGTTCAACACCATCCTGGTGTTCCTCGCCTTGGAACTCATCCCGATGGTGGACTTCCTATAATGATAACGGAGTCAGGTGTATGATCAACGTATTCGACAACATATTTAACAATCCGGCCGTGGAATCGTTCACGCTTCCCCAGTTCACCCTCTGCATCCTGTGCGGACTGCTCGTCGGAGCGCTCATCGGAACGTTCTACGCGTCCCGCAACGAACACACAGAGAGCTTCATCTCGACGATCGTCCTCATTCCCGCCGTAGTGGCGATAATCATCGTCGGCGTCAACGGGAACATCGGAACGGGTATCGCCGTGGCAGGTGCGTTCGCCCTGGTCCGCTTCCGTTCCGCCCCCGGGAAGGCCAAGGAGATCGGAGCGATCTTCATGGCCATGGGCGCAGGACTCCTGATCGGCGTGGGTTACCTCGCATATTCGATAGTGTTCACGCTCATCGTCGGGGTGTTCTACATGGTCTACGAGAAGATCCGCGTGTCCGAGGACGGCGAAGCCCATCTGAAGAAGACACTCAACGTCACCGTCCCCGAGGACCTGGACTACTGCGGCGTGCTGGACGACATATTGGACAAGTACTCGTCGTACCACCGCCTCAGAAAGGTCAAGACCACGAACATGGGGAGCATGTTCCGCCTGACCTATGACATCACCCTTCTCGACGACAGGCAGTCGAAGATGATGATCGACGAGATACGTTGCAGGAACGGAAACCTGGAGGTGTCCCTCAGCGACGCCTCTTCCGAAGACAGCTCCCTCTGAGTGGTCCCATGAACAAGAACCTGATCCTGATCGTCGCCATCGTCGCTGCGATAGCAACAGTGACGATACTGATGGACGAGGAGGAATCCGGGGAACCCACGCTTCCGAACGTCTCGATAGTCACGGACAGCGGCGAGTTCATCTACACCGACGAAAGCTACACCAAATGCAGCGTGAGCGTCTGGGGCGGCGACGGGGACTTCACCTTGGACGCCGAGAATGCGAAGATCCGCGGAAGGGGCAACTCCACCTGGGACCAGCCTTCGTGGTGGTACATGCCCAAGAAGCCATACAAGGTCATGTTCGACGAACCGATCGACATGTTCGGAAACGGTGCCGCCAGGAAATGGACGTTCATCGCCAACTACTCCGACCCGAGCCTGAGCAGGGACTACTTCGCATACACCATCGGGGCGGCGATAGGTCTCGAGGACACGACCACGGTCCAATGCGTAAACCTGTACCTGAACGACATCTACCAGGGCGAGTACCTCATGTGCGAGCAGGTGGAGATTGGGGAAGGACGCGTCGACATAGACGTGGGACCGATCGACGGGGACTACGGATTCCTGACGGAGATGGACGCATGGATCCTTAGCGACGGAGTCGAGGGTCTGGACTACTTCTGGAGCAACGGGAATGTGTATTCGGTTCACTGGCCCGGCGACGATGCCATGGATGCCATCAGGTCCGGGGATTATGACAGGGCATCCGGGATGATCGATATGGAGTCCTTCGCGCTGACGTACATAGTCAACGAGCTGTTCCACACCCAGGATGTCCAGAGCGGAAGCTTCTACATGCACCGCTCCGCCGGAGGGAAACTTGTCAGCGGACCGATATGGGACTTCGACAACAGCTCCGGCAATGCGAGCAACAGCACATCCAAGCACCCGGACAGGCTGTGGGCGGCGGACCAGAACATATGGTATCGGGAACTTCTGAAGTACGATGAGTTCAGGGCCCTGGTCGGGGAGAAGCTGAGCGAGAACATCGATACCATATCCGAGACGATCCAGTCCGACCGCGAGTACCTGCTGTCCCACAAAGGCGATTTCAAGAGGAACTTCGACAGATGGTCCACGCTCGGCACTCTCACCGGAGCGAATCCATTGGAATTCCTCGTCATAGACACCTGGACCGGACATCTTGACTATCTGTGCAACTGGCTGGACGCTAGTCTGAGATACCTGATGTCTGTGTACTGCCCCGACGCATGAACAACGTCGCAGCCGAACCTCCGCTAGAAAGTCTCATTAAATTGATAGGATAATGACCCCTCATGGCCGGCAAGAGACGTCTCAGAATGCGCGGTGTGAAACACACATCCAAAAAGTTGGAGGATGAGCTCCTGGAGAAATCCAACAGGCTCGCCGATGAACCCGGGATCCTGAGGCCCCAATGCGCCGGCGGATGCCGCAAATGCGTTTTCGACAAGACGTTCAAGAGCATCGACTCCCTCCAGAAGATAAGGGACAAACAGGATGCCCTCATCAAAGAGGCCTCCAGGTTCGGAGGGGACGAGATCGTCAAAGCATATGCAGGCACAATATCCCTTGCCGCCGAAGGCACCATCCCCCTTCTGGCCAGCGGAACCCTGGGCGGCGAGAAGGTGTCCTATGCCGTCCGCGGAACAGTCGCGGCCCCGTTCCTCATCGGATGCCAATACTACGACGACCCCCGCAGGAGGCTCCTCCTGTACAGCAACGTCGTCAAGAAGCACAAGCTCCACCTGTACTCGTTCGGAGATGACCTCGTCTGCTCCGACACACCCAACATGCCCGAGGACTATCTCTACGACACATTCTGGGAGACCCCGTATGAATTCCCCGAGGACGGACTGGAGTGCGGACACTCCACATCCGCCGTGCTGGAGATAAGCGTGAAATCCCTCGGTCAGAAGATATCGATATGCGACGGATGCGCAAGGGATGTATCGACACTCATGTACGTGGTCTCCAGGCTGGCCGCCGTCGATCCCCTGGATGACATAACCGTGTCCATCCGCCACAAGTACCATGCCGAGGGAGAATCCGACCTCGAGACCATAACGGGCGACCGCCTGAAGGAGTACATGGTCGGCAAGGTCACGGATGCGGGATTGATCTCATCCGTCAAGAGGGCCAAGCTCGGAGATCTGAAAGAAGGTTCAAGCTCCACATACATCATCGGAACGAAGAACTACGGATCCTCTCTGGACGACTTCATATCCGACATCGTCGGAGAGGAAAGGGAGAAGGCCACCCTGAAGAGGTTCCTCGAGAGCAACAGCAGGGCAGTGGTGATCAAGACGGGCAAGATGTCCGAGGCCCTGGCGGCACTCTGGGAGGCCGACTGGAAAGGGATCATCGAAGCACACACTGATTCGAAGACGGCCAACATGATGGGCGACGTGTCCAAGAACCAGCCCCTGACCGTGCTTTCCGATGCCTACAACATCTACAGGTCCGCAGATGTCGTCGCGGCACTGCCCGAGTTCAAGAGGCCCGGACCCGTGACAATCCTTGCAGACAAGCTCGCCAAGGCGGGAAAGGTCGGAGGAGGCCCGATGGTGGACGAGACCATCACCAGATCCTCGATAAAAGACAGCAAGTCCAAGACGGTTGCCTGCGCATTCGCGATGGCCGTCGGTGTCGAGGTATCAATGAAACTCTCCAAGGACGAGAAGGACTTCGCGGAATACCTCGTCCCGTTCGTCAGGAAGGTCCTGGAGGCCGAGGGCGAGAACTATCGCGCGGCCATGAACACGCTTCTCACGGCGAGCAGCGCCAATGAGAAGGTGTGATCAGAGGATCCTCACATCCGCGACATAATGGGATACCGACGGGGCGAAGGACTTCACCTCGCGGATCCCTTCTATTCTGTACCTTCCGGGGCATGCCTCGGAGAATATCTTCTCGATGCGCTCGCGGTACTCGTTCACGTAGAACGTGTCGTGATAATGTATGATCCCGCCGGGACGTATCATCCTCAGTGCGGCGGGGATGAAATCCGATGTTGTCTGAACGTATCCCATCAGGATGCGGTCGGCGAAACCCGTTCCGAGAAGACAGCGGTTGTCGGCAAGGATGGGTATGACCACATCGTCCACCTCGTTACGGACGATGTTCTCGGCCAGGAACCTGTAGGATTCAGGATTCTTCTCGCATGCGAACACCCTCCTAGCTCCCGAGAACTTGGCCAGAGGGAGCGTGAAGTACCCTATGCCGGCGAACATGTCGACGACCGTCTCCCCAGTGCAGTCCAGATTCCTCATCCTCATGCGCTCCTCGGTGTTCCCGGAGGCGAACATGACCTTGGTCACATCGAAGCCGTAACGGATGCCGTTCTCCAGCCTGACCGATCTTGTGTCGGTTCCGTAGATGACCTCCATGCTGGGACGTCTGAACTCGCCGGACACACCGCGTACATCTGCGCACACGGTCTTGGCGCCCAGAACCTCGGCATAGACCTTCCCGATCTCCTCGGCGAACGGTCTGCATCTAGGGTCCATCTTGACTATGACTATGTCGCCTACGAACTCCCACCTGTCGGGGATTATGCCCTCGATCTCCGGATTGGCGGAAAGGATCTCGTGTATCCTCTCCTGCGGGGACCTGCGGTCCAGTGTATGGGCCTCACCCTCCACGGCATCGTACCCTTCAGATACCAGGGACTCGACGTATTCCGGCAGGATGGGGACATAGCGGTAGCCGCCTTCCTTGGAGATCTTGGCATGGATGTCCACCTTTCCGGAATCCATGAGCATGCGTATGGTAGGTCCTGCGGAATCCGCAGGCAGCCTGATGAAAGTCACCTTCTTCAAAACAAACACCTCAGCGCCAACGGTATGGCGGCCATTGCGGCCCTCGGCCTTCTTAGCATCCCGACGAACACCTCGGACGGACGGTCGATCTCGATATCGTCCAGAAGGGATCTGATATCGTCCCTGGATGCGAATGCCCCTGCGGCATCCAGATCCCCGTCGTCCATGCGTAGAAGCATGCGTCTGAGACTGTATCCCCGCTTCAGCTCGCGTCCGAATGCGTGTTGGAACCTCTTCTGATATTCCGATAGTCTACGGGCAGATAGATCGTTGTCTTCCAATGCACCCGATGCGACGTCGGACAGCATCCCCGCTGCGGACAGACCCGGGAACAGACCGCCTCCCGATACGGGCTTCACCTGTGCGGCGGCATCACCGACTATCATGCAGCGTTCGCCGTACATCCTCGGTCTTGGGCCCAATGGGATCTTGCCGCAATGCATCGACATGACCCTGTCCTCCGCGCCTATGCTGCGCAGCAGCTTCCTGAGATACGGCATCGGCGGACCTGCGGACCAGGACGTGCACAATCCCACGCGGACATAGTCCCCGCAGGGGATCTCCCACGTGAAGAAACCCGGCGCCCATTCGGACCCGAGATGCGCCCTGAACAGGTCGTCATGCTCGGGCCTCATGCGGACATCGGCCTGTATGCCCCTGAGATACTCCGTCGGGGCATTACTCCCCAGCGAATCTGCTATGTTGGAGGTATGACCTTCCGCACCGATCAGCAGTCTGCATCCGATCGAACGTGATGATGTGTCCACGGAGACATGATCGGAAACAGAATGGGAACGGTATGATTCCCCGTAGGAGTACTCCGCACCCGCATCCACGGCGGCATCGGCCATCATGGAATCGAGCTGATGCCTGTCGATGGTCCTGGCCTTGGGCTCCTTGGAGCGGACGGTCACGGAGCTCCCTCCCGGGAAGAAGACCTCCGCACCGTGAATTGTGGAAAATATGTCCGGCCTGACGCCGGACAGTTTGATGACGTCGTCGGTGACCAGTCCCGCACATTGCACGGGAAGTCCCGACACCTTGTGGTCCTCCAGCACCAGGACATCGTGTCCGGGTGCCAGGAGGGCCGCGACACGGCTTCCTGCAGGGCCTCCGCCCGCGATCACCGCGTCGTACATCAGCTCAGCTCTTCTTGGACTTCTCGTAGTCCGCGATGAACTTCTGGATACCCTCGTCTGTCTTGGGGTGCTTGACCATGAGCTTGAGGGTGTCGTAGGGGATCGTCGCGATGTCGCATCCGGTGAGCGCAGCGTCGAGGACGTGTGCGGGTCCGCGGATGGATGCGGCGATGACCTCGGTCTCGATTCCGTAGTTGGCGAAGATCGTCATGATCTCGGCGACAAGATCGGATCCGTACTGTCCGATATCGTCCAGACGTCCGATGAAGGGCGAGACGAATGCGGCTCCGGCCTTTGCTGCGAGAAGCGCCTGGAGAGGCGAGAATATCAGGGTGACGTTGACCCTGATCCCCTCGGAGGAGAGGATCTTCGTCGCTTTGAGGGTCTCCACGCACATGGGGAGCTTGACGTTGATGTTCGGGTGGATGGATGCGAGCTCGCGTCCCTCCTTGACCATCTCATCGCAGGTCATCGACATGGCCTCGGCGGATATGGGTCCGTCGACGACCTCTGCGATCTCCCTGACGCGTGTCCTGACGTCGGTTCCCTCTTTGGCGATCAGGCTGGGATTTGTGGTGACCCCGTCCAGGATCCCCCAGCTGTTGATCTCCTTGATCATTTCCAGATTCGCTGTGTCTATGAATATCTTCATTGGAATTACCTCCTTGAAATCGATTTCCTGGCCGCGTCCGCGATGTGCTCCGCGGTCAGCCCGTATTTGGCCATGAGCTCGTCCGGCTTCCCGGACTCCCCGAATGTGTCGTTGGTGCCGACCCTCTCCAGCGGAGCGACGACGCTCTCGCTGAGGACCTCGGCGACGGCGGAACCGAGTCCGCCTATGATGCTGTGCTCCTCTGCGGTGACGCAGCATCCTGTCTTCGATACGGATGCGACGACCGCCTCCACGTCCAGAGGCTTGATCGTGGACATGTTGATGACCTCGGCGGATACGCCTTCGGCGGCGAGCATCTCTGCGGTATCCAGACAGAACGAGACCATCTGGCCGCAGCCTATCAGTGTGACGTCCTTCCCTTCCCTCATGACGGTGGCCTTGCCGATGCGGAACGGCTCGCCCTCCTTCGTTATGGTCGGGAACTCGGCACGGCCCATCCTCATGTAGACGGGTCCGTTGTAATCCGCGATCGCCTTGGTGGCGGAATACGCCTCGTATGCGTCCGCGGGGGAGATGACGGTCATGTTGGGGAGCGCCCTCATTATGGCCATGTCCTCCAGGGCCTGATGGGATGCTCCGTCCTCTCCGACGCTGATGCCGCAGTGCGTTGCGACGATCTTGACGTTGAGCTTCGGGTATGCGACCGCGAGCCTGATCTGCTCCCAGCACCTTCCGGAGGCGAACACTCCGAACGTGGATGCGAAAGCGGTCTTGCCGGATGCCGCGAGGCCTGCGGCGATGCCGACCATGTTCTGCTCCGCGATACCGACCTCGATGAACCTCTCCGGGCACACCTTCTTGAAATCCGATGTCTTGGTGGAGCCTGCCAGGTCCGCGTCGAGGACGACTATGTCGTCCCTCTCGGAGGCCAGGTCGGCGAGCGCCTTTCCGTAGTAGTTGCGCTGTGCGAGCTTCTCACTCATTGGGATCCCTCCTTCAACTCGGCCATGGCCTGTTCGAACTCGTCCTTGTTGCATGCCTTCCCGTGGAAGCCTGCGTTGTTCTCCATGAACGAGACGCCTTTTCCTTTGATCGTGTTCATTATGATGACGGTGGGCTTCCTGCGGGACTCCTCCGCCTTGTCGAGGGCCTCCTCGATCTGACGGATGCTGTGCCCGTTGATGATTATCACATTCCAGCCGAACGCCTTCCATTTCTCCGGAAGGGGCTCGAGTCCGACGGCATCCTCTGTGCTGCCTGTGATCTGGAGCCTGTTCCTGTCGACGACTGCGACCAGGTTGTTCAGACCGTTCTGGCTGGCGAACATCGCCGCCTCCCAGTTCTGTCCGCTCTGGAGCTCCCCGTCGCCGAGAAGGCAGAATGTGTGGTAGTCCTTGCCGTCCAGCTTGCCGGCCATGGCGATGCCGCAGGCCATGCTGAGACCCTGTCCGAGGGAACCGGTGGACATCTCCACACCGGGGACCTTTCCGCGGACCGGGTGTCCCTGGAGCTTCGATCCGAGCTTCCTGAGGGTCAGCAGGTCCTCGACGGGGAAGTACCCCGACTCGGCCAGTGCGGCGTAGAGCACCGGGGCCACGTGTCCCTTCGAAAGGACGAACCTGTCCCTGTCCTCCCAAGCGGGGTTGGACGGGTCGTGGTTTAGGTTGCGGAAATAGAGGACGGCCATGAAATCGGCGGCGGAAAGGGATCCTCCGGGATGCCCCGAGCCTGCCGCGGTGGTCATCTCGACCACATGGATCCTGAGCTTGTTGGCGATCTTCTCCAGATCGACGACGCTTATGTCCTTCATTTCACTCGCTCTCTATTCTGGGTGCAAGCAGGTAGTTCACCCTGACGTTGCCGTCGGCGAGGGCGAACACGAGCTTCACAGGATAGTCGTTGTCGAGCTCGACGCCCACGATGGTACCCGCCGGGATGGCCTTTGTTATGTTGGAGAAGTAGTCCAGAGGGAACATGCTGCGGACTTCTACATCGGTGTCGACCTTGACGGATCCGCCCTCGAGGTGGAGACTGACCGAGTCGGTGTCCCCCTCGCAGGAGAGCTCGAAGCATCCAGGGGACGCCTTGAGCGTGATGTGGTCCGAGATGGAATCGGCGGCACGGATACCTTTCTGGAGCTCGTCCACTGGAAGACTGATCTTCGCTATCAGGGAGAGCTGGGGGACCTTGGTGTCGCCCATCGTGCTGGTGTCCACCAGGTTCATGCGCCTGGTGATGTTGCCGATCTTGAAGACGAGCCTGCCCATCGAGTCGTCCTGCTCCATCTTTATGATGTCGCCGGAGGATGCGAGCTTGAGGACCCCTTTGACCTTGTCGAGGTCGAGTCCGATCTCGCAGGATTCGGCCTCGTAGCTCTCGAACGCGCACTTCTCGATCTCCATCTCGATCATGGCGACGTGTGCCGCATCGACAGCCTTGAGGGTCATTCCCTCGGGCGTGATGGTGAACTTCACTTCATCTATGAGCGTGGAGATGATGTTGACGATTCCTTTCAGGGTGTCCGCTTTCAGTTCCGCTGAGAACATCAGTATTCCCTCCAAGAGTGGTTGCACTTGCAGCAGCGGTAGATCCTCGTCTCAGGTTCATCCGCTGCGCGGGTCTGCCTTATGACGAAATACGCTTCTGTGTGCCCGCACTCCGGGCAGGTGATGCGCGTCTTGGGAAGTGTTGCGACGTCTTCTTCGATGACCTTCATGACCTTGTCTCTCGAATCAGTCACAATGACCTCCGCTTTGCCCGAGATGTCCTTTGTGGCTCCGCACGAATTGCAAACGTACTTACCGTCCTTGGGGAACATCATTGATCCGCATGATGGACAAAACATTCTATAGCCTCTAGTCAAAGGGGATTGACTGAGCCTATTTAATGATTCCATACGCGCGCGAGGTGCGCGTACAGTTATAGAAAAGGAAGGTGGGACAGGATCGACTCCTGTCCCGTTTCAACTCACTTCTTGGCCTTCTTCGACTTCTTCGAAGACGCCTTGGAAGCACGGATGTTGGACTTGACGAGTGCGGAGATCTCCTCACCCTGGGCCTTTCCGTCCGTGACCTGGTCGAACGAGTATCTGAGGACGGACCATCCGTCTGCCTCGAGCTCGTCGTCCACGGGCTCCCTCTCGCCGGTCTCGGTGACATAGACCGCGACCTTTCCATTGACGAATGCCACGGGGATCTCGTGGGGGCCGTATCCGCGCCTGCACCTCAGACCCTTGTTGTGGGCCGCCCTGCGTACGAGCGCCTCGGGGGAGTAGTCGGTGTAGATGTCCTCTCCGATCTCCTCCTCTGCCGACTCGGGCTCTGCTGCAGGTTCCTGTGCGGGTTCTGCGATGGGAGCTGCAGCGGGTTCGAGCTCTGCGACCTCTTCGACGACTGTTTCCTCTATAACAGGCTCTTCCGCAGGAACTTCCTCGAAGGTCTCTTCAACAGGTTCTGCAACCTCTTCGGGCTCTGCAGGAGCAGGTTCTTCGGGAACGGCCTGGGATGCGTCATGACTGACGACGGACCAGTCGGGCTCGGAGAATGCAGGTTCCTCTTCGGTAGCCTCCTCTGCAGGTGCTTCGACGGGTTCCTCGGTCATTTCGGGAGCTTCTTCGACTGTTTCTGGGACCTCTTCGACGACTGTTTCCTCTGTAACAGGCTCTTCCGCAGGAACTTCTTCAACGGGCTCTTCGACAGGTTCTGTCGCGGGTTCCTCGACGACCTCTTCGATGACAGGCTCTTCGACTGCAACCTCTTCCGCTGGCTCCTCTGCAGGGATCTCTTCAGGAATCTCTGCAGGAGCATCCTCGACGGGGATCTCTGCAGGCTCTTCGACGACGGGTTCCTCGATTACTTCGGGGACCTCTTCGACGACTTCGACAGGCTCTTCCGCAGGAACTTCCTCGACAGGTTCTGCAATCTCCTCGGGCTCGACTACGGCCTCTTCAACGACTGCTTCCTCAGCCACCTGAGGCTCGGCCGGAACCTCGACGACAGGCTCCTCTTTGGGCTCCTCTGCTGCGGGAGTCTCCTCGACGGGCTCTGCGGGCTTCGCAGGCTCTGCGGAAACGGGGACCTCCTTGGGCTTCTCCTCGACCTTGTTGACGTGCGACCTGGACACTTCGTTGTTGGCATCCTTGGAGCTCTTCAGCTTGTTCAGGAAGTCCATCGAGGACTTCGATGCGGGCTTCGCAGCCTCTTTGGGGGCCTCTGCGGGCTTCTCCTCGACCTTCTTCTCGGGGACGGGCTCAGCCTTCTTCTCGGGCTCTGCGGGTGCGGGCTTCTTGGGAAGCTCCACGGGCTTGACCCTGGGCTTCTCCTCGACCTTCTCCGCAGGCTTCTCCTCAACCTTCTTCTCGGGTTCCTTGGGGACTTCCTTCGGAGATTCCTTCGGGACCTCTTTGGGAACCTCCTTGGGCTTCTCCTCGGGGACGGGCTCAGCCTTCTTCTCGGGCTTCTTCGCCTTCTTAGTGGCCTTGGTGTTCTTGGCCATCGGCTTCTCGGCCTTCTTCGTGACACTGTCCTCTTTGATCTCGCGGGTGTGGACCAGACTCTCGACCTTGACGAATCCGGACACATAGGCGGAAAGGGCGAGCCAGACTGCGAACGTGACGAGGGTCACGACATGATATCCCCCTTTGGCCCCATTGATGAAGTGCAGGACGCCCATCGCGAGGACGAGCGCAGCGAGGACTGCGGACACATACATGGCGCCGTAGACACGAGTGACCCAGAGGGCCAGCATATCGGAGATTATGGCGACGGCAGCGATGATCGAGGCCAATGCCAAGACCATGCCGGTGCTCTCTCCGGCGAACGCTGCGGCGATGAATGCGAGACCAGCCAAAGCCGTCATTATGCCGCTGACCGTACGCACGAAACTTGAGCGATCGCTTATCAGGCTGAACGAGTAGATGATTGTCAATACGCCTGATGCCGCCACAAGGTAAAGCGCGGCACCGTTCGAATCCGAGCTGACATCGCTCCCGTTGGACAAGAGGAGGACAGCCGATACGACGAAGAGCAGTGCGGAAACAATAGCCACACCGCTGAAGATTCTCTTGTCGAGTGCTCCCATAGAATTAAGGTATGTTGAATGCGAATATAAGATTTAGCACATCGTATGTCGCCGTCTGGCTCATGTCGTGAAAAACACATGATCGCTCCCTGTTCGGGGACCATCGTAACGACATGTAACCAGCACACATAGTTTAAAATACATAATCCAAGTATCCCTATTATCCTTATAATATGGGACGCGTGTCCTGTATCATCATCACAGTCAAAGCCGGGATTTTTGCCCCCAGCTTTCACAAGCCCTCGTTTTGAGGCATTACGAAAAGGAGAATTGCGACAATGAAAATGAAATGCAAATTTCTAGGCGGCGCTGACATGGTCGGCCGCATGGGAATGACGATGGAAGGGGACGGGATGACAGTCCTGGTAGAGTACGGTCTCAGCCCCACCAAGCCCCCGGAGTTCCCCATACCCGCACCCAAGGTCGACTACATGTTCCTGACCCACTCGCACCTCGACCACTGCGGTATGGTCCCCCAGGTCGTCGGCAGGGACCGCTGCGAGCTCTTCACCACCCCTCTGACAGCAGAGATCTCGGAGCTGATGATGAAGGACACCCTCAAGATCGCCAAGGCCGAGGACTACGTCCAGCCCTACACGATGGAAGACATCGAGAGGACCATGCAGTGCGTCGTGCCCATAACGTACGGCGACGACATCACGATCAACCACCTCGACGTCAGCATGCTCGATGCGGGACACATCCCCGGAGCGGCCATGTTCGAGTTCAGCCGCGACGTCAAGACGATCTACTCCGGTGACATCCACACCGAGGCCCAGAGGCTCGTCGGAGGCGCCAAGCCCCAGGACTGCACCAACCTCTTCATCGAGGGTACCTACGGAGGACGCAACCACCCTCCGAGAGAGAAGACCGAAAAGGAGTTCCTCGCCAAGATCGAGGAGGTCATCGACCGCGGCGGAACCGTCCTCATCCCCTGCTTCGCAGTCGGAAGGACCCAGGAGATCATGCTCCTCCTGAAGGACCTGGACTACGAGATGTGGGTCGACGGAATGGGAAGGGCCGTCACACGCCTCTTCCTCGACTACCCCGAGTACGTCCGCGACGCCAAGCAGCTCAGGAACGCCAAGAAGAAGTTCAACGAGGTCAGGAGGCCCGCCAACAGAGATGCGGCCATCAAAGGACAGATCATCGTCACCACCGGCGGAATGCTGGACGGCGGACCCGTCCTCAGGTACCTCAACCACCTGAAGAACGACCCCAAGAGCGCCGTCCTCCTCGTCGGATACCAGGCCGAGGACACCAACGGAAGGATGCTCATGGAGCACGGATGCGTCAACATCGACGGCGAGATCTGCAAGATCGAGTGCGAGCTCCAGAAGTACGACTTCTCCGCCCACGCAGACCACGACCAGATCGTCGACTTCGTCAAGAGATGCGATCCCGACAACGTCATCATCATGCACTCGGAGGCCAGAGAGGCTTTCCTCGACGACCTCAGCGACTACAAGGTCTTCCTCCCCAACACGGGCGAGGAGTTCGAACTGGACGTGTGATCTTGGACCTGACTCCGTTCCTCAAGGCCGACATCGGCTACGGGGACATCACAACAGAACTCACCGTCCCCGACGTGGACGGCTCCGCCTACATCACGTGCGAGGAGGACGCCGTCGTGGCGGGAATGGCAGAGGCCGAAACGGTCTTCGCGATGATCGGTGCCGACGCCACGGCCCTCGTCAAGGACGGGGACTTCGTCAAGGCCGGATCCCGCGTGATGTCCATCTCCGGACCACTCCGCGGAATGATCACCGCCGAGCGCACAGCACTCAACATGATCATGTTCATGAGCGGCACCGCCACAATGACCCGCAAGGCCATCGATGCCTGCGACGGGAAGATAATCGTCGCCGCCACCCGCAAGACCGCCCCCGGATTCGGACAACTCCAGAAGAAGGCCGTGAAGGTTGCCGGCGGAGACCCCCACAGGGCCGACCTGAGCTCCATGGTGCTCATCAAGGACAACCACATCAAGGCATGCGGATCCGTCAGGAATGCCGTGGAGAGGGCAAAGAAAGCATCGTTCTCCGTCAAGATCGAAGTGGAGGTGGACAACGTCGACGACGCCGTCACCGCCGCGGAGATGGGTGCTGACATAATCATGGCCGACAACGTCGGTCCCGATATGACAGGAGAGATAAGGGATGCCGTCAAGAAGATCAACGACAGGATCCTCGTCGAGGCCTCCGGAAACCTCTCCGTCGACAACATCGCGAGATACGTCGGAAAGGCGGACATCGTGTCGATGGGCAGTCTGACCCATTCCGCCCCTGCCATCCAGTTCTCGATGGACATAAACTGAACAGGGCGATGAGCCGGGGATCCTTCCCCGGCCTTCGGCCATCCTTTTTATCCTCCTATCAGAATCACCGACGTATGGTACTGAACATGGAGGACTACACATGCGAGTTCTGCGGGAAGCCCTGCAAGAACATCGTGTACGCAGCATTCGTCTGCGACGATCCGGAATGCCTTGAGAAGGCCAGGATACAGCGTGGAGGCCCCGGCGGACACATGAAGAGGAAAGCCGAGGGCGGACCCATCATCCCTGTCGAACTCGACGAGGTCGCCAGAGAATTCAACGAGAAAAACCTGTGAACACCGGGGCATCGCCCCGGATTTTAATCATAAGAAGTTTTCCGATCCTTCGGGATCAGTGCCTGAAGACACGGCAGCCCGTGAACACCATGGCCATTCCGTGCTCGTTGGCGGCATCGATGACCTCTTGGTCCCTGATGCTTCCTCCGGGCTGGATGATGGCCGTGACGCCTGCGCTGGCGGCCTCGTCTACACCGTCCCTGAACGGGAAGAATGCATCCGATGCCATGACGCAGCCCTGTGTGGGCTCGTTCGCCTTCATGGTGGCGATCTTGGCGGAATCGACACGGCTCATCTGTCCCGCACCGATACCGACCGCGCGCTCGCCCCTCACATAGACGACGGCGTTGGATGTGACGTGCTTGGCGAGCTTCCATGCGAACAGGAGCGAGTGGATCTCCTCCTCCGTGGGCGCACGCTCTGTGACGACCTTCAGGTTCTTCGGGTCGATGACGACGTCCTCGTCGGTCTGGACGAGCATTCCGCCCTGGACCTTCTTCATCTTGTACTCCCTGACCCTGTTGGAGGGTCCGATGGCGCATCCGGTCTTCAGGAGACGGATGTTCTTCTTGACCTCCATGATCTCGACCGCTCCCTCATCGTAATCGGGGCAGATGACGGCCTCGACGAAGTGCTGGGAGATCTCGGTGGCGGTCTTGACGTCGCAGTTCCTGTTGAGGCATATGACGCATCCGAATGCGGAGAGGGGGTCGACGTTGTATGCCGTCATGAACGCATCGTAGATGTTGTCGGCGGAAGCCAGTCCGCAGGGGTTCGTGTGCTTCATCACGACGGCCGTGGGCTTCTCGAAGTCCATGCAGATGTCCAGTGCCTTGTCCAGATCGAGGATGTTGTTGTAGGACAGCTGCTTCCCGTGCTGCAGGTGGATGGATGTGGCAACCGTGGGAGCGGGTGTGAACGGGTCCTTGTAGAAAGCGGCCGCCTGGTTGGGGTTCTCTCCGTACCTGAGGTCCTCCACCTTCTCCAGCGGGATCGGGAACGACTCCGGGAATCCGGTGCAGAAGTGCTTGTACATGCGGGAGGCGATCATGTTGTCGTAGTTCGCCGTGGCGACGAAGGCCTCGGCCATGAGCTTTCCGTGGAGGGAATCGGAGACGCATCCGTCGTTGGCGTGCATGTCGTCCAGGACCTCCTTGTACTGGGAAGGCTCCACGACGACGGCCACGGACTGGTAGTTCTTGGCTGCCGCGCGGATCATGCTGGGTCCGCCGATGTCGATGTTCTCGACGACCTCCTCGAACTCCACACCGTCCTTGAGGACGGTCTGCTTGAAAGGATAGAGGTTGACGACGACCATGTCGATGGAATCGATGCCCATCGAGGCGATGGCGTCCATGTGGGCCTTGACATCCCTGCGGGCGAGGATGCCTGCGTGTATCTTGGGATGAAGTGTCTTGACGCGCCCATCGAGCATCTCGGGGAATCCGGTGACATCGGAGACCTCGATCACGGCCACGCCGTTGTCCTTCAGAATCTTGTATGTTCCGCCGGTGGAGATGATCTCCACACCCATTGAGGCCAGGTCCTTCGCGAAATCCACGATGCCTGCCTTATCAGATACGCTGATGATGGCTCTTTTGATCTTTGACAGTGGTATTCCCCCTCTATCAGAGGTGCATACACAACGTATGCGTCTTTCGAATCAGGTTCCAATAGATAAAGGATGGCTCCGGGGGATACGCATAACACAATCCGCGCTACGAAAATCGCAGCCGTCGCCGCATATGAAAGGTTCGAACGGTATCGCGACTGCGGAGTCTGGAAGCCCGGATCCGTTGCGGATGCTCGGGATCCGGTAAGACGTTTGAGTGAAACTAAGCACTTATCATCGACATCTGAACCCGATAAATGCTCAGCGCCGACTATAAGTATATAATATTTAACCGGTGCGCAGGGTGAATCGGCATACCTATACACGCACGGGAACGTCAATGATTTTATCGTCGCAGCCTATCGGAGGCCCTGATGAGGAAGAGGGACCTTGAGATCCGCCTGGAATCCGTCGGGAACTTCGTCGACCCCGACCCTTCGCTGGAGCAATACATGACACCTGCGGTGATCGCCGCGGACGTGCTGTACCGCGCGTACTCCGAGGGGGACATCGCGGGACTGAAGGTCATGGACCTCGGATGCGGGACGGGCATGTTCTCCATCGGCGCATGGCTACTCGGCGCGGGCATGGTCGTGGGATACGACATCTCGGAGAAGGCCCTGGCCGTGGCATCGTCCAACCGCGAGCTGTTCGGTGCGGAGGTGGAGTTCGTCAGGAAGGACATACGCGACGTCGACGAGGGCGCGGACACCGTCTTCATGAACCCGCCCTTCGGCTGCCAGAACCGCAACGCGGACAGATCGTTCCTCGACAAGGCGATGGAGTCGTCGGAATGCGTGTATTCCATCCACATGGCCTCCACCCTGGATTTCGTGAGGGACTATTGCGAAAGGAAAGGAAGGTCGGTGACCTGGCATAAAACGTATAAGTACGTAATCCCGCATACATTCTCATTCCATTCCAAGGAGAAGAAGAGCGTTGACATCGTGGTCGTCAACATAAGGTGATTTTCAATGAGTTCAGAACTGGTTTTTCCCGGACAGGAGGTTGCCATCGAAGAGGAGTACATGGGCGGAGAGGGCACGTTCTCCCAGGACGGCACCGTCTACGCATCCCAGGTCGGAGTGCTCGTGCTCGATGATGAGGAGTGCATCGCAAGGGTCGTCTCCCCCAACCCGCCCAACGTGCTGAAGGAGGGCGACATAGTCTACGCCGTCGTGGCCGACATCAGGAACACCATGGCGACCGCCGACGTCGTGGCCAAATCGGGAGTCGAGAGGACCCTCGGAGGCGACACATATGCGACCATCCATGTGTCCAAGATCTCCCAGAAGTACACCGATGATGTCTCGAAGGAGCTCAGAAAGGGAGACTTCATCAGGGCCAGGGTGACCGCCGTCAAGCCTGCCCTGCAGCTCACCACCAAGGATGACGACCTCGGATGCATCAGGGCGCTCTGCTCCAAATGCAAGACCGAGATGGTCAGGAAGGGCACCGGACTGTACTGCCCCGAGTGCAAGTACAGCGTCTCCAGGAAGCTCGCCAACGATTACGGCGACGTCAAACTCTGAATCCGAGATCATGAGGTGATGTGCGGGATCGGTTCCCGCACATGCCTCGATCCCTCATCGTCCGCTCACTCCGATTTCTCGGTGAGCGTGAACGTTTTTTTCTTGAAGAAGGCCATTCCGTAGAGCAAAGTGGTCCCGCTCATGTTGTGGGCGTAATCGTTCCTGCGGATTTGCCGTATACCATACGAGCCTTCACCTCCTCGCTTCCGCATATGCGTTCGAGCTGCAACAACTCCGATTCGTGGCCGATGAAAGTCTCCATGCAACAGAATATGCTGCGTCTTGTGTCTTTACTTTCAAATGATAAAGTAAAGTAAAGTAAGGTTACTTTAGAAAATTAAAGTAACTTATGGCGTGTTGTAGTCTCGATCCTGCATACGGGCATGCTCGTGCCTGAGACCGCCGAGATCGGGCAGCTCCGTTCTGCCCATGAGCTCGTCCATCCCGAACAGGACCGCACGTCCGTCCTCGGCATCCTCTCTCAGTTCATCACCGAACCCCATGACGGAGAAAACCGCGAACACAGGAGCTCCGGACTGACCGGTGGACCTCCAGCGCCTTTCAAGATTCAACAGATCCCCGCGACCGGCACCCTTCCTGCGGAACTTGCATTCCGCTGCGATCCAGCACTCGTGCCGTTCCCGATCCAGAGCCTTCGCGACGATGTCGATGTCCTCATCCTCGTATGAGTCGTCATCCGTTTCGGCACGTCCCCACCATCTCCCCAGCTCGACTATGCGGTACTCCTCCCTCAGGAATTCGGCACAGACGTCCTCGAACCTGTGTCCGAGGAACGTGTTTATCGATTGCTCCATGAGTTCGTATCTTTCGGAATCGCTCCATCCGATCATGCTCGGAACGTCGATGCTGTTCAGAACCTCGTACTGGAAGGCGACGATGCTGTCCGAGATGCGGTATATCGGCTTCCTGGGGGCATTCAGCATGGGATGCAGCTTCGACACTATGCCGATCTCCTCCAGCCTCTGGATGCGTCTGCTCAGAGTGCTCCGATCCAACTGCAACTTGGATGCTATCCTGGACTGCTTGGTGGTCCCTTCCCCTATGCAGGCCACGATGGCCGAATAATCGGACACGGGCGACAGTTCGGAGATGATGCTTGCACATTCGTCGCGCATGTTCCCCGTGCTGCTTATGAAACAGGCTTCAACGCATTCCCTGAAGGTCGGACGGTTCATCGCCAGATGATATTGAGGAACTCCGCCCACCAGCATGTAGACCTTCAAAGCGTCCAGATCGTCCATCTCGCTGTGGAATCTCCGGCATACGCGGAAGGGCAAGGCATCGACCTTCATCTCATAGGAGAATCTCAGATACAGCGGCCTTCCGGAATCATGTATCTCATCCAGCAGGATGGAGATCGACGAGCCGCAGAGTATGACCATCGCATCGCTGTTCCTGAGACGGTCGACGAACAGCTGGATCACAGATGGGATGAACGGCGCCTCTTTGATGAGATACGGGAACTCGTCGAACACAACGATCCCCCCGGACGATATGCACTCGTCGGCGATCAGTTCCATGACCTCCGAGAATGATTCCTTATCGGAGATGTCGCGTCCGAGGAATGCCGATGCGCTGCGCTTCAGCCTCGTGAAGTTCTCATAGTAGGAGGATTCGGTGGAATAGATCATCAGTGCTTTCTTGTCTCTGATGAAATGCTCAAGGAGCGTTGTCTTACCTATGCGCCGTCTGCCGTACACGACGACACCTTTGAAACCGTCCCGGGAATAGATAGATTCCAGCTTGGAGATGTCCTCTTCGCGGCCGATGAAATCCTCCATGTTGTATCCGAGGTGTTTGAAGTATATAAATCGGATGAATGTTGATTCTGAATGCAACAAAAATTTTTGTTGATTTTGAATGCAACATCTTTGGCAAGAATGAGAATCGTCTTGAATCACGGACTGTCGGAAACTTCCGAGCCATAGCCCCAGCTCTCAAGTACAAAAAATAACCCCGGCCGCACAGGATATGAAGGTGATGAGGGCTCAGTACGAGCGCCTTGTGTAGAAAGCCGGACAGGAATCGATGTCGTCCTCTCCGTAGAGCATGTCCATGGACACCCTGTCGATGTACATCAGCTGGACACGGGAGATGTAGAGCGTGTGATCCCCGATCGGGATCTTGAGGTCGGACTCCTTGGGTGCCTTCACTCTGGTAGGGACCAATGCCGGGCCCATGCATGCCGTGCACACACGGAAATCACAGCCCATCGATTGAATGTACTGTTTGACGTCGTCGTCTACCTGAATCTCCATAAGCGGGAGGATTCATAGCTTGTTTATTATCCCTGCGGTGGAATCTGAGGCCTGTCATGACCTTTCGAGGAAAGCCCTGACCGCCGACGGGATGTCCGTGCACTGCATGGCATCGATGCCTTTCATCGATGCGACCCTCCTGTCAAGTATCACCGCCACTCCCCTGTCCGTCTCGGACCTTATCAGACGCCCTATGGACTGCCTCATCTTGCGTTCCGCAGGTATGATAGATACGAACTCCCTTCCGTTGCCGAAGTATGTGTCGTAATACCTGGTCATCGCCCTCATCTTGGCGGTCGGCTTCGGGAATGGGATGCCCACGATCACTGCCAGCTCAAGACTCTTGTCCGGGAAGTCCAGGCCTTCGCTTATCCTGCCTCCGGTGACGCAGAACAGCACGTCGCCGTCAGACGACCTGAACCTGTCGAACTCGTCCATCAGGTCCCCCTGCGACATGCCCCGCCTCTCGTAGTGGATCGTGCGTCCGATATCCTCGGCGATGCCGTCGGCGACCATACGGTCCATGAACTGATACGACGGGAAGAACACGGCCGTGTTGACCTTCACGGACAGGACCGTGTCCCTCAGCAGCTCCTTCAGACGCGCGTAGTTGGATTCTAGATTCCTGTCCTCGTAGCGCATGGAGACCTCGTCCGTGTACAGGATGAGCAGGTTGTCGGGCGGGAAGCATGATCTGAACGTTCCCGTGACGGGCCTCTCCAGACCGATCTCGCGGACATATGCGTCCATCGGCGACAGGGTGCCGGACATGTGCACCGATGCATAGCATGCGTTCAGCGGGCCCGCGGCGCCGGAAGGGTCCATGCAGTATGACTGGAAGCACGGATTGTCCCCTCCGATGACAAGATGTATGCGGTCCTCGTCGGAACCGCTCAGCCATGACCTGATGAAACGGCCCATGCTGCCTATGTACGACCTGGGGAGCTTGTTCTTCTCCATCTTCCGGTCGGATACTATCTCGCCCAGATCCTCCAGCCCCTGACACATCCTCATGACGTTGACGGACGTGGTCCCCAGACGGCTCATCAGCTCATCCTCGAGGAAATACGGGGGAAGGAGCCCGTCGTCATCGATCAGATACTCCCTGACGGCTACGGATAGAGACGCGCGGAGGACATCGACGACATCGGTGACGGTGAACCCGTCATGAATCTCGGGGTTCCCCATGTCCCTGGCCTCCTTCTCCACCAGGTCCATCGCACCGGCGGTGTACTCGAATGTCTGGATGTCGCGCAGATAATCCGGAAGATTGTGCGCCTCGTCGACTATGACGATCATCCTCTCGATCGGCGTCCCGACCCATTCCACAAGCCTGCCCAGAACCTGAGGCAGGAAAAGGAACGGATATGGCGCGGCGATGACGTCCGCATGCGGAAGGAGGAGCTTCATGAGCTCGTACGGACAGGCCTCGGCCTCCTCGCACATCTCCGCGAAGCCTTCCGGTTCGGGATGCATGCTGCGAAGGATGCCAACCCATTCGCTTACGTCGGTGTTCTCGAGATTGGCATAGAACCTGCATCCGCACACCCCGTCCCTCCTGCGCTTGTGGCGGGAGCACAGACGGGATATCTCGTCGGATGTGCCCGAAGCGAGATCGGGATCGTCACGCATGAGAGGACAGCTCGATGCCGACCTGCCCTGGATAGCGGCGCATATCACGTTCAATGCAGCGGATTCGCGGACAACCTGCTTCTGCTGGGACTTGGTACGTGTCAGATACAGCACCTTCATGCCCCGTTCGGAAGCGAACGGGAGCACCCCGGCCAATGAGGACACCGTCTTCCCCGTGCCCGTGCCCACCTCGATGACGGGGCACAGTGCGTCGGAGACGGCATCTGAGATAAAGGAGACCAGTTCCCGCTGACCGGGGCGGTAGCTGTACGGGAACCGGTCCATGTTTGTAGGATTCTCACTCAGAGTCGCCGCGATGCCAGATGTCATCGGGCAGCTCGTCGTAGATCGATTCGGAATCGGAGTCGCCGGAGGATTCCGTGCGCTCCTTCACCATCATCGATGCGATCTTCTCCCTTCTGAACAGCCAGTAGTGGATCCTCCACTCCCTGCCGTCGTAGAGGGTGGTCTCCTCCCTCTCCGTGGTCAGGATGCCTGCGTCCTCCAGCATGTAGAACGCATCCCTGTCCTCGGGCTCCAGGACATTGTCGATTATCCTGTCGGAGTATCCGAAGAAGTTCAGGACGTGGTGGGCAAGGTCGTATGCCTGCTCATCCTCCATGCCGTACGAGCTGTCGATGCTGTTCTGGATGGCGAGGGAGAGCTCGTCGACGGTGATGACTGCCATCTTCACTCCACCAGGTCGAGGAACTTCACATCGTCTGTACCGACCGCGGAGGAGATCTTCGAGACGATGGCCTCGGGGATGTTCTGATCGACGGTCAGGAACATCACGGCGCGGGAGCCGTCCCTTCCGACGGACATCTGTGCGATGTTGATCCCTGCCTCGCCGAGGGCGTTGCCGACGGTTCCGATGACTCCGGGGGTGTCGTCGTATGTGAGGTACATCATGTCTCCGCATGCGGGGACATCGAAGGAGAACGAGTCGATGCCGACGATCCTGGGCTGTCCGCCGATGACGGTTCCCTTGATGCTGCGGGTGACACCTTCGGAGGTGAACCTGATCTCGAGGATCGAGGAGTAGTCCCCTGCGTTGTCGTTGCTGGTCTCTGAGATCTCGATCCCCTTGGCCTTGGCGACCGGGAGGGCGTTGATCATGTTGGCCGATCCGAGGATCCTCTTCAGGTATCCGATGACGGCGGAGATCGTGATGAGCTTGGTCTGCTTGCTTGCGAGCTTTCCGCAGAAGGAGACCTCCAGCTTGTTGAGCGGGTGGGCGCCGATGATCTGCTGTATCATGCTTCCCATCCTCTCGGCGAGGGGCATGAACGGCTCTGTGTCGGCATCCAGCTTGCCGCGGGGCGCATTGATGGCGTTGGAGATGATGCCGTCCCTGAGGTACATGATGGCATGCTCCGCGATCTCGATGGCGACCCTCTCCTGGGCCTCGACGGTGGAGGCTCCGAGGTGGGGCGTGGTGACGAGGTTGTCCAGCTCGAGGAGCTTCTTCTCGTCGTCGCTGAGGGGCTCGTTGCACCAGACATCGAATGCAGCGCCTGCGATGATCTTGTCCTTGAGGGCTGTGTAGAGGTCGTCCTCGTTGACGATGCCTCCGCGGGCCACGTTGGCGATCCTCGCGTTGGGCTTCATCATCTTGAACTGGGGCAGGGAGATCATGTTCCTGGTCTCGGGCAGGAGCGGGGTGTGGATGGTCATGAAGTCGGCCGTGCTGATGACCTCGTCAAGGGTCGTGAGCCTGACCCCGAGGTTGTCGGCGACCTCCTTCGGGAGGAAGGGGTCGTATCCGATCATCGTCATGTTGAACGCCTTCATGCGTTTGGCGACCTCGCCTCCGACGCGTCCGACTCCGATGATACCGAGGATCTTTCCGTTGAGCTCCACTCCGGTGTACTTGGACCTCTTCCACTCGCCCCTGTGCATGGACTCGTGCGCGAAGGGGATGTTCCTTGCCAGTGCGAGGAGCATGGCGCAGGAGTGCTCGGCCGCGGACAGGATGTTCGCGGAGGGCGTGTTCATTACGAGGATACCTTTGTCGGTGGCGTAGGGGACGTCGATGTTGTCCACTCCGACGCCTGCGCGTCCGATGACCTTGAGGTTCTTCCCTGCGTCGATGACCTTCTTGGTCACCTTGGTACCGGACCTGATGATGAGGCAGTCGTAGTCTCCGATGACGCCGCAGAGCTCGTCCTCGGTCATCCCGGGCTTGACGTCCACGGGGAATCCGGACTTGGTGAGAATCTCGAGCCCCTCGTCCGAAAGGGGGTCGGATACCAGAATCTTGGTTGTCATTTTCATTCCTCCAGTATTGAATCCATAGTTGCGAGCAGTTCCTTGATGCCGTCCACGGTCACATCGCCCATGTGTCCGATCCTGAACGTGGACTCCTTGACCTCCCCGTATCCGTTGGAGATCTCGAATCCCTTGGCCTTGAGCTTCTTGTGGAATGCGTCGAAGTCCAGGGAACCGCGGTTGATGACGCCGATGGAGTTGGACTGGTATCCCTTCTCGGGGAGCACTCCCTCCATCCTCTTGTCGGCCCAGTCCCTGACGAGGTCCGCCATGACCTGGTGCCTTCTGTAGCGTGCCTCCATGCCCTCGGAGAGCGCCTTGTCGAGCTGGTAGTCCAGTCCGTACATGAGGGACACGGGGGGTGTCGTGAGGGCGTAGTTGACGTCGCTCTGCTTCTTGATCTTGAGAAGGTCCGTGTAGAATCCGCGGTTCTTCACGGTCTTGGCCTTGTCGAGCATCCTCTCGGAGCACAGCATGATCGCTATTCCGGGCGGGAGCGAGAGGGCCTTCTGGGAGCCGAAGATCACTGCATCGGCGTCCATCTCCTTGAGCCTGAGGTCCATGGCGAATGCCGATGTGACCGCATCGACCATCACGAGCGCGTCGGGGTTCTGCTCCCTGACGGACTTGGCGAGGGCCACGGAGTCGCTGAAGACACCTGTCGAGGACTCGTTGCTGACCCAGTGGACGAGCTCCACATCCTTTCCGATCTTGCCGTCGATGTGCTCGGGCTTCATCGCCTTGCCCCAGGGGACCTCGACCTTGTCGACGGTCTTCCCGTTGAGCTCCGCGATCTCGATGGACCTGTTCCCGAAGGACCCGTTCGTGATGCCGAATGTCTTCTCGGAAGCGCCGTTCCTTATGGCGCCCTCGAGGAACACGGATGCGGAACCCGCCACGAGGAAGACCTCCATGTCGGTGTCGAGCGCCTTCCTGACCTTCTCCACGATGGACCCATGGAGTTCCTTGTATTCGGGGGAACGGTGCGTGATCATGGGTCTGTTCATGGACTGAAGAGTGTCGGGCGCCACATTGACTGGTCCGACCGTGTACAACATTCTGCTCAAGATGATACCTCATGCCCGATGGGCATCCTCGGTTATCCCTCGCCTATTATTAACATTTCCGCGCGCGCAAGAATAGTAAAGGAAGTTTGAAGGGTCCTGCCGGGGCCTTGCGGCCCGCGGAAGGGCCTCAGAGCTGCGACAGGGTCTTCTTGATCCTGTCGAAACCTTCGCGGATGAGGTCCTCGGATGTGGCGTAGGACACCCTGAAGAATCCCTCCCCTCCGGGTCCGAAGGCTGTTCCGGGGGTGACCGCGACGTGGCCCTCCTTCAGGAGGATCTCGGCGAGCTTCGCCGAAGGCATGTCTACATCGTACTTCGGGAACACGTAGAAGGCGCCCTTCGGAACGTTGCACTCGAGGCCCGGGATCTCGTCGATGAGGTCCAGAGCCAGATCGCGGCGCTTCCTGAACTCGCGGACCATGGAGTCCTTGGCGTCCTGGGGTCCTGTGAGGGCCTCGACGGCGGCCTCCTGGACGAAGGAGACGCAGCATGAGATGGAATGGGACTGGAGCTTGTTCAGGTCCTTTATCATCGGTTCGGGTGCGATGGCCCATCCGAGCCTCCATCCGGTCATGGCGTAGGTCTTGGAGAGTCCCGAGACGATGATCGTGTTGTCGAACATGCCGGGGAACGATGCGATGGATGTGTGCTTCCCCTCGTAGATGATGCTCTCGTAGATCTCGTCGGAGAGGACGATGATGTTGTGGGCCAGTGCGATGTCCGCGATCTGCTTCAGGACGTCCGCGGGGATGACTCCACCGGTCGGGTTGGACGGTGTGTTGAGGATGATCATCCTGGTCTTGGGGGTGATCGCCGCCTCGACCAATGCGGGGTCGATGACGAACTCGTCCTCGTACTTCGTCGGGATGTACACGGGCACTCCGCCTGCGAGACGTATGCATGCCTCATACGAGACCCACGACGGATCGGGGAGGATGACCTCGTCCCCGGGATCGATGTATGCCAGGGCGGTCATGAAGATCGCCTGCTTGGTCGGGGTGATGAGGACGTTGGATGCCTGGCACGGAACGTTGTCCGTCTCGCGGGTGACGTCCGCAACGGCCTTCCTCAGTGCGGGTATCCCGAGGGAGGGTGTGTAATGGGTGAATCCCCTGTCCAGCGAATCGCAGCATGCGTCTATGATGTTCTGCGGTGTCGTGAAATCGGGTTCCCCCATGGAGAACGAGACTATGTCGACGCCCTCTGATTTCATCTGACTGACAAGGTTCGAAATTGCTATCGTGCCTGACGCTGGAATCTCCTGAAGCCTCTTGGATACCATCGCTATTCCTCTTGTACGTCCATGCATGCTTCGATATTTATTCTTAAACACGTGAACGGACACGTATCAGTCGCGGAGACAGCCTATGGGAATCACATGGACACCGTCCTCGCGGGTGTATGCGTATCCGGTGGCCGTCACCACTGCGAGGAAGCTCGGCGGGTTCATGGATTCGGCATCGACCCTCTTTGACAGCCTCAGAAGGTTCTTGGCACCCGCATCCACGGCGAACGTACCGAGTTTGACCTCTATCGCGCCCCATCTTCCGTCGTTGAGATGCACTATCGCATCAACCTCCAGACCCTCGGAGTCACGATAATGGAACACGCTTCCCGCAAGCTTCTGTGAGTAGACCCTCAGATCCCTTACCACCAAAGATTCGAACAGCAGCCCGAACGTGTTGGGATCCGCCTCCAGATCCTTCGCCCCCGCGTTGAGAAAGTATGCGGCGATCGCAGGATCGGACATGTGCCTCACATCGGAGGTGCGGATCGCGATCTTGGAACGCAGCTTCGGACTCCAGGCCTCCAGATCCTCCACGACATAGATGTCCTTCAATGCGGATATGTAGTCCGAGACGGTGTTGATGCTCATGCCGCCTTCGGATTCGGAGGTCACATCCGCATGCACCGTCGTATTCGGTGCGCCTGCGGCCGTGTGCCTCGAAAGGGATCTGAGGATCTGCCTCATCCACTGCTTGTTGCGCTTACGGCCGTCCGGCAGATTGATGTCGGAATCCAATATCGATTCGCAGTATCCTGCCACGATCCCGTGCGCATCCTTGACGTTCCTGCCTATCGATTCGGGCCAACCGCCGCGGACCAGGATCTCCGATACCGCCGGATAATCCAATGCGGATGCCCCGGACACCGATTGTATGCCGTCGAACAGGGTTGACAGGGAGACCTCGCCTGTGGAATCCCCCGACTCGTACAGGCTCAGGGTGCGCATCACCACCTTGACTATCCGACCTGTGCCTGTATGACGGACCGACTCCTTGGCCGGCGTTACTGAACCCGTGAGTATGAATGAGCCCGGACCCGAACCGCGGTCGATGGCGAATCTGACGGCATCCCACAGTCCGGGTTCCTCCTGCCATTCGTCTATGAGACGGGGTTTCTTGCCTTCCAACAGCTTGGAAGGGTTGGTTTTGGCAAGAATCTTGTATAAGTCGACCTTGGCCGGATCCTGCATGAAGAGTGTACTTTTCGAGCACCTTTCTGCAGATGTCGTCTTGCCACACCACTTGGGACCTACTACCACAACAGCCCCGAACAAGCCTAATTTTTCCTGGATTTCGGCATCCACGATACGCGGATAGTACTTCCCCATGACACAGAATAGGAATTCTTGATTAATATTATTGTGTGAGTTGAGGGTGTTTTCATTGGGTGAGTTGAGGGTGTTTTCATTGGGTGAGTTGAGGGTGTTTTCATTGGGTGAGTTGAGGGATTTTCCACCCCCCTCATCCCGTACCGGGAACACGTCGACGTACTAACTATGATATTCACGTTCCCCGATGCCCCACTCATGTCGAAGGTTGTCCTGAACCACGGGGCGGGCGGAGAGCTCATGCAGGAGTTCCTGTCCAAGCATATCACCAATCATTTCCCTAAGATGAACGCGGACGTTCCACTCGATTCCATGGACGATTCCGCCGTAGTGGATGATGTGGTGTTCACCATCGACGGCCATACCGTCAAACCCCTGTTCTTCCCGGGAGGGGACATAGGCAAGATATCGGTTGCCGGGACCGTGAACGACATCTCGGTCATGGGTGCGACCCCCATAGCCCTGGCCTGCTCCGTCATTATGGAGGAGGGCCTGGACATCGACATCGTCGACAGGGTCATGGACTCCATGGGGAAGACCGCAGCAGGATGCGGCGTCCCGATCGCGACAGGCGACACGAAGGTCGTTGAATCCGGAGCTGTCGATCAGATGGTCATGTCCACATCCGCCGTAGGGAAAAGATCTCCCTACCTCGACTCGAACCTCGCGAAAGCGGCCGAGTACAGGAAGGTGGAGAACAGATGGTGCACGGATTCCAGCGTCAGGCCCGGAGACGCCATAATCGTATCAGGTTACATGGGAGACCACGGCATCGCCCTCCTGTCGTTCCGCGAGGGATACGGCTTCGAGAGCGAGGTCCAGAGCGACGTCGCGCCGCTCAACAAGATGATCGCCGAGGGACTGAAGGTCGGAGGCATAGTGGCCATGAAGGACCCCACCCGCGGAGGTCTGGCCAACACCCTGAACGAGTGGTGCTCCAAATCACACATAGGCATGGACATCGACTACAACGCCATCCCCCTAAGGGACGGCGTGGTCAACGCATGCGACCTCCTCGGAATAGATGCGCTCAGCATCGGCAATGAGGGAAAGGCGGTGATCGGAGTCGTCCCCGAGATGGCAGAGGAGGTCCTCAAGGCCATCAGAAGGACCCCCGAAGGAAAGGATGCCGCCATCATCGGCCATGCCGTGGACGGTCCGGAGAGGGTCGTCATGAGGACAGAGGTCGGAGGAAGGAGGATCCTCGAGGCCCCCGCAGGAGACCCCGTCCCCAGGATCTGCTGAGGTGTCTGAGATGGAAGTCATCTGTGATGCGATAAAGGACGGATGGATCGAGGACAGATTCGGATCCAAGGGGGATATCTTCGTCAACGGCATGCCCGGGCTCTCCGTCCCTCTTAGGATATCCGATGCTCCCGAGGGGACCGTCAGCTTCGCGGTCATCATGGACGACTACGATGCTGTCGCCGTTAGCGGATTCAACTGGGTGCACTGGACACTCTGCGACCTCAAGAGACCCGAACTCAAGGAAGGGGAATCCCACAGGTCCGGGGACTTCGTCGAAGGATGCAACAGTTGGCACAGCATAGCATCCCCCAACAGCGTGGAGGAGGCCACCGGATACGGAGGCCCCGCCCCTCCGGACAAGGCCCACCGCTACACCATCACGGCATATGCATTGGACACGGAACTCGGCCTCAAGAGAGGGTTCCTGCTCAACGAGCTGTACTTCGCCATGATGGACCACATCCTCGGGCAGAAGACGATCGTCGGACTGTACAGCCCCAAGAACTGACCTTTTTACGCGGGGGTCACCCCCGCACTCATATGAACATCGTCATGTAGATCGGTAAGTAACCGATCTTCCCGTCCACCCTCAGATTCTTGGGATGGATGACGTACGCACGCTCGATCCTGCGCCCATATGTCTCCAGGAAATCATCCAATGACTTGTGCGACGATGATCTCTCACCGGATTTGACCTCGATCGGGACGATGCTGCGCCCATCGGCTATGACGAAATCCACCTCCAGGCCGTATGTGTTGTTCTCGGACCTGCGCTTGCTGAATGCCAATCTGTAGCCTTTGGCCGCAAGTTCCTGCGCCACGACGTTCTCGAACAACATCCCGCGGTTCAATCCCAGATTGCGATTCAGGACCATGTCGTATATCTCGTCCTTCGCACTGTTGGAACCGAATGCCATGGTCATCAGAAGACCCGAATCCGCCATGTACACCTTGAACGAGTTCGTGTCGATGTGGAAATCCAAAGCAGGGTCTGGATCCGTGCACCGGTAGCATATGTTGACCGTTTTCGATTCGGAAAGCCAATCGATGGCGTTGATGTAATCCCTGCTTCTCGAGCCGACTGCGATGTCCGCAGGAGAGAAGGTCTTCTCACGTTTAGAGAGCGCCGAAGGTATGTTCTTGAAGATTGCCCTTGCCTTCGACCCTGTGGGCTCACGGATCTTTGTAATATCATCCCTGTAGAGATCGAGTATGGACTGCTTCGCCACTTCGACTTCTGTGAAACGCCCCGTACGGACGTATTCCGCTATGCACTGGGGCATACCGCCCACAGCCATGTACACAGCGAATTTTCCCATCATCTCCTCGTGGATGGCACGTGAGACAGCCGTACCTTCATCGAAACATCTCTTCAAGTAATCCTCAGGGAACGGGGAGCCCGTGGCCCACATGAACTCCTGGAAATCCATAGGTCTCATCTGCACGGTCATCTCTTCCGAAGGGATCAGTATATTGCGGACGTTCTTCTTTATCGATATCAAAGTGCCCGTTTCGATGTAATCATACCTTCCATCTTCCACGAGATGCTTGATCATCTGCCTGGCCTTCGGATAGCGCTGCACTTCGTCGAAGACTATGGCGCTTTGTCTTTCATACAAGATTGCGCCTGTCAGGTCCTGCAGCTGTCCGAAGAAATCGTCCAATGTACGATACTCCTCGAAGACCGTCTTCAACACAGGATCGTTCTGCGAGAAATCGATGACTATCGATGATTTGTATTCGGATCTAACGAATTCTCTGACGATCGTGGTCTTTCCTACACGGCGCGGACCTTCGACCAGGACCGCATATCTACCGGCCCAGTTGTCCTTCCAGTGCTTCAGCTCATTCCAGACCTTACGCTTGAACACGGGTGAATCATCAACGTTGGATTGTTAATAATCATTCTTCCGATACCCAGCAAAAATTTACAGCACGTTTGGGATTGAATTTTCATCCGTTTACAGCACGTTTGGGATTGAGTTCTATGAATGAACATCACCTGACAAGATACTGCGACAGACATATCGAAAGCGACCCGATCCCCGCATGCAACCATGCGCGTTCAAATATCGGCATGCCATCCTTCGCATCGAGGTCAGCAGGATATGGTAACCTTTCAGCCTTTTCCAGGATACAGGCCCAACATCAGGGCCGGCGAGCACGTCGGAGACCGCATCTCCCCGCCTTATGACGTCATAGGGCCCGATGCGTTGAAGGAGCTCCAGTCCAAGGAACACAACGTGACAAGACTCACGCTGCTTCCGGATCCGGACAAAAGGTACCACAATGCCCGCAAAGAACTTGATGCGTGGATCACCGACGGAAGCCTGAAACAGGATTCCGACTCATTCTACATCTACGAGCAGACATTCGACGACAATGGGACCACCCGCACGCGCAGAGGCATTGTGGGCATACTGAAGACCGAGAAGTACGAAGAGGGGAACATAATCCCTCATGAGGAGACTTTCTCCAAGGTGAAGGCGGACCGCCTCAACCTGCTCAGGGACATGGAAGCCCACCTCGAATCCATATTCGGCATCGTCCCCGGCCTCTCGCCGGAGCTTTCCAAGGATGTGAGGAACAACGAGGCACTCGTATACAGGTACGTGGACAGCGACGGAGTCGAGCACAGATACTACAGGATCTCGGACCCCGCCATCACATCCAGGATGACCGAGGAGCTCAGCTCCCAGAAGATGCTCATCGCCGACGGTCACCACAGATACGAGACCGCTCTCAACTATGCGCTCGAGAATCCCGACGACGAGAAGAAGCAGTATGTCCTTGCGACGCTCGTCCCCGCCAACGACGAGGGACTCGTCATATGGCCTACGCACAGGCTCGTGAAGGCAGGGGACATATCCGAGAAGAATGCCATCAAAGGGATCTCCAAGGCCCTGGAGCTCACCGAGACCACACGCGACGAGATGATCGCAGGCCTCGGAGACCACATGATGGGACTGGCGTTCAAGACAGGCGCATGCTACTTCGCGGACTACGACGGCAAGGAAGACCCCATGTGGACTCTGGACACATACGTCGTACAGGAGAAGATCCTCAAGGGCGTGTACAAGTCCGATGAGGGGAAGGCGGACGTGTCGTACGATGCGGAGCTGGATTCCGCCCTGGCCAAACTGGACTCGAAGGAGTACGACCTTGCGATCATCCTCAACGCCCCGAGCCTCCAGAAGATCTGGGATCTGTCCATAATCGGGAAGCGCATGCCCAAGAAGACCACATTCTTCTTCCCGAAGATCTGGTCCGGGTTCGTGTTCTACCTGATGAGATGAAACTACAGTTGCCCCTTCGGGGGCAGCGATTTTCCCCTTTCTTTCCTATTTTTGATCCTGAATCATGCCCGTGTGGGATACTCAGCTACGCATTTCCTTGATTTGAGGAAATGAATTTCCCAGAAATGGGGAAATGGACTTCCTCATTTCTGGGAACAATGTTATAGATGGAATACGTGGAAACCTGCATGACCGCAGAGTACTGGCCACGGATTGCCGATGTCGCCATTCGATCTGAACTATCGAACAAGGGTGCCGTTTCTATAAGTGGACTCAGAGGATGCGGTAAAACAGAGACTGGCAGACACTTCTCGAACAGCCAGGCATACCTCTCCGATCCCCGCGACCTGAACATGATGCTCGTCGCGAAGACCGACCCCTCGTCGATCCTACAAGGTGATTCTCCAAGATTACTCGATGAATGGCAGACGTTTCCGCAATTGCAGTATGCGATCGGATGTGAAATGGATGGGGAAAGCACTCCCGGCCGGTTCATCATGACAAGTTCATCCATGCCTACGGATAATGATCGGATACACACCAGATCGGGCAGGTTCGGATTCGTCACCATGAGGACGATGAGCCTCTACGAGTCCAGGGAATCCAACGGCAATGTGTCCATGGCCGGACTATTCCGCGGCGAACCGCTCAGGTACGGAGAATCCAAACACACTGTGCGCGACATCGCTGACATATCCGTCAGAGGCGGATGGCCCCAGGCCGTGACGAACGGATACAAAAGACCGGTATTGGCCGACGAATATGTGAAATCGATCTGCAGAGGCGGAATATCCCTCTCGGACGGTGTGAGGCGCGACCCGCTCCTGGTCCGTAACATCCTACGCTCTCTGGCCAAGAACACATCCACATTGGCCTCGCTGAAGACCATAACATCGAATGTATGCACATATGCCGAATCCAACGGCGCTATGGCCACGTCCAAGACCATTTCATCGTATTGCAACGCCCTGAGGGACACCTACGTCACCGAAGACATTCCCGCATGCGGCAATTCGGCCCGTTCCAAAACGCCACTCAGGGAATCGGCCAAACGTCAGCTTACCGACCCATCCATCGCCGCATCGTTGCTCGGCCTCGATTCGGACGGACTGATGAACGATCTCCAGACCTTCGGATTCATCTTCGAGACCCTATGCGACCGCGACATCAGGACCTATGCGGAGGCCATGGGCGGAAGAGTTGGACACTATCACGACAACAACGACCTGGAAGTGGATGCCATAGTCGAGACGGATGACGGAAGGTGGGGCGCTATAGAGATGAAACTCGGCGGAGGCTATGCCGACGACGGAGCGAAGAACCTCAACCGCCTGGAAGACAAGGTCGTTAAAGAGGGGAAGCGCAGACCGGAGTTCAAGATGGTCCTGACATCTACAGGTTTGACCTACAAACGCGATGACGGGGTCATTGTGGTGCCGATCGGATGCCTGGGCCCGTGAAAGAACGATGCAGTCATTCGGACACTGGAACGGGTAAAAAAAAAGCATGGAGCCGCCGATGGGAATCGAACCCACGACCTACGCCTTACCAAGGCGTCGCTATACCCCTTAGCCACGGCGGCAATTGTAAATCAGCGTATTAGAAACTCATTCATAAAGGTTCCTATTCGCCAGAGGCCCTCTGCATTATGCGAAGCCCGCAATGATGCGGATTGATGGAGAATGGAGGGGTTTTTGCCCCCTTTCGGGGGCATTGAGGTTTGGTTCACTGCTCGTTCTGAGCTTCGGTGTCGATCGCCCTGCGCTTGGCGAGGAACTTGGGGCCCTTCCAGCTCCAGTCTCCCATCAGGTGCATGAGCGCGGGAACGACATAGGGCACGACGAACAGAGCGTCGACCAGGATGGCGAATCCGAGTGCGAATCCGACCTCCTGGAGCATGCTGGATCCGGACAGGAGGAGCGTCAGGAACGTTCCGCCCATGATAAGACCGCAGAGGGTGATGATGGATCCGGACCAGGAGAGCGCGTTCTCGATGGCCTCGTCGTTGGAGAGTCCCTTGAGCTTGCCCTCCCTTATACGGGTGGTCAGCAGGATATCGTAGTCCATTCCGAGTCCGAGACATATGACGAACAGCACGATGGGCACAATCCAGATCACTTCGAGACCCATCATGGTTCCGAAGACCAGGTTCAGCATTCCAAGTGTCCATATGACGCTCATCATAATCGTCGCGAGGGACCTTATCGGTGTGAAGTAGACTCCCAGCACGAAGAGCAGCAGGAAGTAGATCAGGACTATGACACCGATCTCGATCAGATGGAACTCGCCGTTGACGGTTTCGGAGATGTCGTACAGGATGGCACCGGTTCCGATGACCCATGTTCCCTGGACCCACTGGTTGTCCTCGGAGAACTGGGCCATGACGTCCCTGGCGGTTCCGATGGAATCCATGGACTGAGAGGACATGGGCTCGTCCTTGACGATTATCATGACCTTGACGTACTTTCCGTCCATGTCGCTTCCGTTGGCGGAGATCAGTCCGGCACCGACGTTCAGCTGGTAGTCGATGAGTCCGGAGATCGTCATCGGGAGACCGTCCACGAGGTAATCCGAAGGAGCCTTGCCCCATGCGTGGTACTTCTCGAAGAACTCGTTGAGAGGCGTGGTGATCATGTCGGGGAGCGCGGCGTTGCCGACGATGGCCTTGTTGACGACCTCGGGTGTCACTGCGCTCGCAGCGAATGCGGCAGCGGTTGTAGCGTCCATGCCCCCAGCGACCGCCTTATCGTAGACCGCCTTGGTGGCGACCTTCTGTGCGGCATCGTAGAGGTATGCCCACGGGGTGGGTCCGAGAGCGAGGCTTATGTTGCTGTCCGCAGCCTGCAGGGCTCCAGGCTGTCCGCCCAGGATCGAAGCGCCTACCAGACCGCTCTGGATGGCCATTATGCGGGCCATTCCCTGTTCGGTCCAGGTCAATGTGCTGACCTTGCCCATACCCGCCTTCGAGAGATCGTACTCGTTGAACATGGCGAGCGCCTCATCGGACTCGATGAGGGCGTATGTGGGCATCATGTATCCGCCGTCTGTGTTGTCTGTTATGGTGTGGACTCCGTCCTTTGCCTCGGAATCGGGCATGACGCTGATCATGTCGAACGAGGTCTCGGATGTGAAAGCTACGTATCCGAGAGGTACTGTGAGCAGGATCGCGACGACCACTATGGGGACTGCATGCTTGGTGGAGAACTTCCCTGCGAAGGAGAAGTACTTCCTGGATGCCATGACGCAGCGTCCGTAGAATCCGGAGCGCATCTTGCTCTTTCCGGAATAGTCATCGACAGTCCTGGGCCAGAAGATCTTGTCTCCGACCAAGGCGATGACCGCGGGGATGAGCGAAAGCGCGGCGAGCATGGCCAAGACTATTCCGAGCGCGAGGACTACGGCCATCGTGGAGACGAGACTGAACGAACATGTCGCCATGACCGCGAATCCGATTATGACCGCAAGACCGGATGTGAACACAGACTCACCGGCCCACTTGATGGCCTCTGTGAGAGCAGCCTCCTTGTCCCTGTTGTTGTAGATGCGCTCCTCTCTGTACCTTGCGATGATGAACACGGAGTAATCGCATCCGGCACCGAGCATCGAGACGAGCACGATTGTCTTGGTTATGTAGAATATGTCGAGGAACTGTCCGAGAGCGAACGTCAGGGCGAGGATGATACCGTATGCCGTTCCGACGACTATCGGAGGGACGAGCGCTGTCACGAGAGTGTAGAAGAACAGTCCGAGGAGCAGAAGGATCAGGAGGATCGACAGGGGATCGATCTTGGCCACATCTGCGTTGGCCCCTTCCAGCGTATCGTACGCTATAGGGATCGTTCCGGTGACGTATGTGTCGATGTCGAGACCGGATTCGTTGACCGCGGAGGCGACTGCGCTCCTCAGCTTTCCGATCTCGTCCATGGCCGAAATGTCATCAGAGAATATGAACGACAGAAGGAAAACACCGGACTGGCTGCCGTCATGACTGAAAGCACCCATCGCCGTGTATGTCAGACCGTTCCCGTAGCGGTCCTGCAGGACCTCTCCCAATCTGGGGAGGAACACGGATTCGATCTGACCGAGTTCCGCAGCGTCATCGTACGGAACCGCCAATATGGTATCTGAATTCAAACTGCTTCCGAAGTAGTCGTCAACGATATCCTGGCCGTTGCTCGACTCCGAATCGAGGCCCTTCATGGAGGTCATATCGTAGTTCAGAACGTCTCCTGCGTTCGCTGCGAACGGCAGCGCAACGATGAGGGCGACGATCCAAAGCGCGATTATGGTCTTCGGGTGCCTCTGAACATGCTGAGCGTATTTCTCGAACATATCCTATTCACCTTTGAACGCGCTCAAAATTACGAACTATTTAAGTATTTTGAACGTGCTCAAATCTCCATACGAAGCATCCCGAAGCAGAAAGGGAGCCGCGATTCGGTGGCGATAAATACGGCAGAGCCCAATCCACAATCACAGGAGAGCGAGGAGAAGAGGAAAATGGAGCATTCCATCGCCAGGGAACGCCTTAATGCAAGGGCGAAGAGCAGGAGCGAGAAGACGGACGAGACCCGTCACCGCATCCTGGAGGAATCGATCAAGCTGTTCGTGGAACAGGGATACGAGAAGACCACCACCAGGCAGATCGTCCAGAAGGCAGGGATACTCAACGGAAGCCTCTATAACATCTACAAGAGCAAGGACGAGATCTTCATGGACATCGCGAAGATCGCCTTCAAGGAGGCCTCCGCGGTAATGGACCAGGTCCTCGGCCCGGATCCGTCCGAAAGACAGATACTCTGCTTCCCCACCTGCATCCAGATCTACGCTTCGTACAGATCCCCACGCATCGCAGAGCTCCTGTCCGTGGCCCACAACAAATGGGACATGTTCCAATACGCCATATCGTTTTACAAGGATTGGATGACAGACCATGCCGAATCATGGGAAGGTCTGATAGACGATCCCGAATTCGATCTGAAGCTCATAGCATTCTCGGGTTCGCTCGGCAGCGTGATCAAGACGATCGCCGAAGGTGCGTCGCCCATGTCTGAGATGGACTGCATGAGGGTCATGTGCTCGTTGGAGCTGAGGACGTTCGGTCTCGATGACGATTGTCCGGAATCATCGATCGAGAAGATCATATCCGGCCTGGAATCGATGGACATAAGGATCTGCGATATCAGGATCTGATTCTTTTCTCATCTCGTTGATGAGTCGATCCGCAGAATGTTATTGTGCCGATAGGCTGCAAGTTTTGTATCGTTCGGAATGAGAATCCGACTCAAATGCAAATCATCATGATACCGGAATGATGCTAATGTGATGCTAATGTGATGCTAATGTGATGCTAATCCCCTATACATATTCAATCTGTTTTTGTTCTTCTTTTCTGGTGTGCCAGCATATGTCTATGTCAACCAAAATGAAACCGTTTTGACATTATGTTGAGATGGGTCTGAAGTAAAAAATGATGCTAATGTGATGCTAATGTGATGCTAATGTGATGCTAATGTGATGCTAATGTGATGCTAATAATGATGCTAATGTGATACTGAAAATGATATAAGAAATGATATAAGAAATGATATAAGAAACGGCTTCAACAGAATCAGGTTCCCGCCATAAGTCGCATGTCAGCCTTGTACTCGCCTTTATCTCTGCGACTGATGATCATACGACCTCCATCTGTATTATGGAATGCCGCAGAGGTCTTCTTAGAGGCCCAAGATTCCTTCCACCCCGTATCGATATTTTCAATGTCGATTCCCATCGATCACGATACGTAAAGATTGCTGTAATGAGGGTTTTGTGCAGTTCTAAGAGCCATATAGTAACCCCGTGCAACTATAGATCGGCCGATGAGACCAACGTATCCGAACAACCTTTATCAGAACAATCGGACAATCGGGTATCCATGAAGAAAGAGATGAGTTCCTTCGATGTGCGTTCGGTCGTGACCGAACTGTCCGGTCTCGAAGGCGCCCACATGGACAAGATATACCACTGGGGCGCAGGAAATGTCCTTTTCAGGATCAACGTCCAGGGTTCCGGGAAGAAGGAGCTCTTCTTCAAGGACAAGAAATGGCTCTACAGCCCGTCCGTCAAGCCGGAGACGCCCACTCTCCCGACATCGTTCGCATCGTTCCTCAGGAAATATCTGGACAATGCCCGCGTGAACGGGGTCAGACAGATCGGGTTCGACCGTATCGTGGAGATGAGCCTGTCGAAATCGGACGGCGACTACCAGCTCATATTCGAGATGTTCGGCGGAGGCAACGTCCTCCTGGTGAAGGACGGGACCATCCTGAACTGCCTTATTCAGAAGACATGGAGGGACAGGAAGACCCGCCCGGGCGAGCCGTACATCATGCCGAAGAGCAGGTTCGACCCCACGACATCCTCCGAAGAGGATTTCATATCGTCATTCAGAACCTCCGATTCAGATGCCGTGAGGACGCTGGCGACCTCCGTGAACCTCGGAGGACAGTATGCAGAGGAGATCTGCGACAGGGTCGGCATCGACAAGTCCACTCCCGCATCCGACGTGGATGACGAGACCCTCAGACGCATGTACTCGTCGATGAGGGACATCGTGGCAAAGGTCCTGGACATCCCCGAACCGACCGCATTCCTCAAGGACGGACTCATCGAGGACTTCGCCCCCGTGGACCTGGTGTCCCACTCCGATCTGGAGAAGAAGAGGTACGAGACGATCTCCCAGGTGATCGATGCGTACATGCAGCAGATCGGGGAGGCAGAGGAGGAGGCCTTCGTAGATCCTAGGGTCGAGAAGCTCATGAAGAGGATCGGGAAGCAGGAGGAGACACTGGAGGAGTACCGCGAACAGTGCGATGACCTCCGTGTCAAGGCCGAGGCGCTGTACACGGATTACGCGAAGGTCAGCGAACTCCTAAGCGTCCTGAACGAGCAGTCGTCCAAACTCACATGGGACAAGCTCAAGGAAGGAGCGTCCAAGATCCCGTTCGTCACATCGATAGATCCGTCGAAGAACCTGGTCACGGGTACATTCGAGGGCCACACCATCACCCTGGACTACACCAAGGGCCTGGATGCGAACGCCTCCGACCTCTACCAGAAGGGGAAGGAGGTCGGGGAGAAGGCCAAACGTGCGGAGGAGGCGCTGACCGAGAGCCGTGCCGAACTCGCCAAGGTCCAGAAGGGAATAGACAAAGCCAAGCTGGAGGCCGCCGGAAAGGCCCAGCCTACCAAGCAGTTCTGGTTCGAACGCTACAAATGGTTCATAACCAGCGGCGGAAAACTTGTGATAGCCGGAAGAGATGCGCACACCAACGACAACGTCGTGAAGAAGCATCTGAAGGACGGCGACCTGTATGCCCACGCAGATGTGCATGGCGCACCGTCGGTCATCGTCAAGGAAGGAGCGAAGGCATCCGACCAGGAGCTGCGCGAGAGCTGCCAGTTCGCACTCGCCCAATCCAAATCATGGATAGCCGCCCTCTCGGAGGGAACTGCATTCTGGGTGTATCCGGACCAGGTCAGCAAGACCCCCAACCCGGGAGAGTTCGTCCCCAGAGGCGCATTCATCATACGCGGGAAGAGGAACTACGAGCACCACCTCCCGATAGAGCTCGCCGTAGGGGAGATCTACTTCCAGGGCTCCAGGAAGGTCATGTGCGGACCCGTCGAATGCTTCGAGAAGTCCGACCGCTACATGGTGATCCGTCCCGGGAAGAAGACGGGACGCATGTCCAACGAGATGGCCAAGCGCTTCGATGTGCCGGAGGAGGAGATCTCCAGGATCCTGCCGCCCGGCGACTTCGAGATCACCAGGGAAGTATGGCCCGCTCCCGAGGAACCTTCTGAAAACTGATGGGGACCACCCCCTACCATTCCATTCTCAGAAACGGCTTATCCCACACACATCCAGACATGCTGGCCAGCATATCGGAAGGGAATCCGATAGGCTCGGTTTATATTCCTGTAAATACAGTTCGATCTGCAGAAATGCAGGACTTACATATGTCGATTGGAAAATTAATTGGAATGTTCGGCATCATCGGAGCAATCCTGATGGTCATCTGCGTGTTCCTCCAGTGGGGTTCCGTGGATTGGAGCATTGCTTCAAGCGCCAAGACTTATGGATTCTCCGGATGGGACCTTTATTCGGATGCGACCGTGACCACCATTTTCGGTCAGGACGTCAAACTCAGCGACTTCGAACTCAGCAACTACACATACGCGCCCCTTGTCGCACTCATCTGCGGTGTCATCGGAATCCTCGCCACCGTTCTCCCCATGTTCGTGAAGAACGATATGGCCAGCAAGATCTTCGGAATCCTTGCTCTGATCCTCGCAATCGTCTCCATCGTCCTGATGGTGCTCTACACCACAGACCTTGCAGACAGCGCAGAGGTATCCGGACTCGCCAAGATCTCGGTCAGTGCTTCCTACGGTACCTACATCGGAATCGTCGGAGCAGTGCTCATGGTCATCGGCGGTGTCGCAGACATCACAAAGAAGACCCACTGAAACTCACTTAGGGGCTTCGGCCCCATATTCTGATTCTGAAAGTTCATCCGATCGGGATGCATGTCGATGCCTTCGGCCTGAAAGAACGGAACAGCCTGAACAGACAGGCTGAGACACCAAAGGACCATAAGGTATGGTGCCCGCGCCGGGATTCGAACCCGGGTCAAGAGATCCGCAATCTCACAGGATATCCAAGCTACCCCACGCGGGCAAAAGCTGCGGAAATGGTTAAGTTAAGGCGTTTATGCCTCAGGGTGAGACAGGTAGCGGGTGATGTATCCTGCGATCCTGTTCCTCATTGTCACCGATGAGACATCCGTGAGTGTGCTGACCATTTCCTTGTTGGCCTCGAAGTCCTTGCTGAAGGCCTGAGGGTACTTGTTAAGGAGGTCGATGGACACTCTCTTGATGTAGGTGGGTCTTATTCTTCCCATATCATTCACCGAGTAAACCCGATTAAGAGGATTTTATATTTAAAGATTAGTCACTGAAAAATTGGAACGGCTGATGCACAGCAACGGAAACCTGCCGAAACGGACGCCGAACGTATGGAGGAGGGAGAAACCCTCCCGAATACGCTCATTCTATGAGCTTCTTTATCCAGCGCTTCTCCTTGGCGCAGACCTTCCCGTCGACCGAGCAGATCATCATGCACACGAGTATGATGTCATCCTTCAGCTCCGGAGAGACGAGTCCCAACAGGTCCACGGTCTTGTTCATGGCTGCCTTGTACTCCTTCGGCTTGTCCAGACCGGCTGCTACGAAAATATGCTTTGCATCCTCGAAGGAGACGTCATCGTCGGCCAGGATGTCCAGGATCGGCTTGATGAGATAGTACTCCTCTTCAGCGAGCTTCCCGTCGGCGGCGACCGCACAGAGCACCAGATCGGTGTAGATGGCCAATGCGTCCACGCCGTCGCATGTGATTCCTGCGAGTCCCGTCAGTACATCGGCGGATTTCTCTGCCATGATCTGCCCGAAAGTGGACGGATCGAGGGATTCCATGATTGTGCAAAGGTCTTTGAACGTGCTCATGCGGACCCATCTCCTTTCAGTATATATACGGAATCGGACGGGAACTCATCTGCGGGGGTGGCCGCATGTGAGCTTTCCCTCCGGGCAGGGGCCCCTCATGCACGGCGGACCGGCTTCGCGGAATATCACCGGGGAGACCTCCATGCAGAGCTCCAGCATCCTGTCGGCCATCTCGCGGATCTCCCACTGCGCACGGTTGCAGCATCTGAGCGAGAAGAAGTGCAGAAGCTCGCGTGCGTTCATTGTTATCGTGATGTTCGTGGTGCATCCGTTCGGCAGGAGATACCTTGCATCCTCGGCCGGGATCCCCATGGACTCCAGCTTGCCGTATGCCTCCCATATCGCGGCCATGGTCTCTTCGAACACCTTGGAGGCTTCCTCGTTGCCTTCGACCGTATGAGGTGTCACGAAGGTGGGCTCCCTCATGGACACGTACCTCTGACTCTGCTGGGAGTAAGATGCGACCCTGTGCCTGACGAGCTGATGGGTCAGCGCACGGGATACCCCTTCGACTGAGAATGTGAAAACAGCATGCTCCAGGACGGAATGGTGTCCCATACCGACGATGCGTGTGAGGATCTTCTCGGAATCGATGTCGTCGACGATCTCGTAGGATGCACGCTCGGAATAGCAGGAGTTCCCTGCGGCCGCGCATATGGCATCCGCGTTCTGTGTGAATGCAAGCAGTTTTACGATCATTCCTTCACATCCCCGTTCCATATCATGGCCCTAATGCCGTCCATCCTCTCCCTGTCGCGGAGATCGGCGAGACGGATCTTTCTGATCTGAGGGTCCGTCAGAAGTCTGCAGATACCCTCCACATGGGCATCCCCGACGACCACCACCATGTTGTGGTATGTCTCGGAGGCCCTGTTGATCTGCTCCGCCATATGCTCGTTCCTTTCGTCGATGAGCTTGCGGACCAGCGTGGGATACTTCCGCCTCATGTTCTCGATGTAGCGCTCCTCATCCTCGGCGAAGCTCTTCTGGACGCTGTCGACCTTCTTGACACCGCCGATGCCGTCTGATATCCCCGAGAGCCTGTAGCGGAGCTTCTCTCCGAAGGACATCTCGGCCCACATATCGTTGAGGACCTGCATCGCATTGGTATCGATCGGTATGATCTCGGCGCCGGCCAGACGTCCGGTGTTGACCGCGGCGAGGAACTCCCCGCCTACCTGCGTGCCGTTCTCTTCCGACATCTTCTGCTGATACTTCGCAGTCTGTCTGTATATCGCGGACATTTCCTTGGTATCATCCTCGTCGGAGGGCTCGGCCTGCTTCTTCATAAGGTATTCATAACGCGCCACATCAAGCTCGATGAGAACGGCATCGGGCCAGGTGTTCTTCACGATGAACGACACAGGCTCCGCCAGATTGAAAACGTGTCCTGTTCCGATTATCGTGATCATGGTCTCTGAATGGCAATGTGCATATAGAACCTTCTTAAGGTCAAAACGTGGCGGCCCATCCGTTATATCGACCTTCGACCATGCATGTCCATGGATGCCCTGTCCATAAAGGAACTCCGCAAATCATTCGGCGATGTGGAAGCCGTCAAAGGCATATCGTTCTCCGTTCCGGAAGGATCGTTCTTCGCCTTCCTCGGACCCAACGGTGCCGGGAAATCCACTACGATATCCATCATCTGCGCCCTGCAGGAGATGGATTCCGGTTCTGTGTCCGTATTCGGGAAGGATGTGTCCGATGCGTCGGTCAAATCCGACATAGGCGTCGTGTTCCAAGACCCCCTGATGGACAAGAGGCTCACAGTCAGAGAGAATCTGAGGATCCGCGGTGCGATGTACGGCCTGTCCGATCCGGAACTGGGTTCCGCAGTCGAACATGCTATGGGGATCGCCGATGCTTCCGAGTTCTCGGACCGCCCATACGGGAAACTGTCCGGAGGGCAGCGGCGCAGGGCGGACATAGCCCGCGCCTTGGTCCACAGCCCCAAGCTCCTCATTCTGGATGAACCGACCTCTGGACTCGATCCCCAGACCCGTTCGAGGATGTGGGACATGATCATGGACCTCAACCGCAACCACGGCATGACGGTCCTGCTGACCACGCATTACATGGAGGAAGCCGCCGGTGCGGATGATATCGTGATAATCGACCACGGATCGATAACCGCGCACGGGACACCGTCTTCGATCAAAGACAGGTTCTGCAGGGACCGCATGGACTTCGTACCCACCGATATGGACAAGGCCGAATCTGTCCTGAGGGGCATTGGAGTCGCATACACGATAGATTCCGGCTCGGTCAGGATCGAGCTCGGTCGCACGGCGGATGCGGTCCCGATCATCACGGCCCTTGGAACGCTCATAGATTCGTTCGAGGTCAGGAGCGGTACGCTGGACGATGCGTTCATCGCCATAACCGGGGGTGATGTCCAATGAACGGCACGATGGCCTTGGCCAAGAGGAACGTCCTCTGCTACCTCAGAGACCGCTCGTCGGTCTTGTTCTCCATGATGGCCGTGCTCATCGTCATCATGCTTTACCTCCTGTTCCTCAGGAACCTGCTCATAGAATCCTATCCTGACATGGACGGCATGTCGCACCTCGTCGACGCCTGGGTGATGGCCGGAGTATTGGGCATCGTCCCGGTCACGGCTTCCGCAGGCTCGCTCCAGGTGATGATCGAGGACAGGGCCGGAGGCAACATCAGGGACTTCCTGGTGACCCCGATGAGCCCGGCAGCGATTGCTTCCGGATACATACTCAGCACATTCGCCGTGGGCATGCTAATGAGCGTGCTGGCGATGATCGTATGCATCGCATACCTTGCATTGAGCGGGTGCCCTCTGACCGCATCCGGGATCCTCGCCACGGCCGTGCTCCTGATCCCATCATCAATATCAGGTTCCATCATCGTCTATGCGATGACCTCGTTCCTCAGGAGTCCGGGCGCTTTCTCCGGTTTCTTCACCGTGATCAGCGTCCTGATCGGTTTCCTCACCGGGATATATATGCCGATGGGCAGCATGCCCGCTGCCATGCAGGCTGTCTCCGGGATCATCCCGGCAAGTCACATGGCGGCATTGTTCCGCAACAGCCTCGCCGACGGGGCCATGGATTCCGTGTTCGCCGGCGCACCGACGGAGACCGTGGAAGCATTCAGGCAGGACATGGGATTCGACATCTCCGTAGGCGGATTCGGATTCGACACCGGAAGTAGCATCGTTTTCGTGCTGGCGGTCACGGCCATGTTCTTCGTCGTAGCCGTGGCGGGTCTCAGAAAGCGCTGAACGGACCGGCAAGCCCCTTATCTAGTTCCGATACATGCACGGGACCATGAGGAAATACGATCTCGTCTGCTTCGATATGGATGGCACCCTGACCAAGGTGCGCAGTTCATGGTGCTGGGTGCACCAATGCTACGAGGTCGACAACGAACCTTCTTACCAGGCGTTCGTCAACGGCGAGATCGACGAACCCGAGTTCATGAGAAGAGACATCGCCCTGTGGACCGCGAAGAAGCCGGACACACGCCTCAGCGATATCGCGAGGACGTTCCGCGACATGCCCCTCATCGGCGGGATACAGGAGACCATCGCATGCCTCAGCGACTGCGGCATCAGGAGCGTAATCATCAGCGGAGGGATCAACCTCGCAGCGGATATGCTCACCAAGGAGTTCGGTTTCGATGATTACATCGCAGACGAGCTCTGCGCATACGACGACGGCCGCCTCACAGGGGAAGGGAAGATGAACGTGGACCTCAGGGACAAGGGGGTCAATGTGAGACAGTTCATCGAGAAATACGGGACCACGGCGGAACGCACCGTCTCAATAGGCAACTCGTTCACAGACATCCCCATGTTCAAGAGCTCGGGGATGTCCATTGCGTTCAACCCCACAGACCCGTACACATCCGAGGCCGCGGACCACACGGTCGTGTCGGATAACATATCGGATGTATTGGACTTCATCCTCGATGACGGGAACCAATCCTGAAGAAGTCGGTTCGATTCTGCATATGATACAATTGAGATAATAATTATATCATATTGATACAATCTATCATTATGGAAAAGGTGAGGGTTTCCAACGGATTCTGCCTGAACAGAGAAGGTGTTCATTTCGAGGCGAAGGAAGCACGTGCGGACATCCCCCGTGATGCCTGGGATACATATTCCGCCTTCGCCAACACGGACGGAGGGACGATCGTCTTCGGCCTGAAAGAGGATGAGAACGGCCTGAAGGTAGTGGGAGTCTCGGATGCCGAAGGGAAGATCAGGAACATCTGGAACCTTCTGAACAACAGGGAATTTGTCAGTACCAATCTGCTGTCGAACGATGACCTCAGGATAATGGATTGCGACGGCGCAAAACTCATCATCATGGATGTCCCCCGCGCCGAACGCAGGGAGAGACCCGTGTACACCCACAACAATCCACGCAATGCATTCCGCAGGAATGGAGAGGGCGACTACAAATGCAGCCTCGAAGAGATCACCGCGATGATGGTCGATTCCTCCGGGACGGCCACCGACCTGTCCGTTGTAAGGACATCCCTGATCGATGACCTGTCGAAGAAATCGATCGCCGCATTCCGCAACAGCTACCGTGTTCTGAGACCGGACAGCGATTGGAACGAGATGAGCGATGAATCATTCCTCCGCATCCTCGGTGCCGCCGCATATGACGGGGACACGCTCAGGCCCACTTATGCAGGACTTCTGATGTTCGGAGTCGCATACACGATATCATTCGAGACCAACGGCTTCTGTCTTGACTACAGGGAATACGATGATGACCCGATCGATTGGGTCGACCGCCTGATGTCCGATGACGGCGGATGGTCCGGGAACCTGTTCGACTTCTACACCGAATGCTGCAGGCGTATCCGCAGAACTCTGAAACACGGAATGGTCCTGGACGACTCCGTGAGGAGGATCGATGACAGCAGCATGGACAAAGTGGTCAGAGAGGCGTTGCTGAATGCGATCGCCAATGCGGACTACCGCTCGCCAGGAGGGGTCGTCGTCGAAAGAAGACCGAACTCCATAATCATACACAATCCGGGAACGTTCAGGATCCCGTTGGAGAAAGCGGAGGCAGGCGGCACGAGCGATCCGCGCAATCCCACGATAATGAAGATGTTCAACCTGATCGGATTCGGGGAACGTGCCGGCTCCGGGATCCCCCGCATGATGTCGCTTTGCGTCAAGAACGGGATACCCCAACCGCATTTCAGGGAACAGCACCGCCCCGATCGGGTGACAGTGACCATCGCCGTCGACGAACGCGAGGGGTCCGCGCCCACGGAGTCGAGGATCCTGGAGATGGTCGGAAGGAACCCCAGGATATCGATAACCGCCATGTCCGACGAACTCGGCATCGACAGGAATTCCGCATCCCGTGCGATACAGAGGCTGAAATCCGAGGGAATCATCGAACGTATCGGCGGGACAAGAGGTTATTGGAACATCACATCCGACGAATTGTGATTGTATCAGAACGTGATACAATCGAGATAATCAAGAAACAATGAAGGATGCGATGATGGGCCGGGCATTCGGAACCCGGCCCTCGGACGATCATTCGTCCATGTACTCATCGTCATCATCGTCGTCGATGATGTAGTCCGCTTCGTCGAACTCCTCATCATCGTCGAACGCGAGGACATCGTACCTCTTCTTGCGGATCTTGCCGTAGATCCTGGTGATGTCCCTGGCCTCGGCGGAACCGCGCCTCACGAGACTGTGCTTGGTCTTGATGGCGTGGATGAGACAGTCGAAATCCTCGAACTGAAGCTGTGTTCCGACGACGAACTCATCGTCGGGCTCGGCCTCGATCCTCAGAGGATAGGTCTTCTGGTTGTCGTTCACGGACACTTTGACGCTCAGGATGTCGAACCTCTTCACCCAGAGCTTCTTGACACGTGTGGCAAGTGCCTTCTTGACCTTCTTCCCGTCCTCCACATCGATGTGCGTCACGCAGACGTGCATGCCGTTGTCGAGCTCGAACTCGTCATCGATCTCGATGATGTCGTTGCTCTCGATCGTGGTGGATGTGGTCTCGGAGACATCTCCGTCGCTGTAGATGACGGGGACCGTGATCAGCTCCGGGATCTTGATGGTCTCGCTTGTGACCTTGCCGCAGGAGTTGCATCTGAACGTCCCCTCCAGAGTGGCCTTACCCATCCTCCCTTTCAGTATCTGATGATCCGTCTCCTCCCCGCAGTCGGGGCACTCATAGACAATGGTGTCGGGCATTTCCCTCTGAATCATGTTTTCACCTTCGCAGACCGCATGCACGGCCTGATGAACTCTCGTAACCTGCCACGTGTTTAAACGTTTCTCCTGCGGGACCGGCACGTGTCGATGGACCCTGCTCAGACCATGAACGGGAACCCGTGGCCGGGGACTATGACGTCAGCGAACTTCCTGATGCGGTCCATGCTCTCCTTGGCAAGGCGCGCATCGGTGTTCAATGCCGGAGGCACATTCTTCCTGAAATTGTCCTCCAGGGGTATGGTATCGCCTGCGATCACGTATCTGCGGTCGGCATCTACGAACACGCTGCATTCCTCGGTGCAGTGTCCGGGCGTGTGGACCATCCTCACTCCGGGGCATATCTCGAGCTCCTCATCCTCGATCACAGTGGCGCGGGGGATGTCCATCTTGCCCCCTTTGTGCACCAGCACCTTGGCCTTCTTGTACAGGTCCAGGTTCTCGACGTGGTCGCTGTGCGCATGCGTGAGAATGACCGTGTCCACATCGTGGGGGAACACCCCGATCTGCTTGAACGATGTCTTGACGGCGGGTCTCATGTAATTCGTGCTCGGATCCACGACGATCAGACGTCCGGGCGCGCGTATCAGGACGGATGTGGAGTCCGCTCTGAGTATGTTGCCGTCGTCGTCGCGGACAAGGTCTCCGACGCAGAGGATATCGAGTTGGATCATGCTCCCCTGTAGCATATGGGGGTTATTCCGCTTTTCCCCGACACGACGACGGTGATATATCCTGAGGTGTGCATCCAGATACATGCACAGGGAGGAGACGGATGACCTCGAGCGCATGCTCGGAGACCCGAAGAAGGCGATACGTTCCATGCTCCTCCCGCTGATGATATCGTATCTGGTGGTGCAGATCAACCTCTTCGCGGATACATCATGGTGCTCCGGCCTCGGATCGGACGCCACATCGGCAGTGTCCACGATCTCCCCGTTCTACTGGATAGTCGCAGGATTGGGAACTGGTCTGGGGATAGGTGCTGCGACGGCCATTGCAAGATGCCTGGGCAGACATGACCACAGGAGCGCCAACAGACTCGCGTCCCAGACCATCACCCTGTCGCTGATTATAGGCGTCGTCACCACCCCTCTGCTCTTCCTTGCCGTAGGCCCGGCGATAGGCATGATGGGCGCACAGGACATAGACGGGCTCTGCAGGACCTACATCTATCCGCAGGTACTCGCAGGGACGCTCGTCATCCTGGACGGGACTGTGTCCGGGATCATCCGTGCCGAGGGCGCAGCCACGAGGTCCATGGTCGTACTGATCGTCGGCGCGATCGTGAACATCGTGCTCGATCCCGTTCTCATCTACACGTTGGACATGGGACTTGCCGGAGCGGGATGGGCGACGGTCATCGCATCGGCGGCATCCGCAGGATTGGGACTCTTCTGGTATCACCGCGGGAAACTGTTCCTCACACTCAGCAGAGCGGATATGAGGCCTGTATGGAGCGACATGCGCGACATCCTGTTCGTGGGGATCCCGCGTGCCACCGAGAGCATGCTCATAAGCGTCATGTCCATGGTTCAGAGGATATTCGTCATAGCATGCGGCGGGACCGCAGCCGCCATGTTCTACAACATACCGTGGAGGTTCGTCTCGCTGGCGGAGGTCGTATCCCAGGCCGTCGGTTCAGCCCTCATCCCGGTCTGCTCCGCAGCACTCGGATGCAGGGACATGAAGAAGGCATCCGTCGGATACAGATACTCCATAGCTGTCAGCATGATCTTCATGACCGCCATCGCGGCATTGCTGTTCATCTTCGCGGATTGGGTCATCATCCCGTTCACATACTCGTCGTCCATGGCCGCACTGCGCCCCGAGTTCGCCCATGTGCTCAGGATCTACGCCCTGCTGATCCCGTTCATAGGGATGATCGATATCGGATCGTCCATCCTGCAGTCGCTGCGCATGGCCCAGATCTCCATGGTATCGTCCTTCGCCAGGAACCTCCTGATAGTGATCCTGCTGTTCTTCGCCAGCTCCGTGTCCCTCGATGCCATCTATTGGAGCCTGTTCGTGTCCGAGGTCATAGGGGGCATCCTGATGCTCTGGCTGGCCAAGGCGGGCCTCAAGCACTACCGTGCAGGGAAGGAAAGCACGGACCGATGATTCCGTTAACATCATCAAACCGGACGGGGATTGGGGGACGATACAATGCAGTACGACCCCGACATCCGTATCGGCTCCGACCCCGACGTCTATCCGCCTTCCGACGACAGCATACTGCTTATAGAATCGCTGGAGGTCCGCCTCGGCGAGAAGGTCCTGGAGGTCGGATGCGGTTCAGGGGTTGTCTCCGTCCACTGCGCGAAGAACGGATGCTCCGTGACCGCGGGAGACATCAATCCCAAGGCCGTGGATCTTGCCAGAAGGAACGCAGCGGATAACGATGCAGACGTCCTTGTGGTCGAGACGGACGTCTATTCCGGGATCACAGGGAGGTTCGACACCATCATCTTCAACCTGCCGTACCTCCCGGTGGACGAGGAGGGACTGCTGGCCAAAGCATGGTCGGGAGGTCCTGACGGACTCGGCCCGCTGCCCAGGCTTCTGGAGGGCGCCTCGGAGCATCTTCTCCCGGACGGAAGGCTCGTGATAGTCGTATCATCCTTGACGGAACCCAGAGCACTGGAGGATGCTTTGGAAGGGTATGATGTCAGAAGCATAGGAGAGGAGAGGTTCTTCTTCGAGAAGTTGTCCGTATTGGAGATAAGAGGGTTCTGACCACATACGCAGGTCATTACTGTGGGGAGCGGGACCGGGGTCCCGCCTTCCCCGAAATGGTCACAGCCTCACTGAGGCGTGATGAAGTTTGTCGAGATCTTGGGCTCCCTGACGGGGAACTCGATTCCGGACTGCTTTCCGGCCTCGATGCACTTCAGAAGCCATGCCATGTTCCTTCCGAGGGTGCGCATTGTCTGCAGTCCCTCCTCGTCCCTGAGGACCTCCTCGGGCTTGTTGCCGTGGACCTGGTTCCAGTACTGAGAGGATACGACGGGCATTCCGACGATCGTGAAGTACTTGTTCAGACGGTCGAAGGCCGCAGATGCTCCGCCGCGCCTGCAGGAAACGACGGATGCGCCCAGCTTTCCGCCGAGGTTCTTTCCGTATGTGTAGAACAGCCTGTCCGCGAATGCGCATATCTGTCCGGAGGGGCCTGCGTAATACACGGGGGATCCGAGGACGATGGCATCGAACTCTCCGAAACGGAGGCCGATCTTGTTCACGATGTCGTCTGTGACGCACTTTCCGTTCTTTCCGCAGTATCCGCATGCCTTGCATCCGGGAACATCGTTGCCGACATGGAATATCTCTGATTCCACGCCCTCTGCGGCAAGCGTGTCTGCCAGCTCCTTCAATGCAGTGTATGTGCACCCGTGCTCACGGGGGCTTCCGTTGATGAGTAATGCCTTCATAGTATCACTTCGCCGGGCAATCACAGCCCAACCATGCTCGTTGCTATCGATGCGCCCTATTAAAATTGAGCGAGAAAACACATCATCTGACTGGTGAAAACAGGCTCGTAAAATAGGGAAAAAACCTCAAATGAATCCTTTATAAATCATATTTAAACAGTATTTAAAGTGATGTGGGAATTGTAGGATTTTTGATGTGGGAATTGTAGGATTTTTGATGTGGGAATTGTAGGATTTTTGATGTGGGAATTGTAGGATTTTTGATGTGGGAATTGTAGGATTGTAAGGCGCCCCGCGAACGATGGCGGGACGCCGTTTGCACTCATCCGATGAGTTTCTTGATGGCTGCGGACAGCAGTTCGTTCGCCTGCTTTCCGTCGATCTTCCCGCGAAGCGCACCCATGACGGGACCCATCAGCGGACCGATCGCGCCCATTCCCTTCGATCTGACGAAGTCGGCACGCTCGTTGACGATGCCTTCGATGATGGCCGCGGCCTCGCCTGCATCCACTGCCTCGAGACCGAGCTTCTTTATCGCATCCTCGGCGGAGGTTCCGACGGCCATCTCCCTCAGAAGTGCGGGGAGGGCCTCCTTGGCGAACCTTCCGTCCCTGAGCATGTCGAACACACCGAGGATCACGTCATCGGTGAACACGTGGACATCGATGCCGTCGTGCTCCAGCTCGCCGTAGGTGTTAAGGAACATCGTGGCAGCAACTGAGGCCATTGCGGGATCCTTGGCGATCCTCTCGAACAGCTCGTCGTTGCTCTGCCTGACGATCTGCCTGGCCTGCTGGGCGTTGATGCCGTACTGCCCCATGAGACGCTTCTCGATCTGCTCCGGGAACTCGGGCATGTTCTCTCTGATCTCCCTGAGCCTCTCCTCCGTGATCTCTGTCGGAGGGACATCGGTCTCGGGATACATCCTGGCCGCTCCGGGGAGGGGCCTGGAGTACTTCGTGGTACCGTCCGGGAGCGGGTCGCGTGTCTCTTCGGGGACGCCTTCGAGGGCCTCGTTGGCCCTTATGACCGCGACTTCGAGCGCATCCATGGCCTTCTTCTCCTTGGCTGCGCAGATGACGAATGCGTCGAACTCCCCGGTCATGCCGAGGAATCCCTTGAGCGCATCCACGGTGGACTGCTCGATGCCGTAGTTCGGAAGCTCATCCGAATGGAATATCCCCTTGACACCGCGGGTCCTTGCCCTCTGGGCCATCTCGGAACCGAGCCTGAGCGTCTTGTTGTCTCCGTTCATGACCCCTGCGAATCCGGGGAGACGGACTGCGATGACCTTTCCCTTGTCGTCCAATGCGCCTCTGATGACCTTGGACTGACAGTCTGCGAAGACCTCGGTGACATCCACGGGCTCGAAAGGCACTGCCTTGGTGCCCCTGTCGTTGAGGATTCCTTTGATCCTGATGAGCATCTTCTGCCTGTTGACCTCGTTCCTGACGTAGTCCGGGATCAGCTTGAGGTCCCCGACACCCTTCAGCTCTATGCGTGCGCCTCCGGGGATGGAGATGTTGAGATCCTGACGGATGGTTCCGATACCCCTCTTCACCCTGCGTGTGGCCCTCAGAAGGGTTCCGAGCCTGTATGCGACCTCCATGACCTCCTCGGGCGTCCTCATATCGGGGCCGGTGGCGACCTCGATGAGCGGGATCCCCAGACGGTCGAGCCTGTAGAGGATCTCGTCGCCTTTCGTCTCGACCTTCCTCGCCGCATCCTCTTCCAGGCACACGGAGAGGATCGAGATCTTCCTGTCGCCGACCTCGACGTATCCGTCGGTGGCGATGAGTGCGGTCCTCTGGAATCCGGATGTGTTGGAACCGTCCACGACGATCTTCCTCATGAAGTGGATCTCGTCGATGACGTTGGCATGCAACATCTCGGAGAATGTCAGGGTGATGGCCATTGCATCGGCGTTGACGTCGTGCGGAGGCTCCTCGTCGAGCTCCACAAGACAGCTGGTGCCCTTGCAGCACTGGTATCTGTACCCCATGTGCCTCTGGAACTGAGCCAGTGCGGCGCGGTCGATCTCGCCCATCTCGGATGTGGTGGGCCTGAGCCTCCTGTAGACGGCGCCTTCTCCGTCGTCGCACAGGTGGCTGTCGCAGTTGCAGAACAGTTTCTTGGTATCGAGCTGCTGGTGGATCTCGATACCGCACATCATCTCGTAATCTTCACTCATCGAGCTGCCTCCTGTCGGACATCTCGTTGCATACGGGGGTCCTCATGAGCTCCTTGGCCTCTTCGACGGAGGAGGTGTTGGCGAGCGCCCACATGAGCTTGACGTATGCGGTCTCGGGAAGCATGTCCAATACCGTCACGACGCCTGCGGAGAGCATGTCCCTGCCTGTGTTGTAGACGTTCAGGTTGGTCCTTCCGTTGAGGCACTGGCTGGTCATGACCACGATGGTTCCGTTGTCGCATGCCTTCCTGATGAGGGGTATCATGTTCTCGTTCACGTGCCCGAGTCCGGATCCTGCGATGACCACTCCCTTGGACCTCATGAATATGTCCTCGAACAGGGCGGGGTCCATGCCGGGATAGTACTGGAGCAGCACGCATGCGCGCTCCATACCGGTCTTGGCCACGGCCTTCGCATCGGACACCTTGGGCCCGTCTATGGAGATTTCCATCTTCCCGTCCTTGTCGAGATGGGCGACGGGTTCGCAGTTGATACTGTGGAATGCGGACCTCTCCGAGGTATGCATCTTCCTGACGCGTGTTCCGAAATGGACTGCGAAGGAATCGTCGCCGGAGGTGTCATGCATGACCACGTACACACCCGCACGGTCGGCCTTGGTGCAGAACCTTGCGCAAGCCATCAGATTGCTGCTGGCGTCCGAGGAGGGACGGTCCGAGGACCTCTGCGCCCCCACCAGGACCACCGGCTTGGGCACATCCCCGAGCATGAACGACAGAGCCGCGGCGGTGTACCCCATGGTGTCTGTACCGTGGGGGATGATGATCGCGTCGGCACCGTTGTTGATCTCCTCTGCAACGGCCTCGGCGAGCTTCTGCCAGTGCTCCACATCCATGTTCTCGGAGAAAATCGAGAAGAGGACACGGGCATCGATGTTGGCCAGATCCCTGATCTCGGGAACGGCGTTGACCATGTCGGATGTGGAAAGGGCGGGGTGCACGGCACCGGTCCTGTAATCCACATAGGATGCGATGGTACCGCCGGTTCCGATGAGGACGATCTTCGGAAGTCCTTTCTTGAACTCCACTTCGGCCTCCTTCCTGACCCTCTCTGCGGGTGCTTCGAGGAGCGTCACCTTCGTGGCGTCCGTGATCTTCACACCGACATTGTATCCTGATTTCATCTTCAGGATCAGTATGTCGGGTGCACTGAATTCATGATGGGGCATGAGTGTGCCCACGAAAGACCTGCCGTCCTTCTCGACGGACAGTCTTGCACCTTCGCTGGCTCCGAGGTCGGCGAGGGTCTTTGAAAGCGAATCGGAATAGCTCATGCTGTTCGGAATCGTGTATGGTACAGTGGTTTATCACGCTTTCTTACAAATAAGCGACCGGACCCGGAGGCCTAGCGATGCCAGATGGGATGAACATCAAAAATTCTGAATTCATGAAAGATTGAATCGAAATTATGAAATTCAGAATTTTACAAATAGGATCTATTAAACCCGGATTGATATGTATTGCCATGGGTCTGTTCGTCGGCAGGGAATCCGAACTCGGGAAGCTGGAGGAATCATACGGAAAGGGGAAGGCCGTGATGATCTACGGCCGCAGACGCATCGGCAAAACGACCCTCGTGAAGAAGTTCTCGGAAAACAAGAAGACGCTCTACATCCGCTGCATGGGAAGCAATCTCCGCGTCAACCTCGACTACATGAGGGCTGTCATCTCCTCATTCAGATGTACCGAGAGTCCGGAGTACAGAGGATACTATGATGCGATCGAGGATCTGGCAAGGGTCTGCGAAGAAGGTACGAACCTGATCGTCATCGATGAGTACCAATACCTCAAAAAGGCCGACCCGTCGATAGATTCCTTCATCCAGCACCTTGTCGACGGCTCACTGAAGAATACGACGTCGACATTGATACTATGCGGCTCATCGGTATCGATGATGAAAGGGACCGGAGAGGATGGGAGCTGTCCGCTGTACGGACGCTTCAGACACGTCATCGACCTGGGCCCTCTGTCTATGGATGAATGCAGGACGTTCCATCCGGAGATGTCCGACCGCGATCAGATGATGATGTACCTGTCATTCAGCGGTATCCCCCGCTATCATTCGGAATCCGTGTGCGAATCGTATAAAGAATATGTAGTGAAGAACTGCCTCGAAGACAGTTGGATACTGGACGAGGCCGAATTCCTGATCAAAGCTGATTTTCCGAACAGCGAGGAACACGGAGCAGTCCTTTCGGCGATATCCCGCGGTTCCGTCAATCTGAAGGAGATCTCCGAGAAGACCGGACTCGGAACCAGATGCGGTGCGATCCTGGAAAGCCTCGTCGACAACGGCATCGTAGGGAAAGTGAATCCCATGCTGGGCGCACCCAAGAGGCCTGTGTACTACATAAGGGACGATTTCCTCGCATTCTACTACAGCATCATCTCGTTCAGGTCGGACATCCTGATGTACCGCGACTCCGACAGGGCGTACGACGAGCTCTACCCCAATATCAGGACGTTGATGGGATCAAGATTCGAGTATTACTGCCAGGACCTCATCAGAAAGGAGTATCCGGTCATAGAACTGGGGAAATGGTGGATCGATGACCCGAAGAGGGACATTCACGAGGATATCGACATAGTCGCAAGGCTGTCTGTCGGAAGGTTCAGGATGGACCTGTTCGCCGAGTGCAAGAACACATCCAGGCCCGTGGGGTTCTCCCAGTTCAACATCCTTATGGCCCGCGTGTCGAGATTCTCCGACCGCACGAACCCGTGTGTGATGATGATCTCCGAGGGCGGTTTCGACGAGGATTTCGAAGAATATGCCCGGTCCACGGATGTAATGCTCATCGGACCCGACGAACTGTACGGAAGGAGACCCCTCCCTGAGATCCCGTTGATGCTCAGGGAATGACGTCGTGCCGGATCACAGCAACGATGCCGTGTATAGGGGAAGGTACACGATACCGTCTTCGACTTTGATGTCCTTCGTGCACAGGACGTACGATTGCCCGAGAACCTTGCCGAATCTGGACGAGAACCTGTCCAGGGAGTCGTGTCTGATGCGTTCGGACGATTTGACCTCCAGGGCACATATCTTCCTTCTCTGACGGATGAGGAAATCGATCCCTATCGCCGAATCCCATGAATCTTCGTCCAAACCGTCCGACCTCCCCTTAGGCGACGGCGGACGGGAGTAGAAGAACAGGTTATGGCCGTTTGCCTTCAGACATTGAGCGACGACGTTCTCTGCGAACATCCCCTCGTTGATTCCGAGCTTTCCCAACAGAAGCGACTTGTACACCTCGTCACCGACGAATTCGTCATCGTTCAGGCACTTTGTGATCAACAGTCCTGTGTCGGCCATGTAGATCTTCTGTTTGGTCATACCGAGGTTCATGTTCAGACCGATGCGGGGGTCCGTCGCATTGACGCATGTGTTGACCACCATAGCATCGTTCAGCCACAGGAATGCGTCCTCGTAGTCCCTGTTGCGGGCATTCTTCCCTATGCTGGTTATGCGGTATGACTTCTCCTTCCTGTTGAGTTCCGACGGAATGGTGTCGAATATGCCCGTCACCCTTGCCTCGTAACCTCTGGCGAACCTTGCGATGTCCTTCCTGTACAGGGTGAGGATCCTGCGTTTGACCGACTCCGCCTTCTCGAAATCATTGCTTTCGACGAAAGCCTCGACGGCCTGCGGCATCCCTCCGACTATCATGTACTTCCTGAAGAGACCCATGATGGTCTGGTGCAGTTTCTCGCCGACGGGCTGCAGATGCTCCATGCAATCTCTGAGGTACGGCATCGCAGTCTCGTTGCCGAGGGCCCATAGGAACTCCTCGAAATCCAACGGATAGAGGAAGAGGTCCTCTTCTTCGGAAGGTATCACTATGTTCTCTACGTTGGTCCTGATGGACATCAGCGACCCCGTTTCTATGTAGTCGTATCTGCCGTCCTTGACCAGGAATTTGATCATCTGCCTTGCCTTGGGATACAGCTGCACCTCGTCGAAGATTATCAGCGACCTCCTTTCAGGCATGGTCCTGCCTATCGAAACGGACAGCTTGTTCAGAAAATCGCCTATGTTGCCGTTGTAGTCCTCGAATGAGGTCAACACGGAAGGATCGATGTTGGAGAAATCGATGATCGTGTAATCATCATATTCGTTACGGGCGAATTCCTCTGCGAGATAGCTTTTTCCTACGCGCCTGGCACCGTTGATCAGTATGGCCGATGCCCCGTTGCTGTCATTCTTCCATGCCAACAGCTTGTCGTATGCCTTTCTGCGAAGAGATGCCATCATGCATCGATAGCGTGTCCGTATTTAAAAATACACGCATATAGAGTTAAGAATGGTGTGAATCCACACGTATATAGAGTTAAGGAACTACCGCCCGCATCTTCGGACTGCGATTGAACCACTTCGCGGGAGATAAGTAGCACGAACAACATTAATAGTATGCATCTGATTCCCTGCGCCATGCACATAGTCCAGCCCGGAATGGAGATTGACGTTCTGAAGGAGAACAACAAGATCGCTCACGAGAACTACCGCCTCATGAAGAGCAAGGGCATCAAATCCGTGGATTTCATGGGTTCGATCGGCGCCGGAAAGACCGCCATGATCATAAAGCTCGCAGAGAAGCTCAGGGCCAAAGGCGTCCGCGTCTGCGCCATCGCAGGCGACGTCACCGGTGTGGATGACTACACCAGGTTCGAGAAATCCGGACTCGATGCGATCAACTGCAACACCGGACACGAATGCCACCTCGATGCGAACCTCGTCAGGAAGACCCTTGCGGACATCAACCTGGACGATTACGACGTCATCTTCATCGAGAACGTCGGGAACCTCGTGTGCCCCGCAGACTTCCCCCTCGGAACAGACTACAGGGTCGTCGTCGTATCCACCACAGAGGGTGACGACATGGTGAGGAAGCACCACGACATCTTCATCCACTCCGACATCGCCGTCCTGAACAAGGTGGACATTGCGGATGCAGTCGATGTTGACCCCGACGTCATCGCCAAGGACTACAACAAGCTCACGGGCGGCATAAAGAACATCTATAAGTGTAGCGTCAAGAAGGACCAGGGGCTGGACGAGATCCTCGCGGCCCTGAAACTCTGAAGGTGTCTAAAATGAAGGTCCTCGCCGTTGGAGGAGGCGGAAGGGAGCATGCCGCTGTAGAAGCGCTGTACCGTTCCGGTTCCGAGATATACGCAGTGATGAAGAATGCCAATCCCGGGATCATCTCCAGATCCAAAGACCACCTGCTCTGCGACGAGAAGGATATCGAGCGCGTTTGCGAATATGCCAAAGAGAAGGGCGTAGAACTGGCCTTCATCGGCCCGGAGGCCCCTCTGGAAGCAGGCATCGTCGATGCCCTCGAGGCAGTCGGCGTGAAATGCGCAGCACCCACCAAGGCCGCGGCGAGGATCGAAACATCCAAGACCTTCATGAGGGAACTTGTGAAGAAGCACAAGATCGCAGGCAACCTCGGATTCGCCCATTTCGACAATGCGGCCGATGCAGAGGCATACCTGAAGACGATCGACCACGAGATCGTGGTGAAGCCCGTCGGACTCACCGGCGGAAAGGGCGTCAAGGTTCAGGGAGAACACCTTCACTCGTTCGAAGACACCATGGAGTACATCCACGAGATCTTCGACAACAACATCGGAGGGGCCGGAGTGATCCTCGAGGAGAAGGCCGTCGGAGAGGAATTCACCCAGATGGTCTTCGTGGACGGAAAGCACATCGTCCCCCTCCCGCTCGTTCAGGACCACAAGCGCGCATATGAGGGCGACGTGGGACCGAATACCGGCGGAATGGGTTCATACACGGATTCCAACCACCTCCTTCCGTTCATCGACTCATCCGAGAGGCAGGCCGCGATGTCGATCCTGCAGCAGATCGTGGATGCTATGGCCGATGAGGGATGTCCCTATCACGGAACCATGTACGGCCAGTTCATGCTCACCGTCAACGGACCCAAGATCATCGAGATCAACGCCAGATTCGGAGACCCCGAGGCCATGAACGTCCTGTCCATCCTTGAGACGAGCTTCGAGGACATCTGCATGAAGATGGCATCGGGAACTCTCGATGACGATGTTAAGTTCTCGGACAAGGCGACTGTGTGCAAATACGTCGTTCCCAGGGGATACGGGACCAAATCCGAATCCGGACACGAGATCTCGGTCGACGAGCAGGGCGTCCGCGACTCCGGAGCCGTCGTGTACTACGCCAATGTGGACATGAAGGACGGCAAACTTGTGACAGGTACATCGAGGTCGCTCGGTATCGTGGGCGTCGCAGACACCCTCGAGGAAGCCGAGAAGAACTGCGAGGCCGCACTGAAATTCGTCAAGTGCGATGCCATGGCAGTCCGTCACGACATCGGTACACGTGCGCTCGTGCAGCGCAGAGTGGACCACATGAGGGAACTCCGTTCCGCATGATGCGCTTGGCAGTCAGATTTGCATATCTGGGGGCCGGATTCTCCGGTTCCCAGATACAACCCGGCACGAGGACCGTCGAAGGCGAGATGCGCAGCACCCTCGCCAAGGTCTGCGGGATGGACGACGATTCACTGGACCTCAGGATCGCCAGCCGTACCGACAAGGGTGTCAACGCCCTTGGGAACGTGGCCGTTTTCAACACGGGGTTCGAAGACCCCCACAAACTACTGAAGGCCATGAATGCCGTCTCGGACGGCGTGTTCTACAACGGATTCTGCATTGCGGACGACAAGTTCAATCCAAGACATGCCTCGTCCCGCGGATACCGCTACATCCTCGACTCCAGAGGCATGGATCTGGAGAAGGCCCGCCAATGCGCCTCCCTGTTCGTGGGGACGCATGATTTCGTCAGATTCTGCAGACCCGACGGGAAGTCCACGGAAGTGACCATCGACTCGATAGATGTCGAGGAATCGGGGAACACCTTCATCCTGACCTATCGCGCCAGGTTCTTCCTTTGGAACATGGTGCGCAGGACCGCTGCGGCCATCGGATCGGTGGCATCGGGTCGCAGTTCCCTGTCCGATGTCGAATCGGCCCTGAACGGAAAGGCGGTCAACTTCGGAATCGCCCGTGCGGATGCGCTGACACTCACAGACGTCACCTACGATTGGATGACGTTCACGGACCACTCGGACCCCGAACTGGAGACGAAGGCCTGCGAGGGTTCATTCTCCGCGGAACTGATGTCGGAATTCTACAGATCGCTCTGAACCCGGAGCGGATTCATTTCAACAAATGCAGGACCCTTGCAGAGCCTGCAATTCAGAATATCTATGGTTCGGAGGGGTTTCCCCCTCCGGAAATCGTTTTCAGCGCCTGGCCTTGGGCTTACCGTAGTTCTTTACAGGCTTGCGGTACACCCAGACCATGATGATCAGGAGAAGGATCACAACGATGACGAGCAGCGTGACCATCCAGGTGTAGCTGCTGTCGCCGATGTAGAAGTCGTGGACATCTCCGAGACCCTCGATCTTGATCATGTTTCCGCCGTCGGCAGCCTCCAGGTAGAAAGAGTGCTTTCCGTCACCGGAGTTGGTGATCCATTTGTAGGTCACGGTGGTTGTTCCGTTCTTCTCGAGATCGACTGTCTGGTAGCTGTCGTCGACCCTCTTTCCGTCAACAACGAAGTAGACTCCGTATCCCGAAAGGGGAACGTCGCTCTCGTTGTTCAGGGTGACCGAGAGGGTGATGGGGTTGACCACGTGGATGACATAGGAGTCCTCCTTGGTAACCGTCTCCTCTTTGGTCTTGGAGTTGCCGTCGCTGTCGTCCTCGGTGTAGGAGACTGTGACTGTGTACTTGACCTCGAGCCTGCAGTCGCCTGCGGTCTTGGGTGCGGTCACGGTCAGTGTCTCGGCGACACCGCTGTCAAGGCTTCCGGAGCTGGGGCTGACACCGCTGCTGACGGTCTTCCCGGAGGAATCCTTCAGGGATGCGGAGTACTTGATCTCCATGCTCATGTCCTTGCGGTCGTTGAAGTCGTTGTTGACGTAGACGATCTTGTAGTCGGCCTTGGCCTCGGTACCGATGACGTTCTTCTCTCCGTTGATATCGCTGTAGTCTGCGTCGGAGACATCGGCTCCGACGAGACAGACGGCGGCCATCGCCAGAATGGCGAAGGCCATCATGCCTGCTTTCAGTTTCTGCGTGAAGATACCCCCCTCTTGCTGGCGAGCCATGCGGTCGCGACGATCAGCAGGATGATCACTGCCACGAGGAACCAGACACCTCCGGGCACTCCGGACCTCTCGTTGTAGATCTGGGTTCCGGAAGCGCTCATGTCTCCGGTGGAGACCTCGGCTGTCTGAGGCTCGAGCGTGACGCTGCTGGATGAACCGTCGATGCTCACATTGGCTGTGATTCCGGGCACGGATGCGGTTCCGTCCTTGTCGGCGTTCAGGAGCATGACCTTGATGTAAAGGACGGTGTTCTGGAGTCCGTAGACCTTGAACACCTCTCCGGGTGCGTACACATGGCATCCGTCCTCGTCCATGATGGTGACTGCCCAGCTGGAATCGACGGCCACGTTGATGACCACATCGTGCGAGTAGACGTTCTTGTTGTCGAAGGTCAGGGCGTACATGTACTGGTATGCGGAGACCTTGTCGTTGAACTTGCTTCCGTCTTCTCCCATCTTGTAGAACTTGATGTCGCTGGATCCGGTCTTGTCATCTCCGGCCGTGATGTCGAGCGTCTCGGTCTGAGCTGCGTTGACATCGGCGACTGTGACGGAGAATCCGTCGGAACCGGGTGCGTAGCGGTACTGGTCGTAGATCGCATCGATGGTGACCGATCCCTCTGCTCCGGCGGCCACAGCGAGGCTGTAGTCCTTGGCGAACTTCAGGGCGGTTCCTGCGGTCATGACGTAGGTCATCTTGCCTGTGCCGAGGTTCTTCACTGTGACGGTGAAGGATCCGGTACCGTTGGAGAAGGACTCTCCGGAGACCTTGGCCTCGAAGATCGGGTCCTTGTCGTCATCGTCGTCGACTCCGACGGATGTGGTGGTGGCCGCGATGTTGCGGACGACTCCGTCCCTCAGGTCGCTGACTGTGCCTGCGGCGTTGTACTTGACCTTCTCTCCGTCGATGGTGGCGGTGACCTCTGCCTCGAGCTTTGCGGATCCGATTCCGGAGGGGAGCTCCAGTGTGTATCCGCCGTTCTTGACATCGAAGTTGTGGACAACGGTGTTTCCGTTGACATCGTAGGTCGCAGTGACGGTTCCGTCTGCGACGATACCGACGTTTCCGGTGACCTTGACCTTCTCCTGGGAGGCGGTGACGTTCACGGACCTGCTGTCGCCTGCGGAGGCTCCCTCGAGATCGAGGTATCCGTATGCAAGGGTCTGCTTTCCGTTGACGGTGTTCGTGGATGTGATGTAGTATGTGTATCCGACCTGGAAGTAGTATCCGTCCTTGAAGGCGTGGTACTTTCCGTCCTCGGTCTCGATGGACACTGCGTCGTTCTCGCCCTTGGTTATGGTGACCTTGGCGACCTTCTGAACATCATCGGAGTCGAGTCCGGTGAAGGTGTTCTGACCGGGGTACACGTAGGCGGTTCCGTTGAAGTAGTATCCGGTGGAGCCGTCGATGGTGACGGTGTACTGTCCGGGGCGCATCTTCTGGGTGGATCCGGCAGTGTATGTGACGGTCTTGTCGCTGCTGTCGTCGTAGAACTTGACCTTCATGTCGTAGGGGATGGTCACATCCATGGGTGTGACGTAGTTCTCCTGGTCCTTCTTCTCGGAGTCGTAGACTGCGATGGTGATCGTCTGACTGTTGTTGGACGTTCCCGCGCTGACGGTCTTGCTGAGGTTGCTGCAGGTGAATGCTCCGTCGAGCTTGCCATCGTTGTAGGAGATGACGGACTCGACGTCGTCGGGTATGTAGAACTCGGTGGCACCGCTGGTGTTGCTCATTCCGTAGAGGGTGTAGCTGGCCGAGTTGTAGGTGAATTTGATCGTCGACATGACGAAGGGCAGGTAGGGGTCGCTTCCGCTGGCACCGCTGGAGTACCTGATGGACAGGGTGATCTTCCTTCCATCGGCGAGTCCGAGGTCCTTGGAGGAGTCTCCGGACACGGTGTAGGACTCGAAGCAGACCTTGCTGCTGCCGTTGTCGGCGTATACGGTGTATGTTCCGTTGGGGACTGCGATGGAATACTTTCCATCGGAATCGGTGGAGACTGCGAATGTCTCGTTGTTGGCGCTGATGAACCTGACGGTTCCGCTCTTTCCGTTGTCACCGTCCTTCAGGACACCCTTGACGGTGCTGTAGGAACCGGACTGGATGGAGACGTTCTTGCCATCGTAGGTTCCGTGGTAGACGGATCCGGAGGCGATGCCGTAGATCGTGTAGAACATCTTGTCCGTGGCGATTCCGACGGGGACGTCGAACATGACGCTGCTTCCGACGGTGTAGGATGTCGTGCTGAACGTTCCGGCGTATACGGAGAGGACCGCGCCTGCGGGGACTCCGGTGGCCTGAACGGTCTTGGCATCGTATGCCGTGATCGTGGACGTCCTGTTGCTGGAAGAGATATCGGATGTGCTGGTGACCATCGAGACGGCTCCCTGACCCATGGAGAGGGAGTACTTTCCGGGGATGGCGGTGATGACGGCCTTTCCGTCCTCGACCTCTGCCTGGAACTGAGCTCCGGTCACGGTGTTGGTGGCGACCACGAGAAGTCCGTCCGCTGCAGTGTTGCCGTATGCGTCGTTGACAGTCGCGGTGATCGTCTTGGTTGTGGGAGTGATGGAGAATCCCTCTGTGCTTCCGGATGCGAATGTGACGGATCCGGTTCCGAGGGAGCTTCCTGTCTCGCCGTAGAGTGTGTATGTGTACTTTCCGGGCAGGATGGATGCGATGCTGAACGTTCCGTCGGTGATCTCGACGGATGTGGTCTTGGATCCGGCTGCCAGGGAGGCGCTTCCGACGAGGTCGAGCCTCATCTTCTCGCCTGCGTAGACCTTGTCTCCGACCTTCACATCGCCTGTGACGGTGGTGGTCTCGACATCGATGTTCTGAGGAACTCCTCCAGCCCTGTAGCTGACGAGGTCGACGCCGCCGACGCTCACGGTGAGGATGTAGTCTCCGGAGGGCACGAGTGCGCTGTACCTTCCGTCGATGGAGGAGGTCTGGGAGAAGAGTGTGTACTTTCCGTAGGTCTCGTTGTAGCTGTAGACCGAAACGGTCGCGCCGTCGACGGTCTTGGAACCGGCTGTGACGGTTCCGTCGGTGGTCGAGGGAGCGGATGCTCCGACGTACTCGAGCATGACTATGGAGGACAGGTAGTTGATGAGTCCTCCCTCGGCCTTCTGCTTGGCGATGGCCTCATATCCGTCCATGTACTTCCATCCGTCGCTTGTGGCGGTGGCATCGGAATCTGCGTTGTACTTGACCTGCCAGAATCCGACCGTGTATCCGGCGAGTCCGTATCCGGGGATCGCCATGGCGGAGGTCTTGGATCCGTCGCTGGAAGCGAGTGCGACCAGGTAGCTGTATGAGTTGGAGTAGCCTGCCTCGGTTGCGGACGGCCCGATCATGGACTTCCAGAGGAATGTGTCGTAGATGGCGTCCGTGTAGGTGGTGTATCCGTAGTAGGTGTTGTACGAGAAGTACTGGTTTGCCGCTCCGTACTTGTCGATGGAGTAATCGGCGAAGTATGCGAGGGTGGAGAAGTATCCGCCGTCGTTGTACTGGAGGGGCAGGAGGGATCCGTCGACCAGGAAGTAGGAGACCTTCTGTCCGGAGATGGAGCAGACGGAATCGTAGGCCTTCATGATCTCGGTTGTGGACATGGAGGCGGTCATGGCCTCGACGGATGCGAGGTATGTCGCGTTCTCGTCGGTGATGTCGGACCTGATCTTTCCGTAGGTCGCGGGGTCGGCATTGATCTGCTCGACGGCGGCCGAGGGGTTCTCGACGTACGAGGTGATCTTGGCGAAGACATCGTTGTGACCGCTGAACGCGGATGCGAAGTCCTTCACATCGTTGGACATGATGATGCGCATCATGGCCGCGGCGGTTGTGCCTGCGGCGCCTTTGGCCAGGAGCATCTGTGCGACTGCAGTGGATCCGCCGCCGATTGTGTCGGTGACGCTGTCGAATCCGCCCATGTTGACGGAATCGTAGGAGTAGTCCATCCAGGATGCGAGTGCTCCGGTCTTGTTCTGGTCTGCGTAGTGATCCCAGACCTGTCCGACGGCATAGGAGTCGCCGGTCTTGATCGTGTAGTTGGTGTTCCCGCTGAAGTAGTAGTCTGCGTCGGAGTTTGTGGAGATTCCGGCATCGACGGCGAACGAGACGTTCGGGGCGACGATGAGGAACGCTGTCACGAGGACGGACAGGAACGGGAGGGGCTTGATCATCTTCCTGAAGCATCCGGGGAAGCCGGCTGTCTTCATGGATGTGAACCAGGTTCCGAGATCGGCTGCCTGGATGACACGGACGAGGACGACTGCGGAACCGACTGCGAAGACGGATCCGACGACGGCCGCATTGGCGCTGGTCGTCCAGACTGCGAAGAACATGACGAACATCCAGACGGTTGTGAACAGCTGGGTGGCGGAGTGGTCCTTCCTCAGGTAGACGTAGACGCTGTAGAGAGCGAAGCAGATCGGGAGCCACATCGTGAGCCATCCGTAGTAGGAGGACACATTGGACATGGACACGTGGTTGCTGACGAGACTCTCCATGATCGAGCTGGAGTAGATGCTGTTTCCGAAGATGAAGTCGTCGAAGAGCTCGGGGGCTGCGAAGACCATGATGGCGCATACGACGACGAATGCGACGACCAGAGCGGGGATCGTGACGACCCACGGCTTGGCGCGGAGCGCAAGGAATGCGAATGAGAACACAAGGGAGACCACTGCTATGAGGAGAGGTCCGGAGAAGACCGCATCCCAGAGTCCCGCGGGGATGTAGTATGCCGCGGCGACGATGGTTCCGATGACGAGTGTGATTGCGTATCCGAGGAGGACGTCTGTGAAGTCCCTTCCCCTGAAGCGGTCGACGACGATCTGGAGGACCATCGCGACTGCGACGAGCACGACCACGAAGCGGAATCCGTTCCATGTCAGAGCGGCGAGGAGCATGAACAGTCCTGCGATCGCTGCGTTGACGAGGATGGATTTCCTCGAGGGCTCGGCTGCATCCGCGGCCTTGACCATCTTCACGAGGAAGAGGGACATGAAGGCCAGCAGGAAGGCTGCCAGACCGTACTCGGTTCCGCTGGAGAACACGGTTGTGCTTATAGGGAGCGCGAGGAAGGCGAAAACGAGAGCGGAGATTGCTCCGACCTTCCTGTCGAACATCTCCTTTCCGAGAAGGAATATGGGGATGCAGGTCAAGGCTCCGATTATCGGGTTGAAGACTGCGACAGCTGCGGAGGCGGCTTCGGCGGTGGAGAGTCCGAATGCGGACAGGACCGAGGCGATTCCGGCGCAGATGAAGTCCATCAGAGGCGGATACATGCTGAGTCCGCCGTTGGGATAGTTGACAGCCGAATCCGTCAGGGAGTAGCTGCCGTTCATTATGCTTTCGATTACGTGCAGATGATACTGTGCGCTCGAACCTCCGGACAGGGCGAAATTCCCGTCTGCGGAAATACTGTATGCGAACACGGTGCGCAGCAGGAACGCCGCGATCACCGCAACACACAATGTGAGCACACACCAGTGGCTTCTGAACCACCCTTTACCGCTATTTTCGCGGTCGGCCCCCGTCTGCTCGGGAGCGGCTGACTCTTTTGCAATTTTACGCATTCTAAAAGTCTCCGTCTTTAGAATGGCGGGTGATTAGCTAGGTCCTATAAATAAGGCTTATAGAAAAGGTCAAAGAGACGCGCGCTCGCGCACGCGTATATTAGGGAAAGGGGTTTGTGCTGATTGTTCAGCGAACGTAGCGTGCATCCTCGGCGAATGCCTCTGCGGCCGCCTTGGGGTCCTGGGCACCGTAGATCGCACGGCCGACTATCGCGTAGTCCGCGCCGGCCCTTATGGCATCGGATGCCTTTCCGCCCTGCGCCCCGACTCCGGGAGACAGGATCTTCAGTTCGCCCGCGATCTTCCTGATGGCCGTTATCCTCTCGGGACGGGTGGCGGGGGCGATGAATCCGCTGACACCGCATTCTACACCCATGCGGGCCATCTCCTCCGCATGCTTGGCTGTGAACATCTGTCCGCCGGGATGGCTCATCTCCGTGACCGCGTAGATGTCCGCACCGCCGGCGGCTTCTACGGCCGCCCTGAGGGAGTCCTCTCCGGTGAACGCATGGACTATGACGCCGGAGGCTCCGCGGGAGACGGCGTTCTCCACGATCAGCCTGACGGTGTTCGGGATGTCCGCGACCTTGAAGTCGCAGATGACCTCGGAGAACCTGGACAGTTCCGTGATCATTCCGGGGCCCTCGGAGAGTACCAGGGGCCAGTTTATCTTGATCGCATCCACTATCCCGCTGACGGATTCGGCGACTTCCAATGCCTTCTTCCCGTCGGTCTCGTCCAAGGCGAGGATTATCCTGCTGTTCCTCTTCATGAGTGAAGGAACAATCACCATCGTTTTTAAGGCTATCAGGAGTAGGGTGACTCATGCTCAGAAAGATGGAATGCGGATCCGCATGCAACGGCAAGGTGGCCGATGGATGCAGATACTGCATAGATGGGGCCAAAATGGTCCTTTTCGTGACCGGTAAATGCGGACACAGCTGCTACTACTGCCCCGTATCGTTCGAGAAGAAGAACAAGGACGTCATCTACGCCAACGAGAGGCAGGTCTTCAACGACGACGAGATCATCGAGGAGGCCGAGGCCATGGAGGCATTGGGCACCGGGATCACAGGAGGCGACCCCCTTCTGAACATGGAGCGCACGATCCACATGATCAGACTCCTGAAGGACAGGTTCGGCAAGGAGCATCACATCCACCTCTACACCGCCACGATCGACCCCGAGAGGGCCAAGGCGCTGGAGGATGCGGGACTCGACGAGATACGCTTCCACCCCTCCGATGACGAGTGGACGAAGATGTCCGAGACCAGGCTCAAGGAGGTCTGCGACAGGCTGTCCATACCCGTCGGAGTGGAAGTGCCAGCAATACCCGGGAAGGCCAAAGAGCTCAATGCCCTGGTGTCCTACTGCAGGGATGTCGGAGTGTCCTTCGTCAACCTGAACGAGCTCGAATTCTCCGAGAGCAACTGGGACATGATGGAGGCATACTGCTATTCCGTCAAGGACGATCTGTCGTCTGCGGTGCAGGGCTCCATGGAGACCGCCGCCGAGGTCCTGAAGGCCAACAAGAGGATGAGGATGCACATCTGCTCATCCTCGTTCAAGGACGGCGTACAGCTCCGCAGAAGGCTCATCAGAAGGGCATCCCACATCTGCAAACCGTATCAGCAGGTCACCGAGGACGGCACCATCGTGAGAGGGCTCCTGTACGCATCCGACACAGGCGAGGCCATGGAGGCCCTGCTTGCCTCGGGAGTCCCGGAGGAACTCACAGAGATGGGTGACGGGCGCATCGAGGTGGCACCGTGGATATTGGAGAAGATCGCCCACTCGATGAAGTACAAGTGCTACCTGTCCGAGCAGTACCCGACCGCAGACGGACTCGAAGTGGAACGCACTCCCTTGAACTGATCAAAAATAGAATTTTACATCTGGGCCGGCGGGGATCCGCCGGCTTGGATGAAAGTGTTTCTCCCGACCGTACGAGTGGATCGTAGGGGGTCTCCGATCTGCTTCAATCAACGCTGATGCTCTGGATCTCGTGATGTCTGTTCACGATGTCCCTTGCGATGCGCAGATTCTTACCGGCCTTGCCGATCGCACGGCCCTTTAGCTTGGGATCCACGGTGACCGTGGCGTGCGTGATGTTGCCGCGCTGCTCGATAACGACCTTCTGAGGACCATAGATGTGGAACACATTCTTGACGAACTGCTCCGGATCGTCGGAATACTCCACGACCTGGATGTTCTTTCCGGTCTTCTCCTTGAGCTTGATTACATGCTCGCCTTTCTTTCCGACGGCGATGTTGCCCTGACCCTTCTCGACGACGAACACGAGCTTGTCCTCGGTGTCCATGCAGTCGATGGCGTTTGCCTTGGTGATCTGCTCGAAGAGCGCGATGTACCTAAGGGTGTCCTCGGTAAGTACGATATCTGCGGACATGTTCCTCACAGCGTTAAGATGTTGGAGCTACCTTTGTCGATGATCACAAGGGCAGACACGGAGAAAGGTTTTCCGCACAGTGCGCCGAGTTCCATGTTGTTCCCGTCGTACACGTACTTCTTTGTCGTTGCCTCGCGGAGCTCCGCGGAGGGGCAGTTCCTGGCGAGCACGATCATCTGTGCCTTTCCGTCCTTGACTGCTTTCAGTGTCTGGTCTACGCCGAACTCCACCTTTCCGGTGGTGATGGCCGATTTCAATGCCCTGCTGATGTCGATTTTCTCATCGCTCATTCTTTATCCCCCTTTTTGGGTGTGTAAATAAGGTTTACTGCACCGGTACCGAGTGTGACCGGCTGACCGACTATGATGTTCTCGGTGACTCCTTCGAGGTGGTCGACCTCACCCACCATTGCGGCGTGGAGAAGGTGTGCGGCAGTGATCTCGAAAGCCGCCCTGGCAAGTACCGAGGACTTCTTTCCGGACACTCCGTGCCTTCCGATGGCCTTTACGTAGCCATCGTTGGTCATGAGGTCGGCGACGAGCATGATGTGCCTGACGTCGACATCCAGACCTGCCTCTCCGAGGGTCATCATGGCCTCGCGGATGATGGAGTTCCTGGCCGCCTCGATACCGAGGACGTCCGCGACCTCCAGGATGCTGTTCGTCATGACGTTCTCAGCATCCACTCCCTCGACCTTCAGAACCTCTTTGAGGTTGCTGCCTTCCGTGATGATCTTCCAGGAACCTTCGGTCTTGGAAAGGATAGCACGTGTGATGTTGTCGATTCCCTTGATCTTGGCGCCTTTTACGGCATCATACATCACCTGCAGCTTCTTGTAAGACGGCTCGTCGGATGTGATGAGGATATCGTATCCCGATATGCTCGCCAGTCCGCGGACCGCCTTGACCTTGTTCAGTTTCTCCAACAGCTCTTCGATGCTGATTCCCTTCTCCTCCATCTTGCTGGCGATGGGGGAGATGACGAGCCTCATGTTGGTGAGGTCCGTCTCGATGCTTGCGACATCGATGAGGGTTGTCATCTCGATGTTGGACGCCACGAATTTGGCAATGTTCTCGTCCTCCGACGCGGTTCCCGTGAGGGGGATCTCCATGGACGGTGTGCTGGGCACACGCCTGGCATCCACGATCTCGATCAACCTGGGCAGACCCTGGGTAACATTGACGTTCGCGACTCCTGCGTAGTGGAAAGTACGCATGTTCATCTGTGTACCGGGCTCTCCGATGGAGTGCGCGGCCATCACTCCCGCGGACTCGTTCTGGTCCATCAGGTGTGCGACGTACTGCTTGTTCGCCTCTTCGAGCAGCTTCTCGCAGATCTCATCGTCGAGCTCCGCGTTCTCGATGCGCTTGGCGATATCCACTATGATCTTCATGGGGAGCTTCACTCCGAGACGCTCCGCCATGTCCTTGAGCCTCTTCTCTCCCTCGGAGTACTGGTACCAGTTGGTGACCTCCTCCATGGGGACGACGGGCACGACCTCCTCGACCTCCTTCTTGACCTTGGAGGAAGAGGGCCTCTTCCCGATCTTGACGATTATCGCCTCGGCCTCATCCTGCGCGATGCCCAGCTCGACCAGCGCATCCGCACCGGCCTCGCTGATGGATGTGAGCGAGGTGTACTTGGTGAGCACGAGCGAGGCGACCTCTTCCGAGACTCCCCTGTTTATGAGCGCTTTCAGCGTGTCTTTCTTTGCCATTATCACTCACCTCCTCCGTCGTAATCGGTTTCATAGCCGTCGGAATCCTCGGAGTCCTCCGAATCCTCGTCGTAGTACTCCATCTCATCCTTCTCGAGGGAACCGTAGTCTCCTCCGACGTCCTTTGCGTCGATGTGGAGCAGCTCGTCCGCCTTGTCCCCGAGGACTGTGGCGAACACATCGTCGAGATCGACGGCCTTACCCCTTACGGACCTGGCGGGATCGACTCCGTCCTCTCCGTACTTGAACTGGACGACGGTTCCGATGGTGTTCCTGACGGTTCCGTCGGCGGTCAGCTTCAGATCCTCCAGAGCGGAGACGAGACGCCTCTGCATGTATCCGGACCTGGATGTACGGACGGCGGTATCGACCAGACCTTCCCTTCCTCCCATTGCGTGGAAGAAGAACTCGGTCGGCGAGAGACCGGACTTGTACGAATTGGAGCAGAATCCCCTGGCGTATGCGCCGAGGTCCCCTTTCTCGAAGTGGGGGAGTGTCCTATTCCAGTATCCTCTGGACAGCCTCTCTCCACGGACGGCCTGCTGACCGACGCAACCCGCCATCTGGGACAGGTTGAGCATGGAACCACGGGCACCGGCCTTGGCCATGATGACCGCAGGGTTGTCCATTCCGAGGTGCTTTCCTGCGATGGTTCCTGCACCGTCACGGGCCTCTCCGAGGACTCCCATGACACTGACCTCGAGGGTCTCCCTCAGAGAACGTCCGGGCATCTGCTCGAGTGTTCCATCGCGGTAGGACTCGACCAGGTTCGTCACCTTGTCGATGCACTCCTGGGTGTTGTTCGTGATCTGGAGCGCGGCCTCTTCGGGTATGTCCTCATCGCTGATTCCGGTACTGAATCCGTGGTTCATCAGCGCACCGAGCGAAAGCCTGGTGACCTGGTTGATGAACTTGGCGGCACGGTCGGAACCGTAGTCCCTTGCGATGTGGTCGAGGATCTTTCCCTTGCTGTTTCCGATCGCCTTGACATCGATTGTTCCGCAGAGCAGCTTTCCGTCGCGGATCTTGACGTATGCGTCGTAGGGGCACTCCTCTTTCTGACAGGGCTTGCAGTTCTGACAGATGTTCGCCTTGAAGGTTATCCTGAAGTCCTCGGGGAGGACGATGGAGAACAGCTGTTTTCCGGTCCAGTAGGGCTCTCCCTTGTCGTCGATGAAGGGCTCGGGCACGGTGATGTCGCCGAGCTTGAACAGGATGTTCATTGCCTGGAACCTGTCGAACTTGGGGTCGTTGTGCGTCAGGAAGTATGCTCCGGTGATGTGGTCGTGGATGGCACCGATGATAGGTCCTCCGTACCTGGGGGACAGGATGTTCTCCTGGACCTGCATGAGAATCCTTGCCTCGGCACGCGCCTCGTCGGACTGCAGGACGTGCATGTTCATCTCGTCACCGTCGAAGTCCGCGTTGTACGGGGGACAGTCGGTGAGGTTGAACCTGAACGTGCGTCCTTTCATGATCTTGACGCGGTGCGCCATCATGGACATCCTGTGCAGCGAAGGCTGCCTGTTGAACAGGACGACATCTCCGTTGACGAGCTGCCTCTCCACGGTGTAATCGATCTCGAGCCTCTCTGCAACCTCTTCTGCGTTCCTGTCGGTGACCCTGATCTTCCTTCCGTCGGAACGGATGACGTAGTTGACACCGGGGACGTAGGGGTCCTTCTGTGCGGGCTCGGGTCCGCGTGCGACCATCTCACGGATCTTCTCGATGTTGTGCTCGTTGACGTGGACGGGCACTGTGAGCTCCCTTGCGGCGAACTCGGGGACACCGACGTCGTTGATGGACAGGAGCGGATCGGGCGAGATGACGGTACGCGCGGAGAAGTTCACACGCTTACCGGACAGGTTGGATCTGAACCTTCCCTCCTTACCCTTGAGCCTCTGGGCGAGGGTCTTGAGGGGACGGCCGGACCTGTGCCTTGCGGGCGGGATTCCGGACGTCTGGTTGTCGAAGTACGTGGTGACGTGGTACTGGAGCAGCTCCCACAGATCCTCGACGATCAGCTGGGGGGCTCCCGCATCACGGTTCTCTCTGAGCCTCTGGTTGATCCTGAGGACATCGACCAGCTTGTGGGTCAGATCATCCTCCGATCTGTCTCCGGAGTCCAGGGTGATGGAAGGCCTGACGGTGACCGGGGGAACGGCGAGTGCGGTGAGCACCATCCACTCGGGCCTGCATGTGCTGGGATCGATTCCCAGTGTGATCAGGTCCTCGTCGGGGATCCTCTCGAGCCTCTCACGGACCTCCTTGGGGGTCAGCTTGTGGTTGTCCTCGACCTCGCGGAATGTGGTGGGCTTGTCGAGCTTTATCTTGATCTGCTCTGCACCGCAGTAGGGACAGACACCCTTTCCGGATGCGTCCTTGGCGGTCTCCTTGGAGAAGTTCTTGACATCGATCGTGCCTCCTCCGAGCTCCTCCATCCTCTCCATGCTCTCCCTGCGGGCCTGGATCTGGTCTCCGGAAAGCATCAGCCTGCCGCAGCTGCAGCATGTGGACTCGAGGAGCATCTTGATGTCCTTGATGAATCCGACGTGGATGACGGGCAGGGCCAGGTCGATGTGTCCGAAGTGACCGGGACACTCGTCGACCTTGCATCCGCAGGTCTTACAGCGGAGTCCGGGCTCGATGACTCCCATGTGGGGGTCCATCAGACCGAGGTCTATGGGGTATCCCTCGTCGTCGTAGGTGTCTGCGGTGATGATCTTCGTCGCAGACATCTTCCTGATCTCTTCAGGAGAGACACAGGAGAATTTGATCGATCCGATCCTTTTGGTTATACCGCGGAGGCGGTTCTCTCCAGCCATCATCTCAAGTCCTCCAGTTGAAGCCTCATGGCGACACCCAGCGACAGGAGCTCGTCCATGAGCAGTTTGAATGCGTAAGAGGTCTGCACGAGGTAGATCGAGGAGTTGTTCTTGCACACGGGGCAGTAGAGCGACCCGTGCCTGTCCATGATCGCGATGTGTCCGCACTTGGGGTTACCGCAGATGTACTGCTGGGTTCCGTCGGACTCGTCGAGCAGACGGTCCTTGATGACCATGGCGGCTCCGTGACCGATGAGACAGTCACGCTCCATCTCTCCGAACCTGAGACCTCCCTGCCTGGAACGTCCCTCGGTAGGCTGCCTGGTCAGGATCTGCACGGGACCTCTGGACCTGACGTGCATCTTTCCGCTGACCATGTGGTGCAGCTTCTCGTAGAAGATGACACCGGTGTAGACCTCGGCCTCGATCATGCGTCCGGTCCTGCCGTCGTACATAATCTCCTTTCCTGTGTTGCAGAATCCGTTCCTGACGAGACCGTCGCGGATGGACTCCTCGTTCTCTCCGGAGAACGCGGTACCGTCGATGATACGGCCCTCCATGGAACCGACCTTTCCTGCGATCATCTCGAGCACGTGCCCGATTGTCATACGGGAAGGGATTCCGTGGGGGTTGACGACGAGATCAGGTGTGACTCCGTCGGCGGTGAAAGGCATGTCGCACTGGTTGACGAGCCTTCCGACGACTCCCTTCTGTCCGAACCTGGAACAGAACTTGTCACCGAGCTCGGGGATCCTCTCGTCCCTGACCTTGACACGTACGAGCCTGGAACCGTTCTCGGACTCCGTGATCATGACGGAATCGACCCAACCGGTCTCTCCGGGCCTGACTGTGACGGATGTCTCCCTCCTCTTCTGAGGTGTGAGGAAGTCCGTCTCCTCCTCGATGAACCTGGGAGGCGAGGTCTTTCCGATCAGGACATCCGATCCGGAGACCCTGCTCTCGGGCGATATGAGTCCGTCCTCACTGAGGGAGGCGTAGGCGAGGTCTGCGCGTGCACCCATGATGTCGGGGGACGGGATCTCGAAGTGATCCTCCTGTCCGCCGGGGTAGCGGCGCTCCTCTGCACGGTAGGACCTCATGAAGGTAGACCTTCCGAGTCCTCTCTGGACGGAGCTGTTGTTCATGACAAGGGCATCCTCTATGTTGTATCCGTGGTAGGAGAGGACGGCGATGCAGAAGTTCTGTCCTGCGGGCCTGTGGCTGTATCCCATGTACTTCATGGTCTGCGTCTGGACCATCGGGACCTGCGGGTACTGCATCAGGTGACCCCTTGTGTCTGGCCTTATCCTGTAGTTGGCAGTGGGGATTCCGAGTGCCTGCTTACCCATTCCTGCACCCATTGTGACACGGGGTGCGGAATTGTGCTCGGGGTACGGAACGATACCGGATGCGACTCCGAGGATGATCATCGGGTCGACCTCCATGTGGGTGTACTTGGACTCCACCTTGCTGGGGACCGTGAACTCTTCCTCGCACCACCTGCATTTGAGGACCACGTCGCCCTCTTTGCCGGGGTTCATCCAGTCGACGTCCATGGGGGACAGCGCGTGTGCACAGTGGGGACACCTGTCGGGAAGGTCGTAGGGATCGACGAGGACGAGTGCGTCCTCCTCTTCCTCTGCATCGACCCACTCGATGACTCCCTCGCGGAACAGGTCATTCCACCTGAGTTTGCCCTCGCGGATGTCCTCGATGTGCCTTCTGCTGAGGACGAGCCTTCCGTTCTTGATGATGAGCAGGGGCCTTCTGAGACGTCCCTCGTCGCAGTTGATGATGACCTCTCCCATCTCCTCGTCGTAGCGTATGTTGATCTCGTCGGAGATGAGACCGCATCTCCTGCGCTCCCTGATGTCGTTGACCAGTTTGGAGGCGTCGGAGTGGACTCCCACGAGGTCTCCGTTAACGTATACACGGACACCGTTTCCGGATTTGACGGACTCGAGGTCGAGCTCCCTGAGCATCCACTTGGTGTCGCTCTCGGGGAATCCCTCGGAGACGTCGATGATGAGCGCCGCGTTCTTGACCAGACCGCAGTTCTGACCCTCGGGTGTCTCGGACGGGCAGAGTCTTCCCCACTGTGTCGGGTGCAGGTCACGTGCCTCGAAGTGAGGCTGGCTCCTGGTGAGCGAGGATGTGACCCTCCTGAGGTGGGACATTGCGGACAGGTTGGATGTCCTGTCGAGAAGCTGTGATACTCCTGCGCGTCCTCCGACCCAGTTTCCTGTGGCGAGTGCGTGGAGCAGCTTGTGCGTGAGGAGATCGGGGCGGATGGAGGAAGCGATGTTCATCTCGGTCTTCTTCCTTCCCCAGTTCCTCTCAAGCTGGTATTTCAGATCCTTCATGAGGCTGCTGAAGCTTGTCCTGAAGAGATCCTCCATGAGGTCTCCGGAGAGCTTAAGCCTCTTGTTGGCGTAGTGATCCTTGTCGTCCTCCTTCCTCTTTCCGAGCGACAGCTCGAGAACGGAGCGCGCAATGCGTCCGAGGAAGATGGCCTTCTTCATGCGGTCCGCCTCGGTGTCTCCGAGGTGGGGGAGCAGAGAGCGGTCGAGGATGCTCTCGACCTTCTTCGTCCTGTACTCCTTCGCCTGACCGGCGGCGAAGTTCCTCTCGAGGAACAGGATCGCATCGTCCTTTGTGTGATATCCGTTGGGTGCGTAGGTCTTCTTGTCGAAGGATGCCTCGATGTTGGCGTAGACGATGTTGCTCATGGCCTCATCGGACACGATGGTCTCGTAGATCTCCTCGTCAGACTCCATTCCGAGGGCCTTCATGAGGGCGATGAGCGGGATGGAACCGGATGCGACGGGGACGGAGACCATGACCATTCCGTCCTTCTTCTTCTCGACAAGAGTGAGAGCACGGTATCCGTCCTTCTGGGAGAACACCTTGGCAACCTCCACTGCGGCACCGTACTTCTCGTTGTACTCGACCATGACCCTGTTGGGGGCGAGGTCCTCGAGTGTGATCAGAACCCTCTCGGTACCTCCGATGATGAAGTATCCTCCGGGTTCCCTCGGGTCCTCTTTCTGCTTGATGAGCTCTGCGCGGTACTCCTCGTCGGAGAGGGCGTGCTCGAGGTTCCTCTCCATTACCTGCCTGTTGAGGTTGCAGCCTGAGGATTTGACCATCATCGGAAGGTCTCCGACGTGGATCCATTTCTCTCCCTCGGGCATCTCCTTCTCGACTCCGTCCTCGAATACCTCGAACCTGACGAAAACCGGTGACATGTAGTGCAGGTTCCTGAGCCTCGCCTCCATGGGGGTGAGCTCGTGGCTGTATCCGTTGGCCTCCATTACCTTGGGGGCCTCGATGCGGATGGTCGGCTTGGCCTGGGGATCGATGTTACCGTCCTCGTCCCTGGCCCTTCCGATGTGGATCTCGATGTTCCTTCCGCCGGTCCTCTCGGGGTCCAGCCTGATGATTCCCCTCTCGGCATCGTCTGTGGGGACGCGGATGTCGTCGACGATCCTCTGCATCCTGCTGTTGACGTTGTTCTTCGTGGAAAGGAAATCATCGAAGGACGAAATGTGGTGATTCACGGTGTTGTGCTCGTTGAAATACAGATTGACTAGATCCCTCAATCACTTACCCCCTTGTAACGAGCCTGTACGCCACAAATTCCTGGGCGGTTTCGCTCTTCCTGACGATCTTTACGACACTTCCCTCTTCGATGGAGTGTCCGTGTACGCTCTCCAGAATCTTGATTCCGGGATCGCTTTTCCTTATCTTCGGAAGCTGATCGCGAGTGATGCCCTTCCTATGAAGAACATCCTCCGCCTCCTCCTCCGAAAGGAGATGGTGCTCAGGCACGAGAACGTGCTTGAGTACATTGAACGAGATGTTTTCTGCCAAGTGATTCACCTACTTTTGCCCAGCCCGGTCAGCTGGAAATCAGTTTCATTTGAGAAAATGCTCTGGTGCTTTCCTCATACTTGATCCGCCGTTCGATCGCTCATGAAGTCCATGGCGGGCCTGAAGGGATTCGAACCCTTGACCACCTGATTAAAAGTCAGATGCTCTACCTAGCTGAGCTACAGGCCCGTGGATAGTTTAAGCTTGTATTTAGTGGGGAGATACTCATCATATATAATACCTCTGATGACTCCAAGATGGCCGTCATCGGTTTCGTGCGAATATCCCCACTCTGATGCGATATTGATGTGAAAAATCGTTTGGAAACCGCCGGCGACGTGCGTATACACCGGCGGTTCCGGATCATTCCGTCTTGGGGGCCCGCTTCCTTCCGAAGACAAGATACCCCGTGTGGCCGAGGGTGTCGAATGACGGCCTTACCCCTCCGGGATGCACATCCAGATAGCGCTGGATGTTCTCCAGGGCACAGACGTCCGCATAGCCGGACTCGCGCATGAGCGTGACTATGGACTCCACCTGGTTCATGTTGGGCACATATGCGCAGACCCTCGCCCCGTCCTTCAGATACTTCTCCAGATTGGGCAGTGCGAGCCACGGATCGGGCATGTCCATCGTGAGCACATCGGCCTTCCAGTCCACCCCCGAGTCCATCTCCCTTGCATCCCCTATGGAGTACGACCAATACTTGTCGAGACCGGTACGGGACACGTTCTTCCCGACCCTCTTCGCATACTCCTCCCTGAGTTCGAGGGTGTGCACATGTCCTTCGGGGGCCACGGCATGGAGCAGCGCGGTGGTGAGTCCTCCTGATCCGGCCCCGACCTCGATGACCCTGTCGCCGCATTTCACGTCGCAGTGGAACAGGATCGTGGCGGCATCCTTCGGCGAGATGATCTGCGCACCGCGGTCGAGGGATCCCATGAGCTCCAGGACACCCGGACGGAACACTGTGTAGTCCCTGCCTACGATCGATATCCTGCCGCCGTCGTCCAGGTCCTTGAACCTGGAACCGTCTATCGCGCCAAGCGAAGGCACTTTGACCATGCCGTACTCAACCCCGAGGAACAGCTTCTTGCCGTTCTGGTCTTCGAGATAGACCGTCTCTCCCTCTTGGAATGCCATGGGCCGCCCATACTCCTATTATAATATCTACATTGGCACGGAGGGCCGGGGTTGAAATTGTAAATATTGAAGATGACGATAGGTTTGTATGACCAAAGGGGTGCTCGGAGTGATCGCCTGTCCAATGCTGGAGGATGAACTCATCCACAGCCTGTCCGGCGATGCTTCGGAGAAGAGGGTGGTCGTCATAGACACACCTTACAACGGCAGTCTCAAGCGGAAACTGGAGCGTGCCGACGTGACGTTCGAGGATATGGATGATTGGACGTTCATGAACGGCGGCTCGCTGAGAGACGGAAGATTCACGGTTGTCATCAAGATGAACAACCTCGGACTCCATGCCGAGCCCAAGAACCTCATGACCTTCGTACAGGACCAGCTTTTCATGCTGCAGGGTCGCGTGGATGCAGTCGCATTGTATTACGGCATGTGCGGAAACTACGGTTGGGACATATCCAAATGGGCGGAATCCAACCTGAGCTATCCGGTATGCGTGTTCAGGGACTGCAAAGGCAGGGTCTGCGACGACTGCGTCGGTGTCGCTGTCGGAGGACTCGAAGGATACCAGAGGCTCATCAGAGCGTACACGGGCGTGATGCTCTTCACCCCTGCCGTCGCCACCAACTGGGAGGACTTCATCGGTGCCTCGGACATGATGATGGGATGCAACAGCGAGGATCCCAAAGCGGATATCAAGACGATCCTGGACATCTGCGGATACAGATCAGTAGTGCAGATCGATACGGGTCTGGAGCCCCGCGACGAGTTCGATGCCGCAACGAAGGAGTTCGCTGATTACATGCACTTCGAGATACTGCAGGCACCGGATGATTTCGCGGACATAGGTCCTGCGGACAGGATATATTCGGAAGCCAAACGCTTCCTTGACGAGAAGAACGATTGAAAGGGCCGGCACGGGGCGTACCTTCGAGGCACACCCCGTCCGACCGGGTTTTTCAGCTCACATCGTGTGGGCAGCGTATGCAGCCTTGTCGACGGGCTTTCCGCAGATGATGCACTTTCCGGAGTAGGTCTCGGGGTGGTAGGGCCTTCCGAGGATCTTGAACTCGGTTGTGTCCTCGAACTTGTGACCGCACTCCTCGCATCCGCACCATCCGATCCTGAGGATCTTGTCCTGGGGGATGTTCTCCATGGAGTCGATGTCCTGGATCCTGGACTTCTGGACCTCCTCGGCCTTGGCGAGCATCTTCTCGGAGATGTCGTCGAGGAGCATCCTGACGCCGGGGACGATGTCCTTGGCTGAGATGGTTCCCTTCTCGCCGCTGTCCCTTCTGGCGAAGGATACGACGCCGTTCTCGATGTCCCTTCCTCCGAGCTCCAGACGGAGGGGCACACCCTTCATCTCCCACTCGTAGTACTTGTTGCCGGGGCGGGCATCGCTGTCGTCCAGTTTCACCCTGAATCCGGCATCGGAAAGGACCTTGGCAAGCTCCTTTGCGGCGGATTCCACATCGGCGGTGCTCTTCTTGGACACGATCGGGATGATCACGCACTGGAAGGGCGCGATTCCGGGGGGCAGGACGAGACCGTTGTCGTCGCCGTGCACTCCGATGAGTGCTCCGACGAGACGCTCGCTCATTCCGAACGTGGTCTGGTGGACATACTTGTGCTCTCCGTTCTCGTCCTCGTAGGTGATGTTGTACGGAATGGAGAAGTTCGTCCTGTAGTGGTGGATGGATCCCATCTGGAGGGTCCTTCCGTTGGGCATCGAGGTGTCGATACCGACGGTGTAGTGGGCTCCGGGGAACTTGTCCCACTCGGTGCGTATGCAGAGCATGTACGGGAGGCAGATCCTCTTGGCGAGCCTCTCCAGGATCTCGAGGTTCTCCTCGATCTGGCGCTGACCGTCCTCCTCGCTGTCGTGGCAGGTGTGCGACTCGAAGAAGTGGATCTCGCGGACCCTTATGAACGGACGGGTCTGCTTGGTCTCGTAGCGGAACGTGTTGACGATCTGGTATGTCTTGAGGGGGAGGTCCTGATGCGACCTGATCCAGAGCGAGAACATGGGGTACATCGCAGTTTCGGATGTTGGTCTCACGACCAGCCTGACGTCCAGCTCGTTGAGTCCCGCGTGCGTGACCCAGTAGACCTCCTCGTCGAACCCTTTGATGTGGTCCTTCTCCTTGGCGAACTCGGTCTCCGGGATCATCAGGGGGAAGCAGACCTCGTCGTGGTTGGTGGCGTCGAACTCCTCGCGGATGTAGGTGTCGATCTGCCTCATGATCTTCCAGCCGTAGGGGGTCCAGACGTTCATCCCCTTGATCGGGTATCTCTTGTCGGAAAGGTTCGCCTTGTCGACTATGTCCAAATACCAATCTGCGAAATCATCCTCTTTCATCGACATCTCAGTCCCTCCTGATGGCGTCGCAGATTATCCCCGCGACGGAGATGTGGGACACCTGGTTCTCCAGGGTGTTGCAGCAGAGGACGGCGTCCAGGGAGCTTCCCGTGAGCCTCTCGATGGCGTTGTTGACGAAAACTCCGTGCGTGCATGCGACGGAGACGCTGACCGCTCCGGCCTCCCTGAGGGCCTGTGCCGCGGCGATGATGGTTCCGCCTGTGGAGATCATGTCGTCCACGATGAGGACGCTCTTTCCTGTGCAGTCCATCTTGGCGGGGGCGATACGGACGTCGACTCCCGAAAGGCGGGTCTTCTCCAGGTGGTCGTAAGGCAGCCCCATCCTCTCTCCGACGTCCTTGGCACGGCCTGCCGCACCGATGTCGGGGGAGAGGACCAGGTCGATCTTCTTGTCCTTGAAGTAGTCCGCGATGACGGATGCGGCCTTGAGGTCGACATGCGGGCAGTCGAAGTGGTCGAGGACGGCCTCCTTGTGAATGTCCACGGTGACGACCTTGTCGCAGAGCATGTTCAGATGCTTGCACATGACCTTGGCGGATTCGGGCTCTCCGGGTTTGAAGACGCGGTCCTGCCTGGCGTATCCGAAGTAGGGGATGACCAGTGTGACGGACTTGGCGCCCAGCCTCTTGACGGCGTCCTGAAGGAGGAACATCTCGATCAGGTTGTCGTTGGGGTATGTGTTCTGGACGATGACGACATCGTCATCGAGGGACTCGACATCGATCCTTGTGTAACATTCCCCGTCCGGGAACCTGGTGGAAGCAGCCTGAATGTATGCGCAATCCAGTATCGAGGCCATCTCCTTGGCCAGGTCCCTGGACGACGACCCGCCTACGATTATCATGAACCGCCGTAATGTCTATAGGATATTAAAGTAGGCACGACGGGGCCCGTAACTGAATTATCGTCATAGCCCGATGCACCCCCGATGACCGAGAAGATGAACGTCGTAACGGACGAGCGTATCGAGAAATATCTCGACATAACGGCGAGGGCCCTCGCCAAGATCAAGATAGCCGCGCCTGCGAAATCCTACAACCGCAGACTGGCGGACAGCTTCCTGGAGATGGCCAACTGCTACTATGCCGATGCCAAGCATTTCAAGGAGACCGGCGACATAGTCACCGCATTCGCTGCGGTGAACTATGCACACGCATGGCTGGACTGCGGTGCGAGGATCGGACTGTTCGACGTCGACGGCGACGATGTACTGTTCACTCTCTACGAGTGACGAGCTCCTTCCTGCTGGACGAGCATCTGAATGTCCTGACGTGGGCGCGTCCGAGGACGGCCCACAGCTCGCTCTCCGGAGCATCCGTGAACACGCTGTTGCCCAGCATGCACATGCCTGCGTTGTAGCCGCGGTCGTTGAGTCCGGTTATCGCACGCCTGATGGCGGGACTTTCCAGACCGGATCCCGATGAGAAATCGTTGGAGACCGCGAACAGGTTCTCGTAGGTGGGTTCGTCCAGGAAGCTGTCCATGCAGGAGATTGCCGTATCGCGGATCCTCTTCAGCATCACCGGATCCCCGAGAACGGATTCGGTCCTCATCTCGCTTCCGATCACTCCCAGCGTCAGATTCTCCATCCTGAAGCGGGCGTTGATCACCTTTCCGAACGGAGGTATCCCGGGGACGGTCCTTATCGGGATGTCCGAACCGGCCACGATAGCGGCAACATCCCCCAATCCGCCTCCGCCCATGACCTCGGCGCAATGCGCGGCCTTGAACGCGTCAGACCTGGTCATCCCGGTCATATCGGCCACGCAGAGTCCTGCGGCGAGAGCTCCCGCCGCGCTCATCCCGAACCCCTGACTGACCGGGAGGTCGTTGTCGATGTGGATGTCGAACCCCTTTCCGGGAGCCAGGGTCTCGACGGTCATCCTCGTTATGTGCGCTACGGACTGGACCCCGTCCAGGTAGATGTTCACCACGCCGTCGTCCCTTTCCTCCGCGCGTGCCGTGCATCCTCTGTTCAGTCTGATCCCGATGCCCCTGGAGCCTGCACTCATGCCGTCGAACGATGTCATGGGCTGGAAGACGCAGGAGATGTGGCCGGGACAGAATGCGGATATCACAGACATTTTACACAGAAATCCAGAATCGAATCGGACACCTCGGCCTTGGTCCCGGAGATGTCCTTCGCTTCGGTATCGGTGACCAGTATGGCCGATGACGATGTCCTTCCGACAACGTCGATATCATTGGCCACCACCGCGGAGAGCCCGTATTTGTCGAGACGGGTGCGGGCCTTGTCCACCAGATCCTGTCTGGACAGCCCCGATTCGGCCTTGAAACCAATGACCACGTTGCATTTGGAGCGTATCAGCGGGAGGACCTTCGGCACGGAATCCAGATCGAGGCTGAACCCGTTGTCGCTTGGGATCTTCCCGGAAGCTATCTCATGAGGCGTGAAATCGGCCAATGCGGCGGGCACCAGGACGGCATCATGGTCTATGGAATCCACCATGGACACCAGATCCTTCACCGATTCGTACCTGCGCGTGGGGATGTAGTCGGGAAGCTCCACGTTGCATCCTCCCATCCACAGCTCCACATCCGCCCCTCTCTCGAAGGCGCGTTTGGCCAGCTCGACCGCCATCATGCCGGTGGAGCGGTTGGTTATGATCCTCATGGAGTCTATCGGCTCCTCGCTCCTTCCTCCGACGACCAGGAGCCTTCTTCCGTGGAAGAAGTTCCTCGACAGGACCCTGAATGTCCATGCGACGACCTCGTCCTTAGAGGCGACCTTCGCACGGACGCCGTCGCTGCGGGGGCCGATCATGGATATGCCCCACTCGGACAGCCTGTCCAGATTGGCCTTCACTGCAGGGTTGTTGTACATCGAATCGTGCATGGCCGGGGCGATGGCGATGGGTATACCGGACCCTATGGCGACCGTTGCCATGGATGTGACCGGCGTATCGTCGATGCCGTTGGCGATCTTGGAGATCGTGTTCGCCGTTGCGGGGTATATGAGAAGCAGATCTGCTGAGCGTTTGGCCATCATCGTTATGTGCTCCGTGCGTCCGGTGAGCTCCGTGACGGGCCTGTGGCCGCTGGCGAACTCCAGCGCATCTGGGGTCACGATCTTCTGGGCCTCGGGGGTCATGACTGTGAACACCTCGGCCCCGTGCCTGATGAGCTCCCTGATCGTGCCGAAGCACTCGACTGCGGCGATGCTGCCTGTGATGCCCATTATGATGGTCTTACCCCTGAGCTTGGTGCTCTTCTCGCAATAGATCTCCTCTGATGGATGCATTTCAAATCACCTCGTCTATAATCCTCATCACGTCCGCGAACACCGCATCCGGCCCTTTGGATGCGTCCACTATGCGGAACCCGAACTGCTCTGCAAGCCGGAGATACTCCCTGCGCACCTGCTCCAGGAATCCCAGGTTCTCGAACTTGCTCTCGGCCTCCCCCCTTGCCGATACCCTCGTCAGGCTCTCGCGCGGGTCCATGTCGAGAAGGATGACGACATCGGGGATGTCTGTGTAATCGCTGTTTATCTGAACGAGCCAATCGCGGTCGGTGCTGTCCCCTTCGAGCTTGGCGGACTGATATGCCACGGTGGATGCGAAATAACGGTCGCAGACGACCTGTTTGCCGGATCCCACCGATCTGAGGATCTTCTCAGTGTGGTCGTTGCGGTCCGCCACGAACAGGAGCGCCTCAGTCTTCTGCGATATGTCTCCGGCATCGCCCGAACGTATGAACGCCCCGACGCCTTCATGAGTTGGCTCCGCGGTCGATTCCACGGTCAGCCCGCGCGATTCCAATTCGCTGACGACACTCCTGCAGACAGTGGACTTGCCGGCGCCGTCGATTCCCTCCAGAACAATGAAGTGACCGCTCATTCAATCTCGGAAAGTACGGGCGCGTGTATTAATCTTGTCCGTGGACGTCCGCGACTCCAGAAGGGCGAGGACCGAATGAACAGATTCCACATCCTTGCAGAACGGCCTGCATACGTATGCCATCCGCCTGCGCAGGTCCCGGTCGAAACGGACATCCAACGAGGACAGGTTCTCCGAGAGGGATTCCGCGAGGCTGTCGCCCCTGCGGTCCCAATCGGTCATGATCATGGCGGATCTCCCCGCCTTCCAGACATGTTCCGCCGCTTTGACCGGACCTCCGCCGCTCTGGACGCAGTAGAATGTCCCCTTCACTCCCGATGCTTCGAGGGACGAGACATCGTTCACCCCCTCCACGAGGATGATATGGGTGCCTTCCATGGAATTGATGTCGTCGATTATCCCGATCAGGGATTCCAGACGCTCGGAATCATCCATCCGTATGCTCCTCCAGACTGCGCATTATGGAATGCTCGTCTCCGGATATCGTGACTGTCTTCTGTCTCGACGTCTGACCGGAGGTGACCTCCGCTCTGCATCCGGTGATGTCCCCGAACAGGGCCGCGACCTCCTTGTTGGCACGTCCGTCCAGCGGGGGCGCCTTCACCCTGACGATGAGCCTGCGCCTCCATTCGTCGAACCCGTCGGGCCCCGAACGGTTGGACCTAGGGGACACGGACAGGTCCACTTCCACCGACCCGGACCTGACCCTGCAGACATCCGAAACCTTCATGCGACCGTATCCTGACACGTGCATATGTCTCTGACGGAGGGATTATCTACTGAACCTACATTGGAGAAGCGATGAGCAATCCTGCCATGGGGCCAATGACTTTCGACGAACTGTCGGAACTGTATCGTATGGAGATGAAGAGCAGCTCCATCACAGAGGCCCGCAAGGATCTGTTCAGGGCTCTGGCCAATCTTATCAACACGCTCCGCCAGGAATACGAGCGCCAGGCCGCCATCGATGTCGAATCCATCATGTGCGAAGGGGCCGAGGCACGCAGGAAGAATGCGGAGAGGCTCGTCAAGGACATCATCCGCCTGAGGACGCAGAAGATCTGCAGCATGGCACTGAGGAGCGCCACAGGCAGCAAGAACACCCTCGACAACCTGACCGAAGAGGAGAAGGAATACTACGAATCGGTCGTGGAGCTGACGAAGAGGCACATCTCGGAGGTCGACAGGCTCAGAGGAAGGAGGAAGACGGTGGACACCCGCATAGACGAGCCCATGCCTGTCCCGAAACCCGCCCCGGAACCGCCTGTCGAAGAGGAGATCCCCGAACCACCTCCGTTCATCGACGAGCAGTTCGATGACGAACCGTTCGACGATCAGCCGATACCCGATGATTTCGATGCATTCGTGGAGGAGCAGTTTACCGACCCTGTTCCTGCGGAGACGCCGGTCGTGGAAGAGGCGCCCGCCCCGATGCATGAGGAAGAGAAGCCCATCGTCCAAAATACCGAGGATCCCGACCTCATCCCGGTCCTCATAAGGGTCCTGGAGGACCTGCCGGAGTTCGCCGGCCCCGAACGCGACTACAGTCTCGTGAAAGAGGACATAGTCACACTGCCGAAGGTCCTGGCCGATGCGCTTGTCAACACTGGCAAGGCGAACGTCGTCAGGCCTACACCCTGAGCGTGCGCGTGTCGCCGGGGAATTCCAGACAATCTATGTTCAATCTTCTTATCCCGGTGATCTCGGACACCGTCTCGCGGGCCAGATCGGGGATGTTGTTCGTTTTGCTCAGATGCGCCAGGAACAGCTGCCTGCACGAATCGGTCATCGTCCTGCGGATGGCGTTCCCGCAGTCGATGTTGGACAGGTGACCGCGGTCGCTCCCTATGAGCCTCTTCAGACTGGGCGCATAGGGGCCGTCGATCAGCATCTTCTGATCGTAATTCGATTCTATAACCGCGATGTCGGCCATCTTTAGTGCGGCCTCGATCTGGAATGTCAGCTTCCCGGTGTCCGTGGCCAACAGCGCACTCTTGTCGTCCACCTGGGTGAGGAACGCGTTGGGCTCTATCGCATTGTGGGATGTTGGCAACGGGGTGATATGCAGATGGCCCACGTCGAAGCTCTTCGTGGAATCGAACGGAACGAAATCCACCTTTCCGGGATCGAACTGCGACATTGTGTTCTGGTTGCACATGACGGGGATCCCCAGCTTGCGCGCGGTGGGCCCCACGCCGCTGACGTGGTCGGAATGCTCGTGCGTGACGAGAATCGCCTTGACCATGCTGCTGTCCACACCCTCCTGCTCCATGGCGGCGAGGATCTTCCTGCAGCTGACGCCGGCGTCGATCATGATGGCCTCGCCGTCGGACTCTATGACGGTGCAATTGCCGTCGCTACCGCTGGCCAGCACATGTACTTCCAGCATCTGAGAGGCCTCTCATCCCTTCTTCTTGTAAAGCGCGAAGATGATGTCCCCTCTGGAGATTATTCCCACCAGGACGCCTTTCTCGACAACGGGGAGACGGTTCACCTTCATCTCGATCATAGCCCTCAGAACCTCCATTATGGTGGTGTCGGGGCTTGTGGTCAGAACGGTGCGCTTCATGATGTCGGAGATGACCATGTTGGAGATCTCGTCGGAGATGCTCTTGAGCTTCCCATCCTCCATTGCGGAGTCCATGGGATAGTTGAGCATGACATCATCTGGATTGTCCTCCTCGAGCTTGTCCTGATAATCAAGGATCAGACCAAGGATGTCGTTCTCGCTAAGAATTCCCATAAGGTGATTCCTGTTGTCCACGACAGGAGCCCCTGATACATTGTCCAGGGCGAATTTGATAACTGCTTTCTTGACGGTATCATCCGGCTTCAGCGTCACCACCTGAGTGGTCATCAGATCCCTTACCTTCAGCTTAGACATCGTATGGGGTATCAGGAGTCCGCGCATATATTCATTTGCTCTGCGCGTCGGTTGTTTATAGCGGATTTTGGATGAAATCTGAACACTAGAAAGTTTTAAATATGATGGGGACCTCAAGGGATTTTGTCGGGGCCTGTAGCTCAGCTAGGTAGAGCGTTCGACTCTTAATCGAACGGCCAAGGGTTCGAATCCCTTCAGGCCCGCCACTTACTTATCCAGATCTTCTGAAAAAATTCTATTGTTTCGGCGTTTCGAGGCCTTTAGCGCCTCCGATATTGAGAAGTGCGCTCGAATCTAAGGGTAGGTTCGAACGCAGGTGGATTCATCACTGCTCCTCTATTGCCCCTTTGCCGGACCAGAATTTCTGCATATCGCGGGCCGCGTTGTGCTCGTCCTTGTCGCAGTAATCCTTCTGAGTCGTGGCGGTGGTCGCATGCCCCATAACCAGGGATACGTCGTGCATGCTCTGCCCCTCGTCGATCGCCCTCTGACCGAAAGTGCGCCTGCACTTCCTGTAGTCGAACTTCATCTCGAGATCGTCCTCGACCATGCTCTTCAGCGTACGGATCCTCCCGTACGAGATGTATCCGCCGTTGTGCTTGATCGGAGGGAAGAGAGCTTCCTCGGACTTCCCGGCCCTTCCCAGACGGATCCTCCTGGCCTCGAGATACTTCTCGAAGGCCGCGGTACCGTCCGGATGGACGGGGACCCAACGGGCGTTGCCGTATGTTCCTTCCCCCTTGACATGCTCGGCGAGAATCTCGTAGCCGTGCTCCGTCTTGTTCACGTTGCGGAACGAGAGCATGCGGAGCTCCTTGGGTCTGAACCCTGTGCTTATGGAAAGGCAGACCAGCCCGTACGCCTCCATGAGCTCCCAGTTCCCGACATTGATCTTGGAGGCCCTGTCGAAAATCGCCTGGACCTTCTCCTCTTCCAGCGAAGCTCCGCGCTTCTTGTACCGCTTGGGATAATGCGCGGGATACTTGATCTTGAACTTGAGGACGGCGTCGTTGTCGAAGTACATCAGCATCTTGATCAGGATGCTGAGATCCTTGTTGACTGTGGATGCTTTGACAGTCTGACGCCTGTATCCGACGAACACGTCGATGTCCTGGGCGGTTATCTTCCGGGGATTGTCTGTGCTGACCTTTCCCTCGGCCTTCAGCTGGTTGAAGATCGTGGCGATCTGCCTCAGACGCCTGCCGTTGGTAGAGATCGTCTCGGCAGACAGGTGGCCCACTTCAGTGGGCAAGTATTCGTTTATGCATTCTGTGAACGGATATCTTCCCATTTGTTACTCACACTCCGATAATACGGGAACCTTCGGCTTCTGATCCTCCTAGTCCTTGGACCCGGCACCCTTTGCTGCCAGAAGTTCGTCTTTGTGGAGCTCCAACCACAGGTTGTACTCCCACTCGTCCATGTAAACCAATTATCACGGCCTCCATATTTTGTAATCATATCATCACATAAAACCTATTTAATGATATTGATTCGTAACATGAGAGTTATAAAGTTAGAAGAATCTCACTAATTTGGATGGATATATGGGAATAATCACAAAAGACAATGGCAAAAAGAACGCGAGCCTTATGGTTAGGGTACCGGACGGCCTCGCTTTGGCCATCGACAACATGGTAGGAAACACCCATTCGTCCAGACCGGATTGCGTCATCGACGGAATCCGCAGATTCATCCACTTCATCTGCAACACGGAAGCGGAGATCATGCTCTACCTCCAGGAAAAGAGCGATGCAGACCGCGATGTCCGTCTCGAATTCTACAAAGAATCTATCAGGTCCAGCACCGAGCCGTACCGGAAAGCTGTAACAAGCGCCATATCGAAATCGAAGAAGGATGTGGATGTGCTACTCAGTCTCCCGAAGGGGCTGGCGGCTGAGATAGACCGCACCGTGGAACGTACCGGGTGCTTCAGAAACCATCAGGAATTCGTAAAGTGCTCAGTGGTTTATCTTCTGAGGGAGATCGGTGCCGAGAACACGAATGCTACGCTCACGGAAAACTATCTGCAAAGCAACCAATCAACATCGGAACTGAAACAGCAGATTGAGAAAATGAAGAAGGAGATGAACGAGGGCGATTGGACCAGCAAGACGATATGACATTCGTTTGGCCTTTTGCGATATTTATAAAGCGGCCCTGTGTCCAGGATTGTAGAGTCTAGATTTATGTATCAAACTCAAACGGCCAACATGCATGATTGTAAAAGATACCCGAGATCCACTCTTGCATAAGACCTCGGTAATGAGTTTTACATCAAAGCATACTTTTCCAGAACACTGTCAAGATCTGTTTCCAAAAACGAAAAGTCACAATGCCATTCGCCATAATCTTTAGACTCGTTGACACAATCCACCCACTGTTGCAAAGCACGATATTTAGCCTGAACCTCTTCAGTCATCTTACCTTTGGTTTCGATGATGAGCATGTGGCCGTTCGTCAACTTGATGATAAAATCTGGCCTATATGCGCGAATTCCCCCGTTATACATATATGGAATCTCAAAACCAAGGTGATCATTCTTTGCCCATGCTGATACATACTTGTTGTGATCTAACACATATGCGTCAGAGGATTCGTACGTACTATCATAAACACAATGACTAATGTGTGATTTTTCGATAAGACTACAAGGTTTCTTAGTATACCATGTAGGCATATCTTCAGTTGAACGAATTGGCCTATTTGGATCAAGAATCAATAACTTCTTCTCAGTATTAATTATAGTGAGATATTCACGAATATGATTAATAATGCGGCCAATATTGATGAATACCAGTGCTCTAAATTTTGGGCCACTGCAGTCTTTGCAACTATCTAACAACACTTCCAATTTGGATGAATTGATAAAACTCTCAATTGCTCTGATCAACTGCCCCATGATACACATCCGAGTTCCCCTTGATGCCCAGTCTTCATCATACAAAACGGCCGCTGCTCTGAAAATCGCAGTCTGAAGCCGCAATTCATCTTCATTGATTGAATTCAAATCGATGGTTTCCGACAATCCATCGTAGATACGATCATCAAGAAATGGAGCAAGATCTGCTCTAGATATGAATGTAGATTCACCGATTGATAATGGCGGGATGTCATCCAGATTCAAAATAAGCTCGTCTCTAATTTCAATATCTGTGCGAATCACGTTGGGCCACTCTAATGCATATTGAACCTTATCTGAGCGTACATGGATTTGTGTTTGTGGCGATGGTGTTTTTGGTGTACCTTCAGCTGATTCCTGAGGCAAGAAGCTAAATGGAATCCCAAAAATATTCACATATTCAGCAGAGAATAACCCTGTACTCTCGTCAACATCATATGATGTACGTCTTAATCCCCTTCCAATCACTTGTTCACACAGAAGTTGGCTCGAGAACGCTCTAAGCCCCATAATATGAGTGACCGTCTTAGCATCCCAGCCCTCAGACAACATTCCGACAGAGATGATATTGCGAATCTGCTCACCGGGCTGACCTATTTGACCGACCGTATTCACAGTCGCCCTGAGAAGTGCAGCCTGTTCATCCTTTGTCAGAGTGCTCGGGTCATTAATACTCTGTGAATCCAGAATTATCTCTTCATTTTCTATTTTCTTCAATGTCTTGGAATCAATCTTGCAAATGTATTCAGACTGACACAATTCCTCTATCCCTATGAGATCATGTTTGAACGCGTACTCTATTCTTGAAGCAGTCTCGGTACGATTTGCGACCGTAATCATGACGGGCGGAATTTGTGAACCAGAATCCAGCCAATTCCTATAAGTCTTGAGCCAATCATGTCCAAGCAGCTGATATGCTTGAAGAACCAACGTAGGCAGCACCTCATTAGGTTTAGCTGGACGTGAGAGATCCTTTCTGACGTCGTCTTCGCCGTAAATATGGTAGAGCTTGGATCTGTAGGTTGTAGCGCTCGGAAGGCCATCATCACTCGATACCATACGTGGAGTCTTGACTAATCCCGATTCAATGGCATCATTGAGTCCAAAGTCGCTCACAATCCATGAAAATAACGCATTCTCATCATTCTTCTTTCCACTAGGTGCAAAAGGAGTTGCTGAAAAATCATAGCACGTAAGGATTCCTCTGGACCTAGCAATCCTTTCAAGGCCTCCGACCCATATGGTGGATTGCTCCTCCAGCTCCTTAATCAAAGTGGCGTCATCTTTATCATACTTGATCTTGATTTCTGGATTTCTTTTCCATGCATGATGTGCCTCATCATTGATGACGATGATATTGTTATGTTTGGAGATGTCGCCAAGTACCTGCCTCACATATGCTTCATCACTAAGGGGGCCGCGTTTGTCTACGGTTTTGCGCTTCTTTATGGCAGTCTCGTCGTCCCATGAAAGATTGTGCCAATTCTGGACAAGAATCTTGCCCTGATTAAACTTCTCCTTCAGACTGAATGGAACGATGTTGAATGAATCGTAGTAATTTGCTGAATCAGAAGGGACCAAAACCGCCAACCTGCTCTTGACCGTTAGTCCAGGAGTGACTATGAAAACATTCTTAGAAAATCTCTTATCCTGAGGATATGCAACCTTATTGAGGACCTGCCAAGCAATTAACATAGCCATAACTGTAGTTTTTCCTGTTCCAGTTGCCATTTTAGAGCATATACGTTTGAATTCATTGTCGCCTTGATCGATCTCTATGCCTACCTTTTCTGAATCGGGGGCCTCGGTGAGCCATATAAGAGTCTCGATAGCATCCATCTGGCAGAAAAAGAACGGATACGTACGCTGTTCGCTGTCGTTCCAATGGTCCAATAGCTTCTTGGTTACCCCTGTAACTCCCGGATATCCAAGAGATCTCCATCTTTTAACACGCCCCCTGATATCGTTAACCAGAGGGAGTTCCACGAACCGACCCATATCATTATACTGATTAGATCCCTGTTCGGAAACAAAGTATCCTGCTGGCCTCCTACCTTCTTCGAGTATAAACTCCTCTCCTTCGAGGGAATATCTCCAATGTTGACCAGGTTCCAAGTATGCTGAGTTAACGATGAGTCTCTCTATCGGTTTCGTCAACTCTGTCCCCCCAGATCTATGACCTTCATACTTTCAATGCCACGGTCATCGATAATTTTGACCGCGATTTTAGTTGCTCCGTCGATCTCAAATGGTATGGATACTACGCCTCTGTAGAGTTCTATTAAATCAGGGTCTAATTCCACTTTCAATGTCTTGGACAACTTGGCCCACCCATCCTTTGGACCTGCCATTGGGAAGAAAATCTGACTTGGATTCAACGATAAACCGTCATAGTTTGTATCTAGCATCCACATAGAAATACGCCTTGTATCTCCTGATTCGACTTTGCCCGTCTTCACATCGTAGTAATCGAAACCACGAACCGTGACTACATATTTGCCTTCATCATTCTTCTCGGCAACCACATCTGGTTGTCCGATCATCCAAAAACTCTGATTGTTCGAACGATTCTTCTTGAGATCTTCTGTAAGAAGATCGGTATTCATCTGAACTTTGAAGAGTTGAACACCGGGCCATGTTGTTTCATCAATGAACTTTGCAGCTTCCGGATCAAACTGAAAAGCACAAAATATGATGATATCAGGAGATGGGCGAATTCTCTCGGCCTCATCCATTATGTAATTGACCATTCTCTGATCCAAAGGATGAGCTTCACTAACGAAGTGAATAACTGCACGTTTAGAGTCACCAAGGCTGAGCGTTTCGGCTTCTGCTTGGAGATATGTGGTGCCCGACAGAGGTTCCACCCTTGTGAATTCAATCTTCTGACCGGCGCGCGTGATAATTCCTGTGGCTAGTAATTCATCCCTCCATTGTGATTGCTTGGAAGTACTACTAGCATGAATTTCAGTCTCATCAACAGAATGAACTGTAGGGGCAGGAATTGCCTCTACAGTAAATGGTCCAGAGACCCTTACCTTTGTTTTATCAACAAGCGGACGATCGACCAGATATTCTTTAGCAGGAGTTTCATCATTCGCTAAAGACTTCAGAGTCACATGAGGTATAGACTCATACTCCAAACCGCCTGATATTCCCATTTCTGGATGTAATAGCCTGTAGTAATCAAAAGATGCAGCCATTATCCTTTGTTTTGTGAGAGTGATAGCAATCCTGGATGTATCACAAGTTATCCATCTGCGTCCCCATTGTTCCGCAACATATGCTGTTGAGCCACTACCACATGTAATGTCAAGAACCAGATCACTTGGATCGGTCGACATGAGCATACAACGTTGTATGACCTGGAGGGATGTTTGAACAACGTACTTCTTTCCCCCATCACCATATTGATTTTGACCGAGAGTGTCTTTCCAAAGATTATTCAGTTGCATGTATGGAAAGTCTTCGAAATAGCGAACATACCCGAGCTGATTGTCGGTTTTATCTATACGGCCTAATTCGGCAAGACGGCTCATTCCGTTGGGATAGTTTGCTTTCCAATGGTTACCGTCCTTCGGGTAATACGTCCTGCCTTCAAATTCGAATGGCTGTTTAGTTTGGCTGGCCCCCTGACTTGTAATATCACCAAGGCCGTATACCTTCGACCCACGGGGACGACTTTCATATTCAAATGTAGTACCAGTAGTTTTCTCGTATTGAGATATACTCATTCTGCTACCGTCTGCAAGTTCGATCTTCGTATATGCAGAACCTCCATCTCCACCGAATTCTTTAGATACGAACAATGGTCTGAACTTCATCATTGGTTTATTCTTTGCGTACCATACGATGTAATCGCCGGCACGACTCATGGTATTTGTAGCGAATCCACTGGTCGATGCATAAGAAATAATTGTCACGAAGTTATCGCGACCGAAGATTTCTTCACAAATATTGCGCACATAGTGTAGATTTTCATCGCTGATTTGCACAAAAATACTACCTTCATCAGATAACAAATCCCTGCATAACAGAAGCCTGTCACGAAGATAACTGAGATAAGAATGGATGCCAAGCTCCCATGTATCTCTAAAAGCCTTTATCATCTCAGGTTCTTGAGTGAGATCTTCATCTTTACCATCTTTAACATCCTTTTTGTTGACAAATGGTTGGAAATTGGAACCGTATTTGATTCCATAAGGCGGATCCACATAAATCATCTGAACCTTCTCGGCCATCCCCTCCTTCTCCAGAAGGGAATTCATAACAAGAAGACTGTCCCCAGCAATCAAACGATTGGCCCAATTTCTTTTGTGTTTGTAAAATTCGAGACGCTCTTTGCGAGCGATAAGTGTGTCGGTATCAAAGAGCGTTGCCTGATATTGACCTGCGTGACCCCCCCCCCCGAGCGGATTTCAGAATCTGATGGGGATTGATAGTTTCATGAATATGAAGTGAGACCAAAGGAACATCGAAAGAAGTCCGTTCGGTTTTTCCAGACCACTGTAGCTGAGGATCAATATTAGGATCATAACTGTACGACTTACGAGGAATCTCGTCATCATCGTAAATTGACAAACCTACAGGAGGATTGTTGAGGCGCTCTTTATCACTATGATAGTACGAGCGAATTTCTTTCTCGAGCGAAGAACTCGTAGTTGTTGTCTTAGTTTTTCTCATGAATGTCGATAAAGAATGGGGGTTGTTGATTATAAACTTCAGTTTTAACTCAGGTTATCTGTATCAAGTCGGCATACGCCCTCCGCTCGCTGCGCTCGCTTCGGGACGTATGCTACCCATTCCCGTTGCCTTCGCTGCGCTCGGCACCGTGAATGGAGGCCTCGGCTGCGCTTCGCTCTGCCTCGACCTTCGTGCCGTCCACCCGCCGGCGCCCCCCTGGCCGGAGGCCCTAGGGGGCCATGCCGTCGCGTGGCCGTGCACGAGCTATCGGGATAGCAACATCGTTGCTGCTACAATCGCCTGAAATAACGCCGTAGCGGCGGTCTGAAATTGATTGCGCGGAACTCCCTGGTAGGAAGAGAAACGACCTTGCGCCTCATTCCGTTGATATCCTTGATGTAAGACGTGCGGAATGCTCTGTCAGCTACCTTTCTCTTGTATGCCTCGCAGTGACTGCAAAAGAAACTGTAGGATAGTTCAGAGACGTCGGACAATGCTTGGAGAACGAACCCGGTTGAAGCCTGTGCGAAACGCTGGATAGCCTGATATGAATAACTGGCAAGATTGTGAAAAACAACTGAAAGAACAGTCCTGAACCTCGAGAGGATCATGTTGGTTCACCGCTTTGCAACCCCATCGCATCCCTGAATCTGGCGATTGCGAGCTGTTCGTTGTAAGCGCTGATGAGATTGTATTCGAGATCGGTCACTGTTCTGACCCTCTTCCACTTGGTAGCTTCGGAGGGCTTCTCTTCAGGCAGCATGCCGATGCGATCCTTGAATCCCTTTCCGAAGGAGACGTCCCTCGTCCTGAAGCACTTGTTGCCGAGATGGGTGAAAAGCATGGTGCGTTTGTCTTTGTCCTTCACCGAATTGATGTCGGGAACGTCTTTGATGGAGTTGGAACCGTCCTCGGTGAGGCACTTGACGAGATATTTGAACGGATACGTCACCGCATCCCTGCCGGATCTGGAACCGTCCTCGGAGACTATGCCCTCGAAATCGATGAAACCGTGCTTCCAGATTGGATTCAGATCTATGGCCGCGTGATGATCCACTCTGGCGAGCTTTCTCATGAGAGATCCTTTGCCGATCCTGTTCAGAATCCTATGGTCGCATATCCTCCATGAGATGTGCCCATCCTTCCCGATGTGGCGTTCCACCGTGACGGGTTCATCGAGGATGAAGATCAGATGGGGCGCAGGATACCCGGAGGACTGTGCCTCCTTGGATGTGAGCGTGCCGTGTTTCCCGAAGATCTTGCTGATGTTCGCATTGAGAGAGTTCATCACATTGTATGTGTAATCCAAACCCTCTACGGGAGTAGAGCGCAGTGCGGCCCATGCCTGTTCCGCAGTGAACCGGGATCTGTCGAAGTTCACGGTGCACAGCAGCAATCTCGTCCTCCTTCTGTTCCTGAACCCTTTGAGAGGTTCGTCGAAGACCTTGCCGTCCAATGCCGTCTTGAGGGCATCCCTCTTCTTCGTCTTCCTCGTGGCATAGACCACATTCCCTCTCTTGGCGGCCTGCGCATAGACCACGTCTCCGGATTCGAGATTCAGGAACTTGTTGTAATCCGCAGACTCGATCCAATCCAGAAGTATGGCCTGCAGGTGAGGATCGCTTATCGACATCTCTCCGTTGACAAGTTTGGTTATGAGTTCCTCGGGCTCGTAAGGCCAACAACCGGACTCTCCCGCACGGCGTTCTATAGCAGGGGCATTCCTGATGATCTCCGACAGACTGACCCTCAAAGATGGTCCCTCTGGAGGGTCGGCTGATGCAGAGGTTTCGGACGCTTTTGGAACCGTCATCAAATAGGTTTTCGCCAGGGATTCGAAACGTCCTATTGGAGCTCAAAGGGGGCTCGATAGAATCATGGGATCAGAAGCTGGACAAGAATCGTAACGAATCCCTTCAGGCCCGCCATTCATTCACCCTGTTCTTCAAGAGTGCTTGTTGTTTTTGCGTGAGTGCTTCATTTTGATTCTCATCACCACATGCTGTTTTTTGAATTGAACCAGGCTTGTTAAAGTTGGTATATAAGCTGATTTAGATGAAACGGAATAGTTAAGTATTTTTTAATTAATGAATCGTTAATAAAATGAGTATATATAATCATTTATTAATAATGATTTAAAATAAGTTATATAAATATGCACTTTATAATATATCCTCATGGATGAAAAAAATGTTCACTTCCACGATTTCAGGGGAGGTGAGATACAGTTTCAACGGAGAATATCCATACTTCCAGCCTCACGATCTGCCCTTCGACCTGATTATTCCGAGATCGATATACAGACAGTCACTTAATGCGATAATATCCCTGAGCAACCTCAATGGGCGCGTATCGGCCATGTCCCCGGAAGAACGCAACATCTTCCTGAGAACATTCACTCTGAAAGAATCTGTATGCAGTTCATCCATAGAAGGCACCCGCTCGACTCTGAGCGACATGTTCCGTTCGGAGAAAGAATCTCCGGAGGACACGGCCCAGAGAGATATCAAAGAGGTCGGCAACTATATGGATGCCCTGGATGTGGGAATAAAGGCGATCTCCGAGGACGGGAAGATAACTGTACCTATGCTCCATCATCTCCATATCATTCTCCTCGCAGGAACTGGGGGAGAACAGAAATCCCCCGGAATGTTCAAGACAGAACAGAATGCGATAGGCAAACCCGGAGATACCCTGGAAACTGCCAAGATGGTGCCTTCTCCGCCGGAAGCCGTGGACCACCTGTTGGACAACCTTCTGGAATACATCGACTCGGACGAAGACCCGTTGGTGAAGATTGCCCTTGTCCACTATCAGTTCGAGGCCATACATCCGTACAGAGACGGAAACGGACGCATAGGAAGATTGCTGATCATGCTCATGCTGGCCAAAGAGGGGCTTCTGGCATACCCTGCGATCTATCCCAGCGAGTACTTCGACAGGAACAGGGGCCGGTATATCGACGGACTGTTCGACGTCAGCTCCAAGGACATGTTCGAAGAATGGCTGACGTTCTTCATCGGTGCAATGAAAGACCAGGCGGACAGATCCATAGAGATGATACTCGACCTCCAGAATTACCGCAGACTTCTGGAATCCAAGTATCACGGATCGCCGACGACCGTCGGGGCCATAGGGCTGCTGTTCGAGAATCCGTACATATCCATAGCCGATGTGACGGAAAGATGCGCAGTATCAGCCCCTACTGCGGCCAAGGTGATCTCGGAGCTGGAAAAAGACGGCGTGATCAGAAAGGTGTCCGGCAGGAAGAGAAGGAGACTGTACCTGGCGGACGGCGTCATGGACATACTCGGGAACAGATGAAAAGATGTGGAGGGGGCGGTAAAACATCTCGGCTGCCTTCTCATTGAACGTCTTTCGCGCCTCTTCATCAGGTTCATTGAGCAAGAAGCGTGTCTGAGGGCGGATCAAAGAGATAGTGAGTCAGAGAACGGGTTCGAAAAGGGAATGGGCACACTGTGTGCAGTCCGATCATGATCGGACATGCAACAATGAGCCTTCGTATTCTGTTCATCCAAAAATTGCATACTGCATAAAAACTGCATTTTGATAATCTGCAAACCGTATAAAATCTATGATTTCAATATTTGCAAACTGCATGTTTTTAAATATTGTTTAAATATATTCAACTCTAATGGAAAAAATCGATCCTCCGATATTCAGAAGGAAGTTCTATGACGTACTCCTCGATTGGAAAGAGAACGATTCACACAGATACGCATTGATGATCGAAGGGGTCAGAAGGGTCGGGAAGAGCACCATAGCAGAACAATTCGCTAAAAACGAATACAAATCGTACATATTGATCGATTTCATGAATGCGAGCGATACCGTCAAAGAGATGTTCAACAGATACTCTGACGATCTGGATAAACTGTTCCTAATGCTCTCTGGTTACTATAACGTGATGTTGTACGAACATGAGAGCCTGATAATATTCGATGAGGTCCAGGAATTCCCACGTGCCCATCAGATCGTCAAATATCTTGTGAAGTACGGAAAATATCCGATTCTGGAGACGGGATCGCTGATCACACTGAAAATGAAATCAAGAATGACACAGCCTTCGGAAGTCATCACCAGATCCATGAACCCCATGGATCTGGAAGAGTTCATGTGGGCCATCGGGAAAGACATTCAGTATGGGATCATCAAAGATTCGTTCGATTCGATGGAACCTCTGACCGATGGGATGCACAAGGAACTGATGGATACATACCGCACCTACATGATAGTCGGAGGGATGCCGCAGGCCGTATCGGCATTGATAGAAACGAACAACTTCTCAGAAGTGGAGAAAGCCAAGACAATGATCCTGGATATCTATCGCAGGGACGTCTGGAGGGAAGACGACGGGATACTGACGGAATTGTTCAACAGCATACCCTCGATGCTCAACAGGACCAGCAAGGTCTTCTCGCCCAGCGTTATGAAGAAAGGTTCCAGGAAAATGCGCTATACCAAACGCATCTCGTGGCTCTGCGGTTCAAAGATGGTCAATCCTTGCTACAACTGTACCAATCCAGACCCTGCCATTGCGCAGTATGAAGACAGGAACGATCTGAAAATGTACTTCGTTGACACGGGTCTGCTCATCACGATGATGCTGGAAGCTAACATCGCCGATCGCAATGAACTGTACCAATCCCTTCTGTCAGGAGACCTGTCCATGAATCAGGGGATGATATTCGAGAACATGGTCTCGCAGGCACTGACCGCCTCCGGAAGGAATCTCGATTATTGCCGGTTCGCATCCGATGAATCAGACCGCACCCAGGAAGTGGATTTCCTTGTTGCTGACGGCAGAAAGGTCAATGTGATCGAGGCAAAATCCAGCCGTGTGAATCCCCACAGATCCCTCGATCGCTTCATAAGGAAATACGAGGATAGGATTGGTCGCAAGTACATCATCTGCACCAAGAATATGAGTGAGAATGACGGCATCATCATGATCCCGATATACATGGCCGGATTGATCTGAGGACCATCGGCTTATCCAAGATCCGCAGCCACTCTTCCGGATCCTCGCGGACCACGGTTCACGGCGGATGTCGCTTCCTCCGCCTACGACCCGGGAACGGATGACAGTGCGATCGAGGGACATGTCCTCACTGCCCAGACTCGTCCCTGCCCACCTTCTCGGTCCATGATCATCAGGAGCTTCCTGTCCTCGGAATCATTCCACGCCTTCATCCGGGAGTGGATCTTCCTCTGCATGGAGTTGAGACGGGTTATTGATTTTTGATGTATTCTGAATACATTTTTTATTAGTAAAAAGTGTGTTTTGAATACACTTTTTATCAAAAATAAACCACTTGCTCCCGACTCGATGTCGGATAAACGAAATTTCAATACCATCGAATGTATGCCTTCCACAAGGATCGACCATTCAGTTTATTCGACACGTCGGTTGCGGCACGGAAGTGAGATTGATGGGGAGATATGACCGTCAGCTGAAGATATTCGGCCAGGAAGGACAGGGACAGATAGGATCGGCCAAGATAGGGTTGGTCGGATGCGGGGGACTCGGGACCAATGTCGCCACAGCACTTGCATCCGCAGGGGTCGGGGAGTTCGTCATCATGGACCCAGACCGCCCGGAGGAGTCCAATCTCAACCGCCAGTACGTCTATTGCGGACCCGTGTCGGAACACGATGACAGGGCGAAGGCGGAGATCCTGTCGGATTGGATCGGGACGGTGAATCCCAACGCAAAGGTCACCGCTCATGTCGGAAGATTCGACGAATGGACTTCGGAATGCTTCGACGGGTGCGACATCATGGTCGACTGTCTGGATTCCATCGGCGGGCGCATGGCGCTGAACGATTACTGCATGCGTACCGGCAAACCGCTCGTGCACGGGGCGATCGACGGTTTCGTCGGCCAGGTCGCAACATGCATTCCGGGGAAAACGCCCTGTCTCCGCTGCATGATGGGTTCCGTCCCCGAATCCGGGCGCACGCCGTCGTCGATTGGCGCAGTGGTATCGACCATAGGGTCTTTGGAAGCGACGGAAGTCCTGAAACTGATCACCGGAAGATGCGGATCGGCAGGCACGTTCCTGTCTGTCGACCTGGAGAAATGGCATTTCCAGACAATCCGCTTCGAACATGACCATGATTGTCCTGCGTGCGGCCGTCTGTGAAAATGATCGGTCTCGGAATGATTTAAAATTCCGAGGTGGAATTTTGAAGGAAATTTAATCGATTCGTCGCAGTACAGAACGAAACGTAAGCTCAGAACCGTGTTGCCCCGTGCATACCACTCTGTGGTGATGACGGCCGGAGGCCCGGCCGTCTGTTTCATCACTGGGGGAAGAAGAATCCTGCGGTCATCGCCAGGTAGTTCTCTCCCGAGTAGTCGGGATACTTCTTGCCGACCGCCGCCTTGAACTCTTCGGCGGATGAGGATGCGGAGGCTATGGCCTTGAGATCCTCGATGTAGGCGATCTTCGTCCTCACATCGTCTGTGTTTTCAGGACCGTAGTGGGAGGACAGGAACAGCCTGAAGCCTCTGTCGAGGTAGGACTGGAGGTTCTTCACGATCGCATCGGCATGTCCGGGACCTGCAACGATGGAATGGCAGTCGTGGCCGAGCATGTGCATGTACACAGCGCCCATGGCGGGTATCTCGATCTCGTATGCATCTGAATCAGGGTTGATGACGAGGTCCACCCCTGCGATTGTCACGGGTCCGGCCGAGATCCTCTCGCCATCCTCCACGGTTGACGGGTCGAATGCATCGCCGAAGATTCCGGTGAAGTTGGTTATGAGCTGCTTTCCTCCGCCGACGGTATTGTACTTATGGGCACTCTCGGTCATATACGCCTTGACGCCGGGAAGGAATGACTCCCCTGCGGCGTGGTATGAAACGAGCTTTCCCTCGACCTGGATTCCGTTGTCGTTGATGTATCCGGTCATCTCGTCGATCGAGTTCTTGAAACACGGAAGCTCGATCACCACGGCCCTGCCGCCGTTTCCGGATTCGGACGGACGCTCGATGATTATCACCTGATCGTCGAGGGCATCGTTGGTGCTGTACACATGGGCCCTGAGTCCGCCGTTCTCGATGATCGATACCTTGCCGTTCTTCAATTCTACTGTCTTTGCTGTCATGTCGATTCGTTCCTCGACCGTTTCGGTCTGAACGGTAGCATGCGCAAAGAGTATTTCTACTGCTCAGAAACCGTGGAGAAACCTGGTTACCTGACGGTTACCATGCTGCTATCACGAGGATTCGGCGACCTGATGCTGATATCCGGAGCCCCACTGCTCCATCGCGGACAGGATCGGCGACAGACTCCTGCCCAGATCGGTCAGCGTGTACTCCACACGGAGCGGGATCTCGGGGAAGACCTCGCGGACCAGCAATCCGTCCTCCTCCATCTTGCGGAGCTTCTCGGTGAGCACCTTCTGCGACACTCCCGTGATCGAATTTCTGAGCTCTCCGAACCTCTTGGTGCCTGTCATCAGGTCCCTGAGGATCAGCACCACCCATTTGTCGCTGATGAGAAGAAGCGTGGTCTCCACAGGACATTTCGGCAGTTCGACAATCATATGCGACGGAATCCGTTACAATTATTTCAATACTGCAACGACGAAGCCCTGAGTTTCGGATGTCATAAGGAAATTGGCCGGCAATCGGATTCCGCGATTCCGTTGCCTGGCCGTGGTTTGAAAAGACCGGATCGACCGCTCGATGGCGACTGATCCGGCCGTTTATGGTGCGAAGATTACGAACGGCTCACTCCTCGCTTTCCCTGTTCCTCCTGGCCTTCAGATATTTCCAAACCTCATTCGCGATGATCAATGCCCAAAGGATGAATCCCAGAAGTATCACAAACAACCATAAGTCTATAGACACTCCGGAAACGAATGTTGTATAAAAATCCGGATGGAAGCTTGTGTTACCCTTCATTACAAGGACTATTTGCGAGCCTACCAACATTATCCCGCCGAATAATATCAGCGTCGTTGCCAGACGAGTTATCAGATCTCTCATAGTGCATCCCTTCCCTCAGATATCCTCCAATCATCAGGCAAACGCATTCCTAGAGTCACATAGGAACTTGGCCAGATCTTCGATATCCTGTGCATATAGCACATCATTGGATTAAATACCCAACTATCAACGCCTAAAATACATACATAATGCAGACGGCAGGAGACTAAAAATGATAAACCCTAAATTCATATAATATTACTATGATATCAACTTCGTGAAGATTTCAACGAGGGGCAGATACGCACTCCGCATCATGTTGGATATCGCCATCCACGATGACGAGAATCCCGTGAGCTTCAAGGACGTGTCAGCCAGACAGGGCATTTCTGTGAAGTACATGGAGCAGATAGGCTCCATGCTGACCCGCGCCGGCTTCCTCAAGGGAGTGCGCGGATCCCAGGGCGGATACCATCTTGTGAAGAAGGCATCCGAATACACGATCGGAGATATCCTGCGCGTGACAGAGGGTCCCCTCAACATCACACCTTGTATGGAGGAGGGCGGAAGCTGCGACATGACCGGCAACTGCCTGACCTACCCGTTCTGGACCAAACTCAATGACGCCATCACAGAGGTCGTCGACGGGACCACGCTTCAGGACCTTATCGACGATTACAACCGCAACGAGATCATCTCGATAGGTGCGGGCATCTGATCTGTCATTCCACATCCGGCCGAAAAGGTCCGGACTTTACATTCTGGATCTGCGAACGACGGTAACGCCGTCCGATGCAGTAACCGTGGACTCCGAAAGAAAAAGAGTTGTCCGACCGGGCCGGAGGTTTATCCCGGCCGGACTTGCATGCTCAGTAGTTGAACATGGCGGACGAGAGGTATCTCTCGCCTGTGTCTGCGAGGAGCGCGACAATCGTCTTGCCCTCGTTCTCGGGCCTCTTGGCCAGCTGGATGGCCGCCCAGACCGCCGCTCCAGAGGATATTCCCACGAGCACACCCTCCTTCGATGCGATCGCACGTCCTGTCTCGAACGCATCCTCGTCAGCGACCCTGATCACCTCGTTGTAGACCTCGGTGTCGAGCACATCCGGGACGAATCCTGCTCCGATCCCCTGGATCTTGTGCGGACCCGCATGTCCTTCGGAGAGCACGGGGGACCCTTCGGGCTCCACTGCGACCACTTCGATGTCGGGATTCATGGACTTCAGGAACTGTCCGGTTCCTGTGATGGTGCCTCCTGTACCGACGCCTGCGACGAAGATATCCACCTTGCCGTCCGTGTCCTCCCAGATCTCCGGACCTGTGGAGCTCCTGTGGACCAGGGGGTTGACCTTGTTGATGAACTGTCCGGGCTGGAAGCTTCCGGGGGTGGAAGCGGCGATCTCGTTCGCCTTCTCGATGGCCCCCTTCATTCCTTTGGCCCCTTCCGTCAGCACGAGCTCCGCACCGTATGCCTTGAGGATGTTCCTGCGCTCGATGCTCATGGTCTCGGGCATCGTGAGAATGACCCTGTATCCCTTGGCGGCCGCCACGGATGCGAGTCCTATTCCAGTGTTGCCGGATGTGGGCTCCACTATGACCGATCCCTCCCTGAGCAGTCCCTGGGCCTCTGCGGCCTCGATCATACCCTTGGCGATCCTGTCCTTGACACTTCCGGCGGGGTTGAAAAGCTCCAGCTTCACGACCACGCGCGCCTTCAGTCCGTTCTCCTTCTCCAGTTTTTTGAGCTCCAGGAGGGGCGTGTGCCCGACGAGCTCCGTCACATTACCATATATCATCTCTCTCACCTCAATCGTTTATATCGTTCTTGGGCTTCTGCAAACCCTCTATCTTAAGTCCGTTCTTCTCCGCGTAATCCCACAGCGCCGCATGTATCGCCTCTTCGGCCAGCAGCGAACAGTGGATCTTCACCTGCGGAAGTCCGTCCAGAGCCTCCATCACCGCCTTGTTGGTGACCTCCATGGCCTCCTGAACGGTCTTGCCCTTGACCATCTCGGTGGCCATGCTACTCGTGGCGACGGCCGCTCCGCATCCGAATGTCTTGAACTTGCAGTCGCGTATGATCTGCGTCTCGGGGTCGATGTCGAGGTATATCCTCATGATGTCCCCGCATTTCGCGTTCCCTACGGTCCCGACACCGGCCGCGTTCTCGATCTCCCCCACATTGCGGGGGTTCGTGAAATGGTCGATTACCTTCTCGCTGTACACTCCGTCGTACATCCTCATGCCTCCTTCTGCTTCCTGATGAAATCCTCGTACAGAGGCGACATGTCCCTCAGCCTCTGCACCGCGTTCTTGAGGATATCGACCGCGTGGTCGACCTCCTCCATCGTGTTGTCCGAGGAGATGCTGAACCTCAGGGAACCGTGGGCAGTCTCGTGCTTGAGGCCTATGGCCAGGAGCACGTGCGACGGGTCCAGCGACCCTGATGCGCATGCCGATCCCGTGGACACGCAGACGCCTGCCATGTTCATCGACATGAGCAGGGACTCCCCCTCGACGAAGTCGAAGCTGAAGTTCGCATTTCCGGGAAGCCTGTTGACCGGGTCCCCGTTTAGTCTCGAGTAGGGAATATCCGTGAGGACCCTCTCTATGAGATGGTCCCTGAGCTTCTCCTCTGTCCTGTCGCGCGACTCCATGTCGCGGGTGGCGATCTCGGCGGCCTTCCCGAACCCGATTATCCCGGGGACGTTCGATGTGCCTCCGCGGATACCGCGTTCCTGACCTCCCCCATGGATGAGCGGATCGATCCTGACCCCGTTCCTGATGTACAGGAACCCTATCCCCTTAGGTGCTCCGAGCTTGTGTCCGCTGGCGCTGAGCAGGTCGATGTTGTCCCTGTCGACGTCGATCGGGATCTGCCCATATGCCTGCACGGCATCCGTGTGGAACAGCACCTTGTGCTTCCTGGCGATCGCACCGATCTCCCTGATGGGCTCGATGGTCCCGATCTCGTTGTTGGCGGTCATCACGGATATGAGTGCGGTGTCGTCGCGTATGGCGGCCTCCACATCCGCGGGATCCACCCTTCCGAAGCTGTCGACCGGGATGCGCGTGATGTCGAATCCCATCTTGGCCAGATAATCGCAGGTCTCCGTTATCGCATGGTGCTCTATCGCAGAGATTATGATGTGCCTGCCTTTGGCGTGAGGTCCGAGGACAGAGGATTTCAGAGCCCAGTTGTCTGACTCCGATCCTCCCGCGGTGAAGTAAATCTCCTGCGGTTTCGCACCGATGAGCGATGCTATCTGCTTCCTTGCGGCCTCCATCGCGTCCCTGGGGACCTTGCCCATCGAGTGTATGCTCGCGGGGTTGCCGTAATCCTCCAGGAAATAGGGGATCATGGCATTGAGGACCTCCTTGCGGACGCGCGTCGTTGCGGCGTTATCGAAATAGATCGTGTTGCCGGTCATCGTATCATATCCGTCATGATGGTGAGCGGCGGGGCGCACCCCGTCGCCTTCAGATCTTGGAGAAGGCCTGCTCCAGGTCGGCGATTATATCGTCGATATGCTCGGTTCCGATGCTCAGCCTGATGGTGGACGGCGTGATGCCCTGCTCCTTGAACTCCTCCTCAGTCAGCTGGGAGTGAGTGGTGCTCTTGGGGTGGATCACCAGCGATTTCACGTCGGCCACGTTGGCGAGAAGCGAGAACAACTTCAGGTTGTCGATGAACTTCTTTGCGGTCTCCTCATCACCGTCGATCTCGAAGGTGAAGATGGATCCGGCCCCGTCGGGGAAGTACTTCTCGTAAAGGGCATGGCTCGGATGGTCGGGCAGGGAAGGGTGGCTGACGCTCCTGACCTTGGGGTGGGATTTCAGATAGTCCACGACCTTCAGGGCGTTCTCCACATGCCTGTCGACCCTCAGCGAGAGTGTCTCGAGTCCCTGCAGGAGCACGAATGCTGTGACGGGGGAGATCGTCGCTCCGGTATCACGGAGCAGGATCGCGCGTATCCTGGTCACGAAGGACACATTTCCGAGTGCTTTCCAGAAGCTGATGCCGTGGTAGCTCGGATCGGGCTCGGAGAGTCCGGGGAACTTGCCGTTGCCCCAGTTGAAACCGTCACCCTCGATGATCGCTCCTCCGAGGACGGTACCGTGTCCGCCGATGAACTTCGTCGCGGACTCCACGACGACATCGGCCCCGTGCTCCAGAGGCCTGAACAGGTACGGTGTTGCGAACGTGTTGTCGACGATCAGCGGAATGTCATGGGAATGTGCGATCTCGGCGAGCTTCTCGAAATCTGCGACATTGGAGTTGGGGTTGCCCAGGGTCTCGATGAACAGAGCCTTCGTCTTGTCATCGATGGCCGCGTTGATGGCATCGAAATCGTCGGGGTCGACGAATGTCGTCTTGATGCCGTATGCGGGAAGGGTGTGCTCCAGGAGGTTGTAGGTTCCGCCGTAGATCGTCTTGGATGCGACGATGTTGTCGCCTGCACGTGCGAGGTTCAGGAATGTGTACGTGAGTGCGGCAGCTCCGGAGGCTACTGCGAGGGCCGCAGTACCTCCTTCCAATGCGGCGATACGCTTCTCGAAGACGTCCTGGGTGGTGTTGGTCAGACGGCCGTATATGTTTCCAGCATCTTTGAGGCCGAACCTGTCCGCGGCCTGCTGGGAGTCCTTGAAGACATAGGATGTGGTCAGATAGATAGGGACCGCCCTCGAATCCGTTGCCGGATCGGGCACTTCCTGTCCTACATGGAGCTGCAATGTTTCGAATCTCTGTCCTGCTTTGTTCGCGGGTCCGCCGGGTACGTTGTTGTTGCTCATTGGCTCACTTTCCAATGATGTTGCAAATCACAGTCTTGTTAATATAGTTTTCCTATCGGAATAGTATGAATAGTGAAAGATGCAGAATCCGCCCCCGAACGGATATGATATAACGGAGTACTGTCTCACATGGCACGGAAGGTACAGATGGACCGTATCAAGGCAGTCAACCGCACGATGTTCGCGATATCGGTCCTCTTCACCGGAGCTATCGCGGGCGCGTTCATATGGTTCATACTGTTCCTGATGAACTTCGGCATCAGAGCTCTGTGGGACCGCATCCCGGTGTATCTCGGAAGCTTCTACCCGCTGATCGTCTGCATACTCGGCGGACTGATCATAGGATTCTTCACCAAACGCTTCGGCCCCTATCCCGAGGATCTGAAGACCGTGATGTCCGCAGTCAAACGCGATGGAAGATATGAATACGACAAGATGGGGCGCATGTCCGTCGGCGCATTGCTGCCCATGATCTTCGGAGGATCCATAGGTCCGGAAGCAGGCCTGACCGGTGTTATCGCAGCCATATGCACATGGGTCGGGGATCGGATGAAGAGATTCGGGAACGACTTCAGGGAACTCAGCAGGATCGGGACCTATGCCGCACTGTCGGCGATATTCACTGCCCCTCTGTACGGATTCGCCGGTGCAATCGACGGGAGCAGGACTGCGGAGAGCCGGGAAGACGTCAAAATCACCAAGATTACGAGGATCGTCGTGTACATCATAGCGGTCCTGGGGGCATTCGTCACGTTCCTGGTCCTTTCGGACACGTTCGGAGGTGGCCTGTCCCTTCCGAGATACACGGAGATCGAATACGGAGTGGACGAATTCGTATGGCTTCTGCCGCTTGCGTTCATAGGTGCGTTGGCAGGATGGCTGTTCTGCGTCCTCGATTCCCTTTTCGGACGCCTGTCCGGCATCATGGAAGAACGTCCCGTGCTCAAAGCCACGGTCGCGGGTGCGATTCTCGGTGCGTTCGGGATGATACTGCCTCTCACCATGTTCGCCGGGGAGGTCCAGGCCGATGAGCTCAACGAGACCTGGATGACCATGTCCGCCCTGGTTCTCATCTCCACAGGAATCGCCAAGATCGCCGTGACCGCGATGTGCGTCAACATGGGATGGCGCGGAGGTCACTTCTTCCCGATCATATTCTCAGGGATATCGCTCGGATACGGCCTGTCGATCCTTGTCGGCATAGACCCCGTGTTCTGCGTATGCGCCACAGTGGCCGCCGTCATGGGAGGCGTAATGAGGAAGCCACTGATGTCCGTGCTGCTCCTATTCCTGTGCTTCCCCATCCACAGTGTGGTGGTTCTGGTCGTGGCCGCATGCATAGGATCGCTGATACCCCTGCCGAAAAGCATGCGCGACACCGACGATGACCCGTCATCCGCAGACGCACCCGAAGCCTGACCTTGCATCAACATTATGAGCATTGAACCTGATGCGGGACGCATGACCGACGTCATACTCCATACAACAATGGGAGATATCAAAATCAGAATGAACGACGACATGCCCATCACCACGGGCAACTTCGTCAAGCTTGCCAAAGAGGGATTCTACGACGGAGTCATCTTCCACAGGGTCATCGACGGATTCATGATCCAGGGAGGAGACCCCACCGGAACCGGAATGGGCGGACCCGGATACAACATCCAGGACGAGTTCGGAAAGGGCCACTCCAACAAGAGGGGAACCATCGCGATGGCCAACACCGGAAGGCCGAACACGGGCGGAAGCCAGTTCTTCATCAACACCGTGGACAACGTCTACCTGGACAAGGAGAACCCCACCACACCCTACGCACACCCCGTCTTCGGAACGATCGTCGAGGGAATGGACGTCGTGGACAACATCTCCAAGGTCGAGACCGACCGCAACGACAAGCCCTACACCGACGTCAGGATCGAGAAGGCCGAAGTCATCGAGTGATCCGATGAGCAGGCATGTCATGGAATGCCTCGGGATGAGCCGTGTCGTCATCGAGGACGGCAAGGTGACCGAGGTGTCCGAACCCCGCGTGAAGCACTGTCCCCTGTTCAAGAAGTACAGGGGGATCGAGGAGCTCACCGAGGAATCGGTGAGGGAGAACATAGAGTTCCGTATCAGGACCTTCGGCATGTGCAGCGAGAACAGAGAGACTCGCATGAAGGATTTCCTTTCATTCGGCATATCTGAAACGCTCAGCTTCGCATTGCAGCAGGGCATGATCGATGCGGCCGTGATAGCCGCGGACGGATGCGGAACCGCTGTGATGACCGACCCCGAACTCGTCCAGGGCATGGGCGGAAGGATCTCCGGCATCTGTGAGACCGAACCGATCAGGGCGGTCGTCGATGCCATCGGTTCGGAGAACATGCTGGACCCCCAGACCGCCAGGATAGACATGGAGGCGGGGGTCGACAAGGCATTCTCCATGGGATACACGACCGTGGCTGTCACCACCCCGTTCGTGGAATCCGCCATGAGGATGCGCAAGAAGTACGGCGACGGCCTGTTGATAATCGGGGTCCACACCTCGGGCATGTCCGAGGACGATGCCACCAGGGCATTCAACACCTTCGATATAATCACATCTTGTGCGTCCAAGTACCTCCGCGAGGAATGCGCCCGCAGGCCCGATACCCTGATCGCAGGGAACAAGGTGCCGATATACGGCGTGACCGATGCGGGAAAGAAGCTTGTCAAGGCGAAACTGGACCAGCTCGGAAGGACAGCAACTGACCCATCTGAGGAACAGTACCCTCCGGAACCCCTTATCTGAACAATTTACCGGGCTCCGGCCCGGGACTTCATTCGCCGAGATAGGTGTCTATCGCAAGATGCGTGCTCGAGCGGAGGAATATTATCGGGATCTTCTCGCGTCTGAGCCTGCGCCTGAGCTCCTTGTCGTTGGTGAGAACGTATCCGCCGGTGGCCTTGGCGAGCTCGATGACCGAACTGTCGCCTGTCGTCTCCGTAGGGATGATCTCGTACTTCCTCGCCAACGTCAATGCTGCTCCGGCGAAACGGTGATCGAGATGCTTCAATTCTCCGACCAGGGGGCCGGGGACGACGATCCTCGCCTCGCCCAGAAGATCCTTGAGGGCGAGGTCGAGGTTCATCTTGATCTCAAAAGGCATGAGTAAGGCGTTTGTGTCCAGGACCACGGTCTGCATGATCCTCACTCGATGATTCCGTAACCGATGAGTCTCCACTTGTTGGAGATCCTTCTGGATATGGCAACCCTCTGACCGGGCTGTATGCAGACGGGGATCTTGAGTGCCACTTCGGCAGATCCGTTCCTTGCGCTCTTGACCACACCGACAGTGGTTGCGGTACCGACACTCAGCATGAGCGGCTCGTTGCTCTTGATATCCTCGACGGAGAGCTCCGCAGAGGAACCGACCACACGGTCGAGGAGGACTGTCTTCATGCTGAAGTCGTGAGCGACCCTCGGAAGTTCGCCGGGACGGCCCAGCACCCTTCCGGTGAGACCGTCGGACTTGGTGATCGATGCATCCAGGCCCGTACCGATGGCGATGAGACCTCCGGGAAGGACCTCATCGACCGACCTTCCGCCTGCCTCCAGAGAGGTGATGGTGGTCGTGATCTTCTCGTACACGGTCTTTCCCGCGACCTCGGTCTTCCTTCCGGGCGCGATCTCGATCTCATCTCCCACTCTGAGGACTCCGCGTGTGAGGGATCCTCCGAGAACCCCTCCCTTCAGGTCCTTCGGCTTGGCGCCGGGGGAGTTGATGTCGAAGGAACGTGCGATGTGCATGAGCGGGGATGCTTCCGTATCCCTGACGATCTTGGACACGATGTGCTCCTCGATCGCCTCGATCAGCATGTCGATGTTGACCCCGCGGTTAGCGGAGATGGGGATGATGGGCGCATTCTCTGCGATCGTTCCCTTGACGAATTCCTTGATCTGCTTGTAGTTCTCGATCGCCTGTTCGCGAGTGACGATATCGATCTTGTTCTGGACGATGATGATCTTGTCGATACCGATGATCGACAGGGCCATCAAATGCTCCTTTGTCTGGGGCTGAGGGCACTTCTCGTTGGCTGCGACGAGCAGGAGAGCACCGTCCATCAGGGCGGCACCCGAGAGCATGGTCGCCATCAGGGTCTCGTGACCCGGTGCGTCGACGAATGACACGGCCCTTATGAACTCCGTGTCCGCCCCGCAGTTCTTACATACCTTGGTGGTACCGTAAGCCGCAGGCCCCTGGCATTTGGGGCATTTGTAGAATGCAACATCCGCGTACCCGAGACGGATAGAGATGCCTCTCTTCAACTCCTCGGAGTGACGGTCGGTCCACTCACCGGACAGCGCCCTGGTGAGTGTGGTCTTCCCGTGGTCGACGTGACCGATCATCCCGATGTTGATCTCGGGCTGCTGAGGGACTTTCATCAGTTCTCCGCGGCGTCCTCACCCTCGGAAGGGTTGAGGCACTCCTCGATGGTCTTGGGTCCGTACTCGGCAACGCACATGTTGATCTGGACGATCTCTGCGGAAATAGCGGAACCGCGGATAGCGACCCTCCTCCTCTGTCCGGGGTACTTCTCGTGGAATCCCAGACTCTCGGAGAGCAGAAGCTTGGACCTCTTGGATCCGGGAAGGTCTTTCCTCATAGGGGTACCGTTTCCGTCGGATCCACCGGTGATCTTGAGCTTGTAGTCGGGGAGACCAACGAATACTCCATCAACGATCTCTCCGATGTTTACACCAATCAGAGAGTTCGCGTGGTGGCCGGACACTGTGACGTTGTAGGACTTTCCAGTCTTGACGTCGTTTACAATGGCTTTGAATTCTACCATTTGAACACCTGTAGGCTTCGCTATTGAGGTATCATTTATAAACATTCGTTTTTGGGAAACCGTTGTGCATCAGTTGAGGAACATCAGCATTCTGGATGTCGCTATCTTCAGCACATCCATGAGGGATCTGCGGCGGTATTCCTCGGGATGGCATTCCGCAGAGGCCGCGAGCTCGTCCCTGAAACGGGAGACCAGCTCCGAACAGACATCTTCGGAACGGACCGTGATGCGGAGATTGAGATCGTCCCCCAGAGAACGGGATGTGAGCGATCCCGTGGACATCATGCAGACCGAACCGTCGGATATCATGATGAAACGGTCCGTGTGACTGTCCGTGAAGAACACGCGGACACCCGCCATCATCAGCGGGTTGGATGCGGCCAGAGAGTTCCAGGACTGATACCAGAGGTTGCTCCTGCGCGGGAGCAGTACGGAGACCTCCGCCCCCGAGAAGACGGCCAATTTGAGATGCGAATAGAGATCGTCGTTCGGAGTGAGATAGGGTGCGGCGATCAGCAGACTGGACTTCGTGCCGGATATCACATCGGCAAATCCGTTCTCGGCATCGGGCATCCCTCCGCAGTCAGGCCCCGTGGACTCTACGGACACCTGCACATCCGAGTCCGATGCTCCGCACGGTGCGGAAGGTGCGCATTCGGAACCCGATGCGTAGGCCCAATCAGCCATGAAGCGCATATCCATGTCGGATGCCGACGGGCCCTCGACACGTATCACGGAATCATGAAAAAGATATGCGATCCTGCCGTCGATGACCATCATCGAGCGCATGTTGCGGTTGGCTGGACGCATTGCGATGACTGAAATGAATTTTCCGCGGAAGGTCCTGAACTCCACTCCCGCATTGCGGAGCCTCCTCAGACCCCTGGTTCTGCCGAATCCGTATGTGGATGTCATCAGACAGACGCGCTTCCCAGAACGGGCGGCCACCTCCAATGAATCTATGAACTCGGGGCGGCGGGGGAGCCTCCTGCACATGATGTGGATGACCTCTTTGGATTCTTCCGTGTCGGCGACCAGGTCGGGCACAGCCTCGGTGAGGCTCCAGTATGCGCGCACACCGTTGCCCCCTTTGAACACCCCGTCCGAATCGGTCAGGCGTTTCCCGTTGAATGGCAGTCCTTCGTCCTGCGAGCGCTTGCGGTCGAACATCCTGTCGGATATCAGCGTGCAGCCGAACAGAAGGTACAGCACTACACCCAATCCGGGCAGTATCACTGTGGTCGCTATCCAGAATATGAGCGACCTTGGATCCATCCTCTCCTTGAACACCAGGACCGCGATCGTCGCCAGGTCCAGGATGAGCAGCGGCAGCCAGATGGGCTCCACAGCGAACACGAAGCCGAGGAACGGCTTGGTCAGGAAGGACATGCCTGCTTCACATTCCCCAGAAGGGCTCTTCCCTGCGCTTGATCTCGACGGTCTCTTCCATGGCCATCTTCTCGTCGTCGTTGAGGTCGAGCGTCTGAAGCTGCTTGTAGCCGGATTCGATGAGGTCGATGTAGATCACATCCTCCTCGTTGATCTGCCTTCCGACGGTGACGCCCTCGATGGCGACTGCGACCTCCTCGCCCTGCTTGGCCTCCTTCAGGGAATCTTCGCCTGTGTGGATGCTCTTGATCCTTCCGGCATCGCGGCCGTCGGGCAGGATGAGGTTCTCCCCGGGCCTTATCCTTCCGGCAAGGACTCTGACACCCACGATGGCGGGCTTGCTGGCGCGGAATACGCAGTTGGGAAGTATCTTGAACTTGGCAGGGAACGAGAACTCGGACCTCTTGTCGGTATCGGTCTTCTTCTTGCTGTCCTCGACCCACTCGATGTAGTCGTCGATCAGCTGATAGACGATCTGATTGGTCATGACCTTGAGGTCCTCGTGGTTGGCGAGTTCGGCCTCTGCATCCTTGGAGAGGGTGACGTTGAATCCCAGGATGACGCTGTTCTTCTTGTCACCGTAAGCGGCCTCGACGATGTCCCTGCGGGTGATCTCTCCGACCCCGTATTTGCGGATCGGGATGTCGTTGGCCTTGGCCTCGAACGCCAGCGCCTCGAGGGAACCGATGGCATCCGCCTTGATCGTGATCCCCTTCTCCTGCGTCTCGATCTTGATGCTGGTCTCCTCGGCCAGGGCCTTGACGGCAGGGTCGTTGGGACCCTTGACGACCACGATGGGCGCTCCGGCAATGACGCCTTCGCAGTTCTGACAGGATATCTTCACACCTGCGGCGGCATGCAGCTCCTTGACCGAATCGAACCTGTCCCTCGGATCGCGGATCTCGTCGAGGGGCTTGGGCTTGAGGATCGCCTTTATCTTGGTGACCACCGGCTGTCCCCTGGTGCCCATGGCGACCGTGTCGCCCTTCTTCAGGGTACCGGAGTACAGGATCATATCGAGCGTCTTGCCCAGTCCGCGCTCCTCCTTGATCTCAAGGATGGTTCCCCTTCCCGGACCCTCGGCCTTCTCCAGCTGGGTCTCGAGGAAGCGCTGGGCCAGTCCGATGAGCACCAGCAGGAGGTCGGGGACGCCTTCCCCTTCCTTTGCGCTGATCGGGACGAGTGCGACCGCCTTGGTGAAATCATCGATCCTGTCGTAGCGGTCGGATGAGATGCCCTGCTCTGCGAGCTGGGCGATGACAGTGTACAGTTTGTCGTTGAATGCCGCAAGAGTGTGCTCCTGCTGGACCTTCTCCGACAGGATGAACGGACGGCCCTCCTCGCTTATCCAGCCCTGGATGGTATCGATCTTGTTCAGGGCGATGACGAACGGGGTCTTGTACTGCCTGAGGATGCGTATGGACTCGATTGTCTGGGGCATTATACCCTCTCTGATATCGATGACCAGTACGGCGAGGTCTGCGAGAGAGCCGCCCCTTGCCCTCAGGGTGACGAAGGAATGGTGTCCGGGAGTGTCTATGAAAAGCAGACCGGGGACGTCGAACTTCTTCGAGCCTATCAGCTTGGAGCACACTTTGTAGATGTGCTCTATGGGAACCTCCGTAGCTCCGATGTGCTGCGTGATAGCCCCGGCCTCACGGGCCTGGACAGAAGTCCCTCTGATACGGTCGAGAAGCTTAGTCTTTCCGTGGTCCACATGACCCAGAACACTGACAACCGGTTGCCTAATCGCCATGTCCGCCACCTTATAAACGTAATTAAGAGGTTTGGGGTGTAAATGGTTTCGCTTGAAATCACTCGTAGATCCACTTGTCGGAGGTCCTGTCATAGGAGACAAGTTCCTCGGGCTTGAAGAAGATGGAGATCTCCCTCTTGGCGGACTCGACGGAGTCCGATCCGTGGATGATGTTCATTCCGGTGACCATGGCGTAGTCTCCGCGGATTGTTCCGGGAGCGGAGTCGGCAGGGTTCGTCTTGCCCATCATGTTCCTGCAGATGGACACGGCGTTCTCGCCCTCCAGGACCATTGCCATGACGGGTCCGGAAGTGATGTAGGAAATGAGTGAGGGGAAGAAGGGCTTGCCCTTGTGCTCGCCGTAGTGGTTCTCTGCGACGTCCTTGGAGATGACCATCATCTTCATTCCGATGATCTTCAGTCCTTTCTTCTCGAAGCGGGAGAGGATCTCTCCGCAGAGTCCGCGCTGGACTCCGTCGGGCTTGACCATGAGGTAGGTCTGCTCCATGGCCATGATCATTCCTCTTTCTTCTCAGCGGCCTTGAGCCTGGCTGCCTTCTCGGTGGCTGCCTTCTCAGTCCACTCTGTGGTCCTCGCGACCCTCTTGAGCTCGATCATGTTCTTGTAGCACTTGTTGGCGTCGAAGAACAGGATTGTACCGTCTTTCTTGACGTACATCTTTCCGGTTCCGGGCTCGATGGGGGCTCCGCAGAAGGAGCACTTCCTTGTCATGTCTACCATCGAAATCACCTCATTCCGAGCTTACGGGCCTCTCTGGATGTTTCCCTGAGCATCAGGATGTCTCCCATCCTGACAGGACCCATGATGTTCCTTGTGATGATCCTTCCTTTGTCGCGACCGTCGAGTACACGGACTTTGACCTGGGTAGCCTCCCCGGTCATTCCGGTCCTGCCGATGATCTCGACAACCTCCGAGGGGATGCTGTCAGTGTCGACCATTCAGCTCACCTCAGTTCTTCAGTGCTGCAACAGCCTGGGCGATCTCTTCACAGAGGGCTTTTCCCTTTCCGACATCCATGATTGCGACGGACGCGGCGGGCTTGTCGAGTCCGATTGCCTTTCCGAGCTCGACCTTGCTGGGAACGTAGACGTAGGGGACGTTCCTCTCGTCGCAGAGTGCGGGCATGTGAGCGAGGATCTCCGGGGGCTCGACGTCGGTTGCCATGATGACGATGGCAGCGGCGCTGCGCTCGACGACCTTGGTGACCTCGTTGGTTCCCTTCTTGATCTTTCCGCCGTCCCTGGCCATCTCGGCGAGGGAGTAGGCTTTGTCGGAGAGTTCCTTGGGTGTCTCAAACTTCACAAATACAGACATTTCAATTACCTCTTTCAGACGCTCAAAGGCGCCTTCATCATTCATCGGCTCTTGGAGAGCATCCCGACTAACTGATTGTGGTATATAAACGTACTCAGACTACGGGTCTTGTCAAGATTAACACTGTGTCGACCTTCGATGATGGGCCTCGTAAAGCAGTATTCTGTCCCGGAGGACCTCTTCCCTGAAATCCCCCCTCATGGCCCTCTCGCTGACTATGCTTACCTCTGTTCCCAGAGCCTCCTCGAGCCTGCCGTAGAATCCTCCCATCCTGAACAGCCCGATGCCTTCGGGAGGGACGATGCAGAAGTCATAGTCGCTGTCGGGACGGTTGTCACCGCGGGCCCTCGAGCCGAAAAGGTACACGCGTATCATCCCGTACTCTGCCGCTATGGGACCGACGATACGACTGAGTTCGTCGAACGTGTATCCCCGAACTTCGCTCATTGAGACGGGATGTTGCCTGCGTTATATGAACAAGACTCAGACTTCAGGTTCGGCACAGGCTCCGCATTCTCCAGAGCACATCGATTCCCTGAACACAATATACAGTATAGAACACGCCACGACATTCCTGATCAGGATGAGCATCATCCCCGCAGTACCTATGTCCCCTCCGCAGTACCCCGCATTGAATGCGAAGAGCAGCTGTGTGAGCAGCAACGTCAGGATCGTCAGACAGGTGACCTTCTTTGCGAAGCCGCCCCCGGGCCCGAACACGTGCAGCATCGCGACCGACGGGATGATCCATATCAGGTACTGTGCGGAGAACACCTTGTTGACCAGCATGAACAGCAGGAGAACCACCATGATGCTCAGATTGAGCACGTGCAGATCGGTCTCGGGAGCACGCATGTGCCTGACCGCGAACACGATGTAGAACAGGACTATGCTCAGAAGCATCAGGGGCAGCAGGATCCCTGCCACGGCATCGGGGACCGGGCCGATCAGGTTGTCCGATCCGAAGCTGTTGTCCACGAAGAGTTGGATCCTCGCATCGAACAGGCCTGTCAGCGACAGCGGATACAGGACGGATGCCGCCACGGACTCCAGCTGGAGCGGCCTGTCCGTATGGTACCCGAGGAACGATGTCGCCATCTCTGGATCGATAAGCCAGAACACGGCCATGACCACTGCCCCGGTCAGAACGAACACGGCGGTTCCCCTGACGGCGTCCCTCGTGCATCCGCGACCTATCAGATACATAACGAACAGCGGGAAGACGATTATAGGATACAGCTTCGCCAATGTGCCCAATGCCAGAAGGAGGAACGCCAATTCGTATCTCCTCTCGGAGAACAGAACGAACGCTCCCAGGACGAACACCATCGGCACTATGTCGTAGCGGTCGACCACGAACTCAAACATCAGCAGGATCAGGATCGTGTAGACCAGCATGGCCTTCTTCTTGTCGCGTCCGAGGTTCCCGGCGGCCCTTGCCACCAGGCACATCCCGATGACCACGAACACCAGCATCTCCACTACGTATGCGACGTTGTACGTCCACGGCTGATCCGCGAAGATCCCTGGTATCGCCATGAAGACTATCGCGAACGGGGGGTACTCCATCGCCGGGACCTCGCCATGGAACAGCGGATAAACGTTCTTCCAATAGCGGTCGCGGACAACCTCTGTCTCGATGCCGAACTGGCTGACAAGAATGAGATAGACCGCACAGGTGACCAACAGTACCAGGACTAAGACAGCCCCGAACCGTACAGCGCCCCTGTCACCAGTGCAATCCATGATTTGAAGTTGATTTGTTGCTTTATAATTCTTTCAACCGTGACTTCGACCGTTCCGAACGTTCCACATTTTAAAACAAACCCCATTTATAACCCATCCAACTGAATCGGAATATGGATTATCGGATGGCCTTGGAAGGCCGTGTCAAATCCCTGCCGATATCCGAGAAGCAGGTTCATTGGATACTGGTGCTGTCAGCCTGGGCCATCCTGATGTTCGTGCTCCTGTTCATGACCGGAGGCCCCAAGGAGGATGTGCTCAACTTCTACAAGCATTCCGAGGCCATCAAATCCGGTCTGATGCCGTACCGGGATTTCGTCTTCGAGTTCCCGCCGTTCTCCCTGGCGTTCTTCATGATGCCGGGCATGTTCACATCCGACGTGAACACCTATGCGACGATCTTCGGAGCACAGGTCATCCTGTTCATTGCGATCATGCTCCATTACACGCTGAAGATCTGCGACCGTGTCAACGTGAACAAGATCGCGGTTGCGGCGATATTCACGATGTTCTTCATCATCTACTTCCCGATAAGGAAGTTCGATGTCTTCCCGGCGTGTCTGACCGTCGTCGCGATGTACTACTTCATGGAAAGGAGGTTCGGACTCGCGTACGGGTTCGCGGCCTTCGCGACACTTACGAAGATCTACCCCGGACTGCTGATATTGCTGTTCCTTGTGCTCAACATAGCCGAGAACGACAGGAACTGGAAGAAGAACGTCGCAATGGGGGTGATCGCATGCCTGATCGTCTCCCTGCTGGCGGTTCTGCCCCTGATGTCCGCGGGAGTCTCTTTCTCCGAGATACTGGGATTCGTGGGATTCCACTCGGACCGCGGATTCCAGGTGGAGAGCCTGTTCGCCGAATCGGTAAGACTGCTGGCGCTTGTCGGCATTGGAACGTATCAGATCGTTCCATTGCATGATACACACGATGTCGTCGGACCGATCCCCGATGCCATCCTTCCGTATTGGACCGCCGTAGTGGGAGTCGCCATCGCACTTTCGCTCATCCTGGCGCTGAGATACGTGAACAAGAACGTCTGCGGTCACGAGAAGGGTTGGAACGACCGCTCGCTGATTCTGATGTCCCTCGTGGTGATCCTGACCTTCATGATGTTTAACAAGGTGTTCTCCACGCAGTACATGGTGTGGATAATGCCCATGATGGCCATGATCCCGTTCATGACCAAGAACGACTGGATGAAAGCGTACGTCTGCGTCGTCGTGCTTCTCGCGGTCGACTTCGGAAGGTGGTTCCTCCAGTATGACAACGCATCGGACCTGTTCATAACATTCAACTTCTGTCGCGATGTGCTTCTGGTCCTGATGATGTGGATGTGCGTCAGAACGCTCCGTCACCCGGATTCGGACGACGATAGGATACTGGACATCAGGATCTGATAAGTTCAGAATCACTGATCCTTATGGTGCGTATGCTTCAGGCGTATCTTGAGCTCGGAAATCATCTCTGAAGGCTCCTTGACCTTCAATGCATAATATGCATACACTGCGACGATACCCGCTCCGATGGCATCCGCGGTCATGTCCGCCAGGGACCCGGCCGCACCGTAGACCATGTAGCTGGAACCGGCCAGCAGATCGGTGGAGCACTCGATGAGCTCCCAGATGCCGCCGAAGCTCACTGATATTATGAAAAGGGAGATCGCAAGACCCTTGTTGGAGCCGAGGGTGACGTGCGCGGGGGAATATGTCACCATGACGCACAGCGCCATCAGGATGATCTCCGTCACGACCACGGACGATATCACATGGGAGAAGTCCCCCCACCAGCTGATCGTGAAGTACATCCCGCAGCAGAGGGTCGTCGCATACATGTAAAGGTCGAAGTAGACCATCGCGAGGAACCAGCGGGGCAGGACGATTATGTTCCTCAGACTGAGGATCGGCAGGATTATGCTCACCAGTGCGACAGCAATGCATGTCCCTTTGAGATACTCCGGAGGGTGCCCCGCGGCGATGCCGGGTGCGATCCCCAGCTCGACCGACAGGAACAGTATCACCAGAACGCTCGGACAGAGCACGAGCATGCAGAGCGACCTGATCCTCTCGCTGTTGTTCTGGAGCTTGGTCATTCGCGGACCACCGCCCCTTTGCTGTTGATCACGATGTCGTTGCGGCGCATCCATATCCTCAGAGCTATCGCCAATACTATGGACACCGTCAGAGGAACGGCCACGCCCCATCCGACATACGCGTTGGTCACGTACGGGGACACCGTGTGAATCCCCTGGATGTAATATGTGATGATGAACCCGGGGACCACGAGGCCCAGCGCATAGAACGGATAGAGTGAGGATGCGAGCGCCCAGTTGTAAGAGGCATTGTAGCGGACCGCCAGTGCCTGCAGCAGCAGGAACGTCAGCCCGGGAAGGGGGAGGGTATGCGCGACGGCCGCGAGGAACGCCCAGTTGTAGACGTCCATCGCATGCTCCTGGAGGACGATGTCGTCGTAGGACAGTCCTTTGTCCATCGCCATCGATACGATGAGTATCAGAATTGACACGAACAGGATCTTGCGCTGCAGAATCACATCCGATTCCGACGCCAGAATATACGATATCAAGATGGAGAACACGGCCAGCGAGACGGTTATTCCATCCTTCTCGATGATTCCGATTACCGCCGCGACGATGCTTATCAGTGCGGCCGCCAGAACGGTAGGACTCCACCTCATGAAACCGTTTCAGAAACTACGTTATTAATCGTTTCGATTTTATGCTTGGAACAGGCCGAAGGAAATCGATCGGGGAATGAGACTTACATCCCCATGAAAACGAGGATTATGCGATCCTCAGCGCAACGGAAAGCGCTGAATCTATGCTGGAGAATGCATCGTCTGCGACCGCCGCGAGGATGAGGTCTCCGGATTCAACGTCGTTCTTTCCGACGATCCATCCAATGTTGCCTGCGATGTCGGTATTGTACGTTCCGAAGATCCTGATCGATCCGTCGACGATGCAGGCGACGATCAGATTGGACTCCTCAATCGCGGATTCCCTCTCTTCGGCGGGCATGTAACCTTTGATGCACACCGCGGTGACGGATCTGCCGTCCCCGATATCCAATGTGCCGAGACGCTTCACAGGTATCCTGTACCACAGATCGTAAGCGAGTTCGGTCGGTTTTCCCGTGCCGGTGACACACTTTACAAAATAGATTCCCTGACTGGAGAAGTTGTCAGATCTATAACCACGGAAGGCTCCCAGATTGTAGCATACTACATCTATATCGGATACGGCAACGGAATCATACTCGACTATGCCACAGGTACAGCCTATGACCTTGACTTGAACGAAAAATGGAAGATGCCTGAAAAATTCAAATCTGCGTTCTATGGAGATAACGGTTATTTCTACGGCATATCAGAAGGAAAGCTCTCTAAATTCTCATTGAATGGAAAAATAGAAAAAAACTGGTCTGTCGACGTATCGGGATGGCATGCACTATATGGCACCACATCCAAGCCGGTGATACTCAACGGAAAAGCATACTACATCAACATCTCTGGCGATGATCGTTTCGTCAGCAGCATAGATCTAGATAATGGAACAAAAAAACAAATTGTACTAAACAAAGCACAGGGGATGCTCTTGGATGATGGTTGGCTGACAACAGCCAACATCGAGGGAACAGATTACCTATTCCTGACCGCCTACGGAACTGGCCTGTTTGGTGATGGGAACAGTACAGGTGCCAAAATATTCACAATTAAACTCGACAAAAATGGGGACATTGTTGATGATTCTGTGAGATACATGACTTTTGAGAATAGCGGATGCGCATCCGCATTCGTCGTTTTCAATGACAGAGGATATATCAATATCAACGGCGAAAAAAACAAACTATACGTCATCGATGTGCCTACCTTTATAAAAACTGTATATAGTCTAACTACAGCACAATTAAAGGATATGGGAAGCGCCAATATCTGTAAGAAATACATTATCTATGCGCAAGAAAGCGTGTACACACACGGCTCGATTGTGGTCAACACACATTATTATGAAGAAACTGGATCCATCTACATCTACATGCTCCCCTACATGCCTATCAACACCATGATCCTCGTCTTCGAGGACCACGCGGGCAAGGTCAGGGACACGGGGCACACGGAGATCAGAGGGAAAAACGCATTCGGATCGCAGACCGTCAGGATCGGATCCAACGGTGTCCTCGTCTGGTATGACGATTCCGGTACCGTATACTGCTATGCATCCGCATCCAAGGTGCCCTACAGGTTCCTCCTCCAGGACAAGGACGGTGCGGAGTGGGTGCTCCAGCAGGGAACGGATGCCGAAGATGCACTGAAGAAGGCACTTGAGAGCAAGAACTGGACTGCCGACGTCGGATCGCTGAACGTGTTCGTGAAGAACTCCAAGGGAGACCTCGTCAAAGTCAGCGATATCACAGACAATGGAGTCTCCAACTATCGCGAATTCCTGATATCGACCGATATCAAGGATATCAATGACGTACCTGAAAGGATGTTCTACCTGTACAAGATCGACGGAACCGCAGACCCGTATGATATCTTCGATCTATTCGATGATCACAGTGTCAAAGGAAAGCTGACCGTTGATGGATTCTCCAGAATCCTGTTCCATACCGGATACGAGGTTGAATGGATCAGTGTCAATGGCAGTGGCACACTCAACACACAGATCCAGAACGCGATGAAGAAAACGAATATACAGTTCGACAACTTGACACTAAACGTCTACAAATACGATGTCGGAAAGGAGACTTGGCAGAAACTGACAGATCTTACCGATGAGATATCCGCCAATTGTGATTACTTCGTTTCTGCGACTGTTGACAACATGGATGATCTGCCCTCTGAAACATATTATGGGTTGGATTCTAAGGGAAAGATCTGCATCTTGACCCTCAGCGAACTGATGGCTAATGACAAACAATTCGGATTGTTTACAACTACCCCGATTTACAGCGTGACATACAACCTCAACGGAGGAACGGATGCGAACGGCATGACCGCCATGAAGTCGATCACCAAAGGGGGGAAGTTCACAGTTCCTGCCATAGACGGACTTGGAAAATCTGTTACCCGCAATAACTATGTGATTGAAAAGTTGCTCGTTAATGGCATGAATGTGTCTGGAAAAACAATCACCGTATCTTCGGACACTGTCATAGATATTATCTGGGCATGGAAGGATTCTAGCAAGAAGGTTGCCGACGTAGGCCTCTCATCAGATTCCGATGCATACCTGATCTACGAAGGCTCCGGCTACGGATCAACGGTCGATGGGGCATTTGAAGGAATCAAATCGTTCAAAACAAGTTTCGACAAGGAAGGTGATGTGGCTAATAAAACCTTGTTCGTTGTGTTTTCACAGAATGGAATCGTTGTGAAGGATGATTACAAGATTACCGGACACCTGTATTATGATGGCAAAGAGATATACAAAGAAGAGCTCGGCAACACAAGCAGCGTATGGTATGTGACTATCAGTAGCGATGTCGCCAACTCCGACAAAACCTATGGAAATGGAATATTGAATGTCCCAGAAGGTAAAGAACTAATCATGGAGATTAAAGTCGGAGATACTACCGCCATCAGAACCGTCATCGACACAAGAACAACGAGTGGTTCTGACTGGACCCGCGGTACCCCTGAAATCCACGGATACTGCGGAACAGAATCCGACGGTTCGATTAAGGAAGGTTCATCCATCACCCTGTCGCCCAAATTCTACGTCAAGACAGACGGCAACATCGCCCCAGGCAATGTCGCCCAGAAAAAAGTGAAATGGACCTCCGACAACGAATCAGTGGCTAAGGTCTCCAACGGAGTCGTGACAGCTGTTTCCAAGGGAACAGCAATCATAACCGGAATCACCGAAGACGGAGGATACAAGTTCTCCTGTGCGGTGAATGTGTCGGAAACACCCATAAGCGGCGTCAGTCTCGTATGGTCCGGTGAAAAAATCGAGTTTGTCGGCGACGAGGGACAACTTGTGATCACATGCGAATCCGGTGCGGCGAGTCACATCGACTGGTCATCCAGCGATGACAATGTTGCTTCCGTGGATTCCGACGGTAATGTCAAAGCTAACTCCAAAGGAACTGCTGTCATAACGGCAGTTGTAAAGGACAACACCGGAAAAACGGAGACGAAGAAGATGACTGTAACTGTCTCGACAAGAACAGTCACTTCGATCAGCCTGTCCGAATCTTCGCTTTCCATGACCATAGGCGACATATCTACTCTGACAGCCACCATTACGCCTGATAATGCTGCAGACAAATCCGTGACATGGAAGGTTACCGGTGGCAATTCGGTCACAGTTGATCAGCATGGAATCGTCACTGCGGTTTCTGAGGGAAAATCCACCATAGCCGTGATCGCAAACGATGGCAGCGGTTTATCGGCCACCTGCGTGATAACCGTCAATGCTGTCAAGGTCAAATCCATAACCGTACAGAGCACACTGACCCTGGAAATCGGAAACAGTGCCAAACTGGCTGTGACTGTCGGACCGGAAGATGCCAGCAACAAGGCCGTGAACTGGAGTGTCGACGGATCCTCCGTCACTGTCGACGGTAACGGAAACATCTACGCAACGACCGCGGGCACATCAGTGATCACAGTCACAGCAGCAGACGGTTCTGGAACAGATGCGAATTGCACCGTGACTGTGAAGGATTACAGTGTCAAGGACATATCCATGACGTCTGCGTCCAAACTCGAGGTCGGCAAGACCTTGACCCTCAGGACTGAGATCACACCGAGCGATGCCAAGAACAAGACCCTGACCTGGACTTCCAGCAACCCTGCTGTTGCAACGGTCTCCAACGGAGTCGTCACGGCTGTATCTCAAGGTACCGCGACCATCACCGCTACCGCCAGAGACGGCAGCGGTGTATCGGCTACCTGCGTGATAACCGTCACAGATGCGGCATCCAAGATCGAATCCGTGTCCCTCGACAGGACATCCATTGCAATGGAGGTCGGAGCAAAGGAGACCCTCAAGGCCACGATAAGCCCCGCAGCCACAGGCATGGATCTCAACTGGACCGTCGGAAGTGTCGGTAACAATCTGATATCCATCCTGAAGAACAGTGACGGCTCCGTGACCGTCACCGCCAAAGGAGCGGGTAACGCATCCGTCATCGTCACCGTCAAGGGCACCCAGCTGTCCGCCGTGTGCGATATCGTGATCGTCTCCAAGGAGACAGAGAAGATCTCCGACGAGACGAAGAAGAATGAGGACGGAACGTCCACCCAGACCGTTGTCGAGAAGATCGATACCGGAAAGGGAACCAGCACCACCCAGACAACAGAGACCGTGAAGGACTCCGATGGCAAGGTTCAGAGCACCACGACCGAATTGGTGCTCGAATCCGAAGATCCCAAGATCAAGACGACGACGAAGATCACCCTGACCAAGGACGGTAACGGCAATGCCTCAGAGCCCAAGGTCGAGGTCGACATGGGCAACAAGGGTAGCGCCAGCAACGGCACCAGGTCCATAACCGTGGACGCCGACCACCTGAAAGAGGCCCTGAACCAGCTCGAACGCGCCAAGGCGATCACCGGAATCGATGATCTGGACAGGAACATCGAGATCAAGGCCGACGAAGGAAAGGACATCGATCAGATGGTGGCCACACTGGACCCGTCCAGCATCTCGGACCTCTCCAAATCCGACGGCGTATCCCTGAGCATCCACTCGGAGATCGGACGCATGGAGATCAGCACAGATGTGTTCTCCACCATGGAGGACATAGGCGGCAAGGCAACTGTCAGCATGAACAGGGCGGACGGCAAGATCGCTATTCCCGAAGCACTGTCGAAGGCAGACAAGATGTCCCTCTTCCAGGTGGACCTGAAGGTCGGAGACAAGAACGTGCACAACCTAAACGGCGGCGTGAAACTGTCCCTCCCGTTCGAACTCTCCGCTGGACAGGACCCGACCAAGGTCGGAATACGCTACGTCGACTCCGACGGCAACCTGAGCGACGAGAAGTTCCGTGCTGAATACGAGAACGGAATGGTATCGTTCACCACGACCCACTTCTCCACATTCGCCGTCGTCTACGGCGATGTGGAATCCACTCCCGGAACGACCGCGACAACAAGCGGAGATTCGTCCATGACCTCTCTCTGCATCGCCCTCGCGGCACTCACGGGCGCGTTCGCAGCAACAACAGTGATGTTCGTCCTGCGCATGAAGGGAAAGATCTGAACACAACAACCTCAGGGGTGCGTCCAGCACCCCGATAAACCACTTTCCTGCGGGTAGGCAAAAGAGTACAACCCGCGGGATTCCATCCATCCAATCAGATTCTTCTTATATTCGCACTTGGAGGTTTTCTGGACATATCTGCCGGAAGGCGGGAAGGAGGAACCAAGATGAAGCAGATGACCCTGCTGGCTGCATTCCTCGTCCTGGCCGTGGCCGTCTGTGCGGTCACGATGATCCAAGATGATGCCGATGCCGCAGGAAGCTACACTGTCAGAGTGTACATCGATGACGGGACATCCGTGACGGAACTGTCAGGAACCGGATCGGACATCCCGAGTATTCTGAAGAACGCCGTCGAATCAAACGGACATAAGATCGATATAGGATCCGTAAGGGTCAACAGCGTGGACGGTAAGACCGCCCCCGATGGGAAAGCCTGGACAGTTCAGCAATGGCTTCCGCCGAGAGGATGGGAGGTCGTCAACTTCAGGAACACACAGACCCTCGTGAACGGAACGTCCTATTGCGTCTGCCTGTCGGATGCGACAAAGGATTCGAGCGGGATCGAAACATCCTATTCCATACCGAGGTTCGAACCGCAGGCGACCGGGTATTTCTTCATAAAATTCATAGAGGATTCGGAGAGAAACTCATGTGTCGAATCCATCCTCACCAAGGAACAGAGGGAGAAAGGATTCTGGATATCCGGAACCGGCTCGAACCTGGCATGGGCATTCGAGAATGCATGCAAAAAATATAGCCTTGAGCTTGATATGAGCTATGGGATCAAGGGAGGTACGACCAACCCCGATTTCATCGGATGGCTGAACAGTTTCCTGGATCTTAAAGACGAACTCATGTCCGGAGATACGAACAACGGGAACTGGAAATATTGGAGCCAGTTCGTTTGGGACAACGGACGGTGGGTGTACAGCCAAACATCAGGACATTACGACCCGAATGTGAATTCATACTATGCTCTCGTCAGGCAGATCACAACAAAGGATAATGTGACGCCCAATGTCGGGGTGACACCTTCCGACGTACCGACGTCCGCGATCAACAACGGCTGCACGGTGAAGTTCGTCGACGGTGACGGAAAGACTGTCAAAACACAGAATGTCCCCTATTTCGGAAACGCAACTGCACCCGCATCCGCAACGAAATCCCCCACGACTGAATTCTCGTACGAATTCCAAGGATGGGACGGAAACTACAATCAGGTCATATCTAACGTCACAGTGAAGGCGAAATTCGCTGAGATCCAGAATATCAGAGTCACGGGAATATCGATCACCGATTCCAAGACATCCATCCCATCAGGAACGACATATCAGTTCAAGGCAAGCGTCTCGCCGTCCGGTGCTGCACAGAAGGACGTGAAATGGTCCGTCAGCAACACATCCGTCGCGACCATCGGAAGCGACGGTGTGTTCAAGGCTCTGAAATCAGGCACCGTGACAGTGACAGCTACATCGGTCGACGGAGGATTCACGGATTCCGTGAATGTCACGGTCACGGACAAGACCGACAAGGTCTGGTCAGTCAAGATCACAGGTGTCCCCTCTTCGATGGAAGTCGGCAAGACGGCAACGCTCAAGGTCACTATCGAACCGACCGGTGCCAAGGACAAGACGGTTTCGTGGAGCTCATCTGACGAGAGCATCGCGAAGATCGATCAGACCGGAAAGGTCACCGCGATCAAAGCAGGAGAAGCACAGATCACGGTCACCACGCAGGACGGAGGACACACAAACACGGTCAAACTGACCGTCACGCCGTCATCCGATTCCGTATGGTCCGTGGAGATCGAAGGCGGGAACCGCAACGTCACGAAAGATTCTTCTGTGAAACTGGTCGCCAAGGTCCTTCCCGAAAGCGCGAAGGACAAGACGGTGACATGGTCCGTCGCCGACACCTCGATCGCAACAATAGACAAGAACGGAGAACTAACCGGGAAGAAGTTCGGTACCACGACCGTCGAGGTCAGGACCAACGACGGCGGACACACCGCCACCATAGACATCAAAGTCGTGCCCGGACCCGGACAGGCCGCGTATGTCACGGTGAGCGAAGGGGACGTCGTCCTCGAGAAGGATTCCTCGACCAAGCTCACTGCCAGTGTGGACCCCGAGGCCAAGAAGAAGTCCGTCAAGTGGTATTCCGACAATGAAAGCGTTGCCAAGGTGGACGCGAACGGAAACGTCACTGCAGTCTCCCCCGGAACCGCAAGGATAACCGTCGAGGTCGTCGACGGAGGGGTCACGGGATCCTGCGAGATCAGAGTCTACAGCATGGAGGACGTGTCCCATGTATCCGAGGACACCGCAGAGGTCGAGAAGAACGTCGCATCGTCCGAACTGGATGCGAAACGCATGAAGGCACTGGCCGAGAACAATGCATCGTACACTCTGAAGACCGACGGACTCGGATCCGTGTCCCTGCCCTCGGACAGTCTGACCAAACTCTCCGCCGAAGGCACCATAACGATCTCCGTCAAGATAAGGCCCACATCGGATCTGAGGGATGTCCAAAAGAAGATCATAGGCGACCGTCAGGCATTCGAGTACCTTGTCAACGGATCCGACGTGCCCGACCTGGGAGGAAAGGCGACCGTCTCCATCCCGTACGTCCTGAAGGACGGAGAGAATCCCAAGGACCTGGCGGTATGCTACGTCGATTACAAGGGCAACGTCGAGAGGTTCGCATGCACATACGATGCAGCGACGAACATGGTCGTGTTCAAGACCACACACTTCTCAGTCTATTTCGTCACTGCTGAGAAGATGGATGAACCTAGCACGGACGGGTCGGGCTCCCTGCCCTTTGCGGCGATCGGAGTTGTTGCCGTTGTGCTGATCATAGGCATCGTCGCATTCATGCGCAGGAGGGTCTGAGCACACCGGATCTTCCCGGGGGCGAACCGGATGATGCGTTCCGTCAGACTGAAGATAGCGGGCTCCGCCCTGCTGGCCGTCCTCATCCTGGCCGCCTTGCCCCTAGTGGGAGTCACCGAATCCTCGGCGGACTCCCGCGAGGGGCTGATACTGGATTTCGGCTATTGGGACGTGGAATGGATAGAGATGCCTCTGGCCGAGGGGATGGACGGAAACGCCGTCCTTGACCATGCATGCAGACTCAACGGATACGAGGTGGTCCGTCTTCCCGACGGGTCCCTCTATTCGGTGAACGGCCAGTCCAACCTCGTCGGGGTAAAATGGGGGATGTACGTCCTCGAGGACAGCACCTGGGTCGAAGCCGATCCTTCCGCCATCGATGCAGGCGACTACAGGCTCATCGCATGGGCCCGCACATCGGGACCTGAATCCATCGTCCCGGGAACGGATACCTCCGGGTTCGGATACTACAGCTATGCATCCGACGGAAAGTCCCTGAGGACTGGAAAGGACCTTCGCATCGTCACGCTGGCGCCTTCCGTGACGGAGACGCTCTGCTCCGTCGGGGCTGCGAAGATGATCGTTGGCACCGATCTGTACAGCGACTATCCCCAGTCCATCGTCGACGGGCATGATGACGGAACCATATCGATAACCGGCGGATACACCGATCCAAACTTCGAATGGATAGTGAAGCTCGCGCCGGACCTTGTGTTCTGCGACGGGGGCGTCGGACAGCACGTCGCCGTTGCGGACAAGCTCCGCAAAGCAGGGATCGACTGCGTGATCCTCTACGATGCCGTCGACGTGTCGGCGATGTACAACAACATCTGGATATCGGCATCCGCGATAGGACTCACGGAGAATGCAAACGGTGTCATCCACATACTCCGCTCGACCATGGATGCAGTGTCCGGGATAGCGGGCGACACGAATAAACGCGTCCTCGCGACCCTGTCGTCCGACCCGTCCCCCTGGACATCGGGGTCGTACACATTCATGTCGGACATAATCTCGAACGCGGGCGGCAGGAACGTCTTCGAATCCCAATCTTCGGGGTGGTTCATGGTGTCCAAGGAGCAGATCTATGCCAAACAGCCGCAGATCATCATAATAATATCATCGACACCGGTGACCACCGAGTCTGAATATCAATCCCTGTTGAATTCGCTCGATCCCCTGTGGAAGGAGACACCCGCATACAGGAACGGGGATGTGTATGTCATGTCAGGTGATGCCGGCGACATCCTGCAACGTCCCGGCCCGAGACTTGCCGAAGCCGCCGAGCTCGTATGCAAGATGCTCAATCCCGATGCTTTCACAGACCGCGATGCACTTGACCTTATTCCGAGGTACATCGGCGATGATTACCGCGATTACCTGAGATACCAGTCGGGGGTGGTTGTCTGAAGAGAGCATCGGCGATCTTCGCGGTCCTCCTGATGCTTGTCACGCTGGCCCCAGTGGAATTCTCGGATGCCGATCAGGTAACCACGCCCGTGCTCATCGATATGGGCGACGGGACGACGTATTGGTTTGACTCCACAGGAAACAGCGTGGAGGAATCCACGCTGCAGGCCGCGGAATCCAATGAATTGGCAGTGGTTTTCAAAGACAACCGCCTCGTATCTGTCTCAGGGATCTCCGAATGTCATGTCGGCTCCCAGAAATGCTCATGGATGTTCTATTCATGGAACGGAGACTCCTGGGAAGAATCAGACGTGTCCGCGTACAACGGAGGCGGATTCGCATGGGGATTCTATCCGAACGGTGCGATAGTCCCCGCCGAGACCCCCGAAAGCCGTTCGGCATGGATCATGCATCGCGGCGATTCGAAATCATCAGGAGTATCCACATCGTACGGGACCGCGAAAGCTGTCGCCCCCATGGAGTGGTACCGCACATACACTTCGGGATACGTGGACTCGGCGATCGTGACCGCAGGAGACCTCCTTTATCACACCACAGGCGGCGAATACGGCGCATCGGGTTCCGATAAGAACCCGTGGGTCCACTGCCTCAACAGACTCACAGGGGAGATTGTCTGGGAGTTCATGATGACCTACGGTCAGGGCTATGAGGTCACATCCCCGCTCGTGATCGGCGACATGCTGATCGTGACCGCGACCAACTGGAACGTCTATTGTTTCGACCGCTTCACGGGAGAGGTCCTGCACACCCTGAAACTGGAACCCCATTTCCCCATGGAGGACGGGAACATCGTATGGGAAGGACGCACATTCTACACAGGTGCGACAACGCCTGTGTACGATTCGGGTGCGATGTACTTCGGTACGGCGGACGGCCACATAATGGCATATTCGGTCACCCGTGACAAGGGATTCGTCATGCTTTGGGACTACGACCCCGACGACTCAGTCGTCGACGGGAAATACAAGGGGACCAAGGGATGCTTCTACTTCCATGCTCCCGTCATAACCGAAGTGGACGGGAAGAAGATGCTCTTCCTCGGAAGCTATGAAGGCTACGTCCACGCATTGGATGCCCATACCGGAGAGGCCGTATGGGTGAAGAGGATGATCGACCTCGGCGACGAGAACATCCCGCACAAAGGGACCCCCGGGTCCGCAGCAGGGATGACCGTCCTTTCCGACGGCAGACTCCTGATAGAATGCACCGACGGAGGGATGTCATCCCAGGACGGGTTCGCCATCTGCGTAGATGCAAAGACCGGTAGCGGCCCCGACGGTTCCGACTGCTATTGGAGGATCGATGCTCTGATAGGCGGCCCGGTTGTCGTCGAAGACGGATTCTACGGATACGTCCAGCCCTCCGGAAGGGGCGCACGCACACTAGTGGATGTGGACGGGAACGAGCTGGAGCTCACGACCGCGGTCTACCGCTTCGATTCCGAAGGTAAGGTGATCTGGAGATCCCAGGAATACGGGTGGATCAAAGCACCGCTCACACTTGCGGACGGGATCATCTACTGCAACGATTACTCGGCCGGAGGGTTCTGGCCGAACGGCGGAGGCGTGACCGCGATATCCGCCGATGACGGCTCGCAGATCTGGAGGCTCAGACTGTCTCCGTTCACCAAGGACTCCTATGCCATGGTGTCCGCCACGGTGATCGAAGGGAGGATCTATGTCGCCAACGACTACGGTGCCGTGTACTGCATCTCCGAGATAGCCGGCCCCGAATACGGGGACGGTGGGGAGATCAGACTCGGAAACGGATTCCTTCACTGGTCCTGGATTGTCCTGATATTGGCGATATTGGGATGCATGGTGTTCCTTTGGAGGTTCTACTGATGTTTTCTTTTTCTTTGGAGGGTGAATCCATTGACTGATGAGAAGAGGGGATGGATCCCCAGAGGAATACATGGTCTGAAACGGGACATGGAGCCCACGCAGGACGACGAGAGCGAGATTTCCAGAAAGAAGAGACGGTTCGCCGTCATCACGGTGTTCGGAACGATGATGTCCTTCATCGCATTCCTGATATCGATCTCCATTTCATCCGGAGGCGTCATCCCCGTCAGCGAGGCCCTGACCGCATTGTTCTCGGCCATCGGCAAGGCGGGGGCATCGCCCGAACAGATCGCAGCCGATCCCGAGAGATGGCAGATGACCACCGTCGAACTGTACATATATCAGTCTAGGCTCCCCAGGACCATAGCGGCCATCGCCGTCGGTGCGGGACTGTCCATAGCGGGATGCATGTATCAGGCACTGATACGCAACCCCCTGGTCGACCCGTACATAACCGGAGTATCTTCAGGAGCAGGATGCCTCGCCGTGGCAGTTGTGGCCACAGGCATCTCCATCCCGTTCATCTCTGGTGGCTCCCTGTACCTCATACCCGTTGCGGCCATCATCGGAGGCCTCATAGCATTCGGAATCACGATGCTCGTTGCAGAAGGCTCCGGCGGTTCGGCCACGAACTACATCCTCGCAGGAGTGATCACAGGATTCGCATTCTCGTCCTTCCAGACGATATTCCTGTCGATGGCCAAGGACAATCTTACGAATGCCATGTGGTGGCTGTTCGGATCCTTCGCGAACATAACCTGGGAGAATGCGTGGATAGTGTTCGTTCCCGCGATGGGAGTGTCCGTAATGGCGATGTTCTGGGCCAGGGAGTTCAACCTCTTCATGATGGGGGAGGAGCAGGCGAAGCAGCTCGGACTCAACGTCAGGAGATTCAAGCAGACCATGATGATCATAGCCTCGGTCCTCACCGCGGTATGCGTAGCATTCTGCGGTATCATCGGATTCGTGGGACTCGTCATCCCGCATGCCTGCCGCATGGCCCTAGGAAGCGACCACAGACTGATCATGCCCGCATCCATCGTCCTCGGGGCGATGCTGATGCTGTTCGCGGACCTCATCGCAAGGACGATAATGTCTCCGCTGGAGCTTCCCGTTGGTGCGATAACCGCGATGATCGGCACTCCGATCTTCGCATACATGCTCATGAGGAGGGGGCGCGAATATGACGGATGATCTGCTGAAGGTCGAGAACCTGTGCAAGGATTTCGGAGACTTCCACGCACTGAGCGACGTGTCATTCACCATGGGGAAGGGTCGCATGGTCGGTCTCATCGGACCTAACGGATGCGGGAAGTCCACCATGATGAAATGCATCTGCGGAATCCACGGGATGACATCCGGAAGCGTCACCATCGACGGCGACGACGTGGCGTCCATGCGCCCGTCGGATCTCGCCAAGGTCGTTGCCACTGTTCCCGCTGAACCCGGACAGACCTTCGGGATGACCATCATGGACATGGTCATGCTCGGAAGATATCCGTTCGTGGACCGCATCTGGTGGGAAACGAAGGACGACGAGAACGCGGTGCGCGAAGCGCTCCGCACGTTCGGATTGGACGGACTTAGACGCAAACAGGTGTCCCTGTGCTCATCAGGAGAACGTCAGCGCGCCCTGATCGCCAAAGCATACGTCCAGGAACCCAAGCTCATGCTGGTCGACGAGCCCACCTCCCACCTCGACATGAAGTACAAGCTGGACGTCATGGAGTATCTGCAGTCCATGGCCCGTTCCGACATGACCGTAATGGTTGCGGAACATGACATCTCCCTGATGGCCCGCTACTGCGACATATGCATCATCATGAAGAACGGGAGGATCGTGACCATCGGCGACCCGAAGGAGGTCGTGACCGCGGAACTCATCCGTGATGTCTACGAAGTGGATGCCCGCGTCGGCCTGGACGAGGACGGGGAGATATACGTTCTTCCCAAGAGGTACGTCAAGAGGGATCCATGAAAAGGACCAGGACAGACAGCGGAGAGCATTGCTTCTGCTACAAATGCGGACATTTCTGGTTCCCCGCATCGGATTCCTATCCCAAGCGCTGTCCGCGTTGCCATTCGTCCAGATGGGACGTCCCCGTCATGAGGGACAGAACATGCAAGTTCTGTGGCCATTCCTGGGAGATAGCGGGGCCTGACGAGCCCTGCCCCGAATGCGGAAAGAGGCAGAATGAGAGTAGCTCGGGCAGGATTCTCCACTGCAACCAATGCGAGTACGATTGGGTCCGGAAGAGGGAGACACTGCCGAAAAGATGTCCGCTCTGCCATTCCCTTAAATGGAACGAGCAGAGGGCCCGCATGCTGATGTGTCACAGATGCAACCACGTTTGGAACAGTCAGACCTCCGATCCGAAACGCTGTCCGAAATGCCAATCCACCAGATGGAACGACGAGCTCTGCTTCGCAGACTGCCGCAGATGTGGCCACAGATGGATACTGCGCGGGGACAGCGAACCGAAATACTGCCCCTCGTGCAAATCCACGAGATGGCGCGAACCGCCCAAGGCATACGAATGCCCTAAGTGCGGACGTATAATCATCCTCAGATCGGAGGACTCCGTGGGAAGATGCCCGTATTGCGACCGTCTCGGGAGCCGCACCATGAGATGCCCCATATGCGAATACGTCTGGACGGATTCCGTTGGAACTTCCAGATGTCCCCGCTGCTACAATCCTGTCCCTATGGACAGCAAATCCACGACCACCGTGGTCTGGACGGATTCCCGCTACAGACTTGAGTATGTGTCCAGAGACGGATTCGGTTTCCTCTATCTGTGGGACGGACACGTACCCGTGGCGACTGTGTATATGCATGATGTCTGCAAACGCTTCGACATGACTGTGGAGCAGCTCATCCATTCCGCATCCGATAAGACGATGGAGGATGACTGGAGGGATCTGAAGGACGAGATGCTCGCCAAGGAGAACTCGTATGCCGTCTACATCAACTACTTCAAGATGCGCCTGTCGCTCTCATACGAGGATGCACGCATACTTGCGATCCACTTCACAGGGATGGGTCCGGAGGCCATTGCGATCAAATTCGGTCTCGATCTGGAATCTGTTGAGAAATCGTTCGATAGGATCATGTCCGCATACACGGACAGTGGCATCGTAGTCGATGATACGATATTCACCGAGAATCCATTTGCGTACTATGGTGGGGAAACTCAGTGATGAAATTATCCATATCATATTACGATAAATGTTCTAATTTTTACATTTTAATTTATCAGAATACATGATTTCTATCAAAAATGATTTTAATTCCCTGTTATGATATGGATGATACATCCAGGTGGTGAAGTGACGGGGTTTGCTATGGACAGGTCTGCTAAGAACTATGATGGGATCGACTCGGTTGCCGAGTCACCGGCGGAGGAGAAGGGACCGATGCCCCAGTGCACCTGCCCGTACTGCAACAGGACGTTCGGGCTGTCCGAGAACGGAGAACCCGTGATCGACATTCCGGATAACCGCATTGCACGCTACTGTACGAAATGCGACTACCGTTGGAACAGTCAGGTCGAGGATCCGAAGAGGTGCCCCAACTGCGGTTCATATCACTGGAGGGACGAAAGGCTCACTCTCGACTGCAAGAGATGCGGCCACATATGGGAATCCAAGAGGGGGACCCCGCCCATCAGATGCCCCAGATGCCGTTCCGTCTACTGGGACCGCCCCAGATATGTTCCCAAGAAGGTCGACTTCACCACGATGACCGCCAGGGAAAGATACCTTTACAACGTGGATGAGGCCGTCCGCAGATGTTCGGAGGGCGAGAGCCTGTACGACGTATGCGGGGAGCTGGACGTTGCGGTCCTGGAAGTCGCGATGAACCTCAGGGAAAAAGGCAAGAGATACAGGATATGAGGCTTCTTCCGCTCATCCTTGTGCTGGCGATCATCCCCTTCGCCGTTCCGGTCTCGGACGGTGAGACGCTTCAGCTCACGGATTATCAATCCCCCGACGGAGTCTATTCTTATACCACATGGGGCGCCGGGACAGACATTCAGCCGTACGGGTCAACCGTTTACGGAATGGCAACAGATGCCGAAATTCTGTATATACAAGCGGCACTGGAAGGCTTTCCGACAAGGATTATAGAGTCATTGGAAGGCTGCGGATCGGAACGCATCGTCATACCGTCCACGGTCGATACCGTGAAGGCGGGCGCATTCGACAGATGCTCTGCGCTGAAGACCCTGTATTTCCTCGGAGACAGGCCCGACATGATTTTACCCGACGGGATCGAAGTCGTACGCCTCGAAGGAACGTCCAGATGGGGGAATGAAAGTGTGCTTCCCCTGAACGTCTACAAGAACGAAGGATCCTCCTTCGACTACTACGTCATCGACGGAAAGGCCGTCGTCCGTTCGCTTGTCGGAGGTACAGACATAGTCATACCGTCGCAGACACCGGACAACATACCGTTCGTTTCCATCGGCGACTGCGCATTCAGGGATTCGAAGATAAAATCCATCAAAATGGGAGAAGGCCTCGAGGAAATCGGCGTACGCGCGTTCTACGGATGCTGGGAGCTTACCGACATAGAGTACCCCTCGACCCTGAGGACATTCCGCGACGAATGCTTCCGCGACTGCCTTCGCCTTGAATCCGCTGATTTTCCCAATGTCGGATTCATAGGGTTCGAAACGTTCAGGGAATGCAAGGCGCTCCCGTCGGCAGTGATCCCCGATTCGGTCACCGTGATGCACGATGGAGCATTCTATCTCTGCCGTTCGGCCAAGACCGTGACGATTGGTCAAGGGATAACATCGATTCCCCCGAGATGCTTCGGATACTGCGACTCGATCGTCTCCATAGAACTTCCTGAGAAAGTGACCGGGATCGGATGGTCGGCATTCTACAGCTGCATATCCCTGGAATCCATAGGATTGGAGAATGTCTGCGTGATCGGAGACGATGCATTCTACGGATGCTACTATCTGGATGCCGTCGGCGATCTGGACTCTATCACGGATATCGGGAAACATGCGTTCTCCGACTGCAGGTCTCTGGAAACGATCACATTATCCGATTCTCTGAAATCACTCGGAAAAGAGGCGTTCGAAGGATGCAGGTCATTGGAATCCATCAGATTCCTTGGCGATATGCCTGAGATCGGAGAATTCGCGATCCCATCGGACACCGAAGTGATATGCCTCTCTTCCAACTCGAAATCGTGGGACTCATACGATGGCAAACTGACGGTCGAACAGACAGGAGAGGACAGCGCGTCCGATCTGCCTCTGGTCATCGTCGCAGCTGCCATCATCATCGTCGTGGCATTGCTGACCGTCAAGACGCGCAGACCGTGAGCAGCATCGGGTCCACAGGGAACAAGGACCGAAATCAATGTTATATCAATCAACATATGGCAGCCCATGAGTCGTACGCTGATGGCAGGTCGGGCTTTCGTCCGCGACCATCCGTTCATTACGATACTGGCGGTGGCAATAGCTGTCAGGATCGTTCTGATGCCCCTTCTGACGTATGACTACGACATCTACCACTGGGGACTGATCATAGAGAACATCCAGTCCGGGAACGGCCTATACGACACGGCGGGATACTATTACACACCCGTCTGGGGCTACATACTGGGCTCGATGAGTTACATCATGGATTCGTTGCTCTCCATAGACACGTTCGGAGTGCACTTTACGGAGCTCATCCCCGTAGAGAATCTGAGCTACAGATTTCATATCGCCACGATCACTACGATAGAGTTCAACGTCTTCATCAAGGCATTTCTGGTAATCACAGACATAGCGGTCGCACTCCTGCTCTACAACCTCACGGAAGAGAGAACTCATGACGGCATAAAGGCACTGACCGCCGCAGCGATCTGGTTGTTCAGTCTTCCCGTGATATACATGTCCGCCATACAGGCGCAGTTCGACTCCATGTCTGCACTCCTGCTGCTGATGACAGTGTATCTGGTCTATCATGACCGTACATTCCTGGGTGGGATGATGTTCGCGACCGCGGTCCTTTTAAAATTCTTCCCCGCGTTCTGCATACTTGTCTTCATAGGATATCTCTATGTGAAACACAAGGATGACGGACTGGCGATGAGGAAGATCGCTTCCGCTGCGATCGGTGCTGGGCTGATGACGCTCATACTCATAATGCCCCAGATCCTGGACGGAACGTGGTCCGACGCCCTGTCGTTCATCACTGGGCGCATGGGCGGTGATGAAGCCCTCCCCGTAATTATCTGGAAATATCTTGGAACGGCCATAATGATCGCGGGGATGATCTGGTGTGGCATTAGGATGTTCAGGACAGAAGAGAATATTGACGACAGTTTCTTCGGATACACACTGATTGCGCTGGCCCTATCCATATTGACGTCTCTGGCACCGCAATACATGATAGTGTTCCTCCCAATCCTAGCGATGATCATCGCCGAAGGGCGTCAGGACCTCTACAGAAGCTGGTTCCTGATGACGTTCGGGGCCTTTTTCGCCGCATTGTCCCTGAACAACATGTCCCTCCTGCTATCGCTGTCCGAGTTCTCTGACCTAATATCGCCCGACTGGGTGGTGTCGTCCATGGAATGGATGGAATCCATAAGGATCGGCGGAGTGACATCGGTAGAGATCATGAATGCAGTCGGCGTGACGATACAGATGATTGGTCTGATATCCATGATTTTCATATTCTTCAGAGAATCCATCCCTAAACATCCCAAACTGCTTGATCGGACGCTACAATGGATGAGTGGTAAGTATGAGTGAAAAGAAAAGAGACAGAGCCATAACGATCATCGCCGTCGCCATACTGGCCATAGTGCTTGTGGGAGAAGTGGTCGTCTATACATCCGACTACACCGACTACTCAGCCGACGCATCCCTCAGGGGGGACGGAAAGGCCGACTACTCAGTCACGGCATCTGGATCCAAGAACTATACAGCGATATCTGTGGATAACGGAGGTCACGATGTCGTCGAGAAAGTGTACGTCTATTACGACGAATCGTACAAATCATGCTATGAGGACGTGAATGTGTCCATCGGTGCGAGAGAACTCGATCAGGAATACTACGTCGAACAGCTGGCTCCGACACTCAGATACAGGAACATCAACGATGTCGCCATCCTTAACGCAACGGAATTGAGGGAACAACTCGAAAAGGATGTTTCATCGGAGAATATCCGCTCCGGCCTGATATGCCTGTCTGGCGCATTCCCGGACACAATATACAACGGGAATCAGGACGATCTGATATTCGAATGGATATCCAAGGGCGGAAGCCTCTATTGGGCAGGCAACATGATCGGGAAGTACAGCGCCTCGCAGACCGCGCTCAAGGAGATCCCCAACTATCAGGAGGTCGTGTTCGGCTCCGAATGCCTGTACACGGGAGAGAACCCCGTGGCCTACGATGAAGTCGGGGAGAACAGATTTACCGGTTCGCTGTCCCTGGTGAGCAACAATGTGAAATACGGCATTAACGGAAGCCTGCTTCCCACCGGAACGGAATATCTCGGCATCGGATTCGAATCCGACGGCTGGACGAGCATAACTATGGTCTCGCACGGCACCGGGATGATATGCGTCATCGGAGGCGACTACTCCAACAACCAACGCAACGACCTTGCCCAGGTCATATGCTCGGGGATAGGCCCTAACTCTACCATCATCGATATCTACATGGGAAAGGTCACCCGCGGGACCGTCAACGGGACGCTAGACGTGTCCGGCAATGCATATGTGTTCGTCTATCTGGGCGGATACTACCCAGTGTACTGCAAAGCGATACGCCTTTGAGATACCATGATGCCGTCTTCAGAAAGTGTCGGATTCCTGTCCAGAAGGATACTGTGCGTGATGGCCATCGGCCTGGTTGCCAGATTCATTCTGGCCGGGGCCATGACATACACCTATGATGTCCACAGCTGGGCGCTGATAATATCCAACTTCGAAAGCGGGAACGGCCTTTATGATGTGGCCGGGTACAACTACGCACCCCCTTGGGGATATGTTCTGGGCACCTTCGCCATGATCGCGGAGACGTTCGGACTCAACAACTTCGGCATAAGATCCACCGATTTCCTCTTCGTCGAGGACTACAAGTGGTTCTTCTCCGCATATGTGCCCTCTGTGAGCTTCGCATTGGCAGTCGAATGCATGCTGGCGGTCTTCGATATTCTTGCGGGATATGCCATCTACACGCTGATCCTGAAGAGGACGTCCGATGTGGGAAAGGCCGAGAGAGGATTCGCTCTGTGGTTCCTGTGCCCATTTGTCATAGTGGTTTCATGCGTAGGTGGGATGTTTGACTCCATCTCCGCGCTGCTCACATGCATCTGCATATACTTCGTGCTGAGGGACAGATACTGGCTCGCGGGAATGATGATCGGCATGGCGGCATCATTCAAGCTCTTCCCTGGACTGCTGGTGTTCGTCCTTGCAGGATATGCGATAAATGCGGCCACGGACAAAAGAACAGGCATATCGAACGTCTCGAAAGCCGCCGTCGGGGCCGCCGCAGTGTTCCTGATAATGTTCATGCCTCAGATCATGGACGGAACCTTCGCGGAATGCTTCTCGTTCATGACGTCCAGGGCCAGTTCCGATACGGGATCGGGACTGTCATCAATCGAACGTACGGGCACACTCGTATTCTACATCGCCCTGCTATCGGTCTCCGTCATCATTGGCGTGATCATGAGAAGATACCGCGGAAACGACAGAGAGTCCATGCTGATGGTGCTGACCTTCGTCAACCTTGCGCTGCTGTTCCTCTATCCTGCCACACCCCAATACGTGCTGCTGCTTACCCCGTTCCTGATAATGTTCATGTTGGATGATCGGAGATACATACTGCCGTTCAGGATACTCTGCGTGGGAACCACGATGTTCGTCCTGGCAGCATCCGCTGCGGACCTCATGTCCCTATCTGAATTCACAAACATCGTCAGTACGACATGGGTGGCCGACGCCATCAGATGGACCCAATCCGGATTGATCGGGAACATATGCCTGATGGACATACTGTACTACTGCGGCGGGATTCTGCAGTACGTCGGGACACTGTCGATTCTTGTCGTAATATTCAAAAAGGTCCATGGACGCAGAGAATGTACGTGTGAAGCGTTATGACCCCTCACTCTTTTTGTAATAGAAGATGTTGACCGCACAAGTGGATTGAATGAAGGATATCATCAAGGCTCATCGCGAAGGCATATCGTATGTCTTCTGGGGTGCGTTCACCACACTGGTGACCCTGCTGTCATACATGCTGTTCGTAAGGGCCCTCCATGTGGATCCGAACTTCAGTAACATCCTCTCATGGGTGTGCGGAGTCCTGTTCGCATTCGTCGTGAACAAGTGGTTCGTGTTCCAGAGCAGGAGCATGACTGTCCGCATCGTCATGAGAGAATTGGGATACTTCTTCAGTTCCAGGATCTTCACAGGCATCGTTGCGTTCATACTCTTCCCGATATTGAACGACTGGATGGGACTCGGAGCTTTCGAAAGCGGAATCGACTTCGGAATTCTGAGCATGGTGTTCGGCACAAGCGGAATGTTGGCGAAGATCATCACCAGCCTTGTCGAAATCGTTCTGAACTGGATACTGAGTAAATACGTGGTATTCAAGAAGGACCCTGCCGATGCGCAATGAATGTTGGCGGACGCCGCGAACATGCGGAGGCGATTGATATCGAACAGGAATCCGTGACTGGACGGGGCCTTGCCAGGCTCATACAGGATGATGCCGACAGGACATGCATCCGCCTGATTGTCTTGGCAGCGGCAGTGTTCTGCATGATACTACTTCTCATGCCCCCTCCGAGCGAATTCGATGTCGTGAACTTCTTCAAGCAATCTGAGGCCTTGAAATCCGGACTTCTGCCATACAAGGACTTCGTTTTCGAATTTCCGCCGTTCGCACTGATATTCTTCACCATCCCGGGCCTGTTCACGTCCGATCAGAATACCTATGCCCTGTTGTTCGGGATAATGGTCATCATCGCAATCGCGGTTGCAATGTACTACGTCCAACGTATCTGCGGCAGAATCGGCATCAACAGGACTGCGACGACAATCATCTTCATAGTGCTGATTCTGATCTATTTCCCTGTCAGGAAATATGATGTTTTCCCAATGTGCCTCACCATCGTAGCGATATTCTATTTCATAGAGAGAAGGTTCGGATTGGCATACGGGCTTGCCGCAATGGCGACCCTGACCAAGATCTACCCCGGTCTGATAATCCTGTTATTCCTTACGATCAACCTCACCGAACATAGGGATGATCGCCTCAAAAACATTGCAGTCGGACTCATATCATGCATCGCCATCGCTGCCTTGGCCTTCATACCGCTGTTGGTCGCAGGCGTATCGCCTGCGGAGGCCCTTTCATTCCTCTCATTCCATTCAGACCGCGGATTCCAGAACGAAAGCCTGTTCGCAGTATTCGTTGCGTCACTCTCCATGCTCGGTCTGACCGAGTCTCATATCGTGTTCGAACATGATGCATATGATATCGTGGGTCCCCTGACCGATGCTGTGATGCCTTATTGGACTGCGATTACGATCGTTGCCATACTGTCCGTATTGTTTGTGACAGCAAGATATGTCATGAAAAGACATGTATCCGAGGCCGGATGGAACGAAAGAAGCCTGATAGTGATGTCCCTCGCCATAATCATGATTTTCCTTCTGGTCAACAAGGTATTCTCCACCCAATACTTGGTGTGGATCTTCCCGATGATGGTATGCATTCCGCTGATGTGCAAAGAACATCTTTCCCGGACTATAGCCCTGGTCATCCTCATCGTCGGACTCAGCACGACATATCTTCTCTGCGAAAGCAACTCCTCCGCATTCGTTGTTCTGAACATCGTCCGCGATATCATGTTGATCTCGCTATTCGCAATGTGCATCCATTCCTTGCTTTTCCCAGAATCTGAGAAAGCTGCCCTGGACCTCGGATGACCCGCATCAAATATCGGCGGAACCTGCCGTTTTTCTGATCATACAGACCCACATTATGCCCAGTAGCACCAGCAACAGTATGTTCCTGACGAACAGAATCATGATCCCTGGTGCCACGATATTCAAAAGATCATCGTAGAGGAACACCATGGCTATTGTCAGGGCCATCAGCAGAACCGTGAATGCACATAGCCTGCGGGATCTGTCAGCATCAAGGTACATCGCCAGAGGGAGATAGACCAGCAGAAGCCAGATTACATACTGTGCCGAGAACACCTTGTTCAGAATGACGAAGGAAGTCAAAACGACGGCACATGCCAACAGCAGATGCATCGTTCCATCTGATTCAGAATTGCGGCGACCCTTCAGGAAGTATATCGCAAAGGAGCCTACGAGCCCTATCACCATTATCACTGATGCCATCGAGGCCAATGAATCCGCAAGACCTCCATCCAGATTCCATGATCCGAACGAGAATATTATGTTGGCATCTGTCAGACCCATCACAGCACCCATCAACATAGCCGAGCCGAAAGTACTCTCGACCTGCAGTCCGCGGTCGCTGTGATATGATATGAAATTCCATGCGTTGTCAGGGGCCATGATCAGGAATGGCGCCATAAGAACAACGCACAGGACCATGCAGAAAATTATCTGAACTGCCACCTCGCGATACTGGCGACGGTTTACCATCAGTATTGCGAACACGGGCATCAACAATGCAGGATAGAGCTTCATGAACATCCCCAGAACTATCAATGCAGATGCGGCGAAAGTACGGTTGGTCATGAAACAGTATATGGCTACCAGTGTCACCACTGCCACGATGATGTCGAATCTATCGTATATGAAACGGTGAAGCAATGCGACAGATAGCACATACGACAGGACGATCAGGGCCGGACTGACATCCGTACGAGATGCCATGCGCATGAGGACCTTCAACCCGATTATCAGGAATATCAGAACTTCAACCGCATACAGTATCATGTACATCGTCGGATCCGCTGTAAACACCCTCGGTGGCAGCAACAGGAGATACGCAAGCGGAGGATATTCCCACCTCAGATCTCCGCAGGGTGTGAACGGGGCGATGCCGTCGAATATGGCATTGGCATACGGAAGATTGAATCTGATCGCCTCTCCGTCATAATTCTGGTATAGTGCCCATGCGATGAACGATACGGCCGTTATGACGAGCAGGAATGCGGAGATCCAGAAGAAGCACCTCTCGTTCTTTCTTGCATAATCATCAATGGTGTGGACAAACCCCATGCAACTACCCCTTTCACATCGGTAAACGTTCAATGCCCGGAAATCAGGTCTTTCAACATATTGCTTATGTTGAACGAATCCACGATCTCATCCAAGGTGTGGCTGCGCATATAGAATCCGACCCATGTAGATGCTAAAATGGTACCGACGGAGTCGCAGACCAGATCGGTCATGGTATCGTACGGCCCGTACTGTGTCGAAGATCCCAGGAACAGATCCGAGAAGTACTCCATGACCTCCCAGTAGACGCTGAACGTTATCGAAATCATCGCGGTGAAGGCGGCAAGGGTCTTCCCGCCGAAGTTGACCTTCCCGTGCGAATAATACTGAACGCACATCAGCCCGTAGAAGACGCATGTGGCCACCACGAGCGAGGACAGGGTGTGCGTCACCGTATCGTAGAAACTGACCGTAGTGTAGAAATCCGTCAGCAGTCCGAAGCAGTGCATGAAGAGCGCCAACACAACGACGGATGTCAGGGGGATCGGAACGGTGAACAGTCCCGCGACCCTTATCAGCGGGGGTATCAGGCACAGCACACCGCACAATATCGCGATGAGCCCCGTACGGGCTGTGAGGGAGTATGAGATCATGCTCGCTGTTATCAGCGAGAATCCGACCACGACGCATATCACGTCCATGACCTTCTGGGAGTTCATTCGGATCCCTCCTCAACATCGGACCTGCTCTCATTGCGCAGCCATTTGTACAACCAAACAGCAAGGAACGCTGTGACGAATGTCGCGACCGTCGGGGTCGCCATGAGCATGCTGTTCGCAGTCCTGTCCGAATTGGCATAATCCTCGTTGAACACGGGATATCCTTCGAGATACAGGGTCTCGAACATGAAGAAGAAGTCCATCGCGATGACAGTCATCGAGAAGACCAGGGCGAACAGGACCATCCACCCGCGTGTGAGTGTGTACCCCAGACCGCGGTCGACCACCAATGCGAGCATGAATCCCGTGACGAAGCACTGAAGCGACTCGATCGCCGAATTCATGTAGTCCAGGAGATGCAGGTCGCCGACCATCAGATCTCCGACGAATGTGAACCTCCCGATGAGGAAGATGCATATCACGCACACGGGTGCGACCAGGGTCATGCGGACGACCCCTGCGTCATAGTAGAATCCCATGTCCTTCACATGGGGGAGGACCAGAAGCGAGATACTGAGTGCGTCTATCACAAGCCACATGTAGTCGCCTGTGAGAGCGGCGATTAATCCGAGCACAGACGAAAGCGCTACGGAGATGCAGACGAGTCCTTTGGGATTCACACAGGACCATGCAGAGAATGTGCTATAAAAGTGATGGTAAGGGCCCCGAAGGGCCTGAATTGTTTAGTTGACGTAATCAAGCCAGGACTCGTACTTGGGGTCCTTTCCGGTGGCGATGTCGTGGAACTTCGCCAGAATCTGTGCGGAGACCTTGCCGGGCTTTCCGTCTCCGATGACCTGTCCGTCGTAGACTGAGATGGGTGCGATCTCGGCCGCGGTACCTGTCATCCAGACCTCGTCGGACGACATGAGCATGAACCTGGAGATAGGTGTCTCCTCGACCTGGTATCCGAGGTCCCTGGCGACGGTGATGATGGAATCCCTTGTGATACCTCCGAGGATGCACTCGGCCAGAGAAGGCGTGAGGATCTTTCCGTGGTAGAACATGAAGATGTTCTCTCCGGTGCACTCGGCGACGTGTCCGACGGAGTTCAGCATGATGGCCTCGTCGGCTCCCTGGCGGTGCGCCTCCCTCTTGGCGAGGGTGGATGCGACATACGAGCCGTTGACCTTGGCTCCGGCGGGACCGCACAGGTTGTCGGGCCTCTGCCAGGAGGATGTGATCAGCTTGGCGCCGGTGTTGGCCTCTCCGAGGTATGCTCCCATGTGGATGCAGGTGACGACGAACGATGCGGGGACTCCGTCGGGGTTGAGTCCGACCTCCTCTCCGCTGAGGAACACACAGGGCTTGACGTAATCGACGGCATCTCCGTTCGCGCGGACTGCATCCTTGATGGCATTGCAGAGGTCTTCCTTGGTGTAGGTCTTACCGTCGAAAACAAGGTCGATTCCCATGATCCTGCATCCGTCCATGAGTCTCTGGACGTGGTCTCCCAGCCTGAAGATGGCCATTCCCTTGGGGGTGTGGTAGACCCTGATGCCTTCGAAGACTCCGGTACCGTAGTTCAAGGCATGTGCGAGGACGTGAACCTTTGCGTCCTCCCAGTCGACGAGCTTTCCGTTAAGCCAGATCTTTTCAGTCCTGTCCATGTGAAACACCTTTGAAAGTCGTGGAGGAGACCTTAGCCTCCGCGCTATGACGAGGGGACAAGTGTTTCCCTATTTACACGTTTTTAGTGCAATCGTGGATTATATCATCCACGGCATCGACGAACGTATAGGATCCGGACACTTGGATGGATTTGCATCCGAGTCTGCGCCCGAACTCCACATCCTTCTCGTGATCCCCTATCATGAACGACCTTGACGGGTCTATGCCGTGCTTCATGACGGCCTGTATACCCATGCCTATCTCCGGCTTCCTGCACATGCAGTGGTCTTCGGGGGTGTGGGGGCAGTAGAAGATATCATCTATGCGACCGCCGGCCTTCTCAACCTCGGAGCGGAGCTTCGCGTGGATGCGTCCGAGTGTCTCCTCGTCGAAGTAGCCGCGGCCTATGCCGGACTGGTTGGTGATCACTATCACCAGGAATCCGGCATCATTGAGCTTCCTGATCGCTGAAGGGACCCCTTCGAAAAGATTGAACAGGTCGGGATCGCTGCAATAAGGGACGTCCTTCGCTATGGTGTCGTCCCTGTCGATGAAAACCGCTCGCTGACCGAACATCTCCCTCTCGACGATGCCGCAGATGGTGTGGCATGCGCAGAGGTATCCTTCCTGGATGCGCGGAGTCTCCTTGGACGGGATTATGACCGGGCAGTCGACCATCTCCCTGAGCTTTCCGCCGTCTCCGGTGAACGACATGGTCACGGCGCCGCGCTCCTTGGCGGCCTCCATCGCGAGGACCACGTTCTTGGAGTTGCCGGATGTGGACATGCCGATGACGACGTCGCCCTTCCTGCAGATAGCTTCGATCTGCCTCTTGAAGACGAGATCGTAGGAATAGTCGTTGCCTATGGCAGTGACGGGTGCGATGTTGGAGAGACATACTCCTGCAAGTGCGGGACGCTCGAGCATGTACCTTCCCGAGAACTCGGCTGCGATGTGCTGGGCGTCTGCGGAGGAGCCTCCGTTGCCCATGAAGATCGCCTGTCCTCCGTTGCGGAAGCACTCCACCAGGAGGTCTGCGGCCTTGCGTATCTGGGCCGGGTCGATGTTGGAAATCGTCTCTGCACTCCTCTTCAACTCGGCAACAATCGTATCATTCATTGGGATATCTCCAGGATATTACGCCCTCGGGCTCGAACATGTAGTCTGCGACCTTGGCGCCCATGGTCTGGAGTGCCTTGGCGACGCTGTACTTGCGGTCGTATCTGCATATGAAGTACATGAAACCGCCACCTCCTGCTCCTGAGACCTTGCCGCCGATGGCGCCCTCCGCCTTTGCGGTGTTGTACAGGGCGTCTATCTGAGGGTTCGTGATCTTGTTCGAAAACTGTTTCTTGTAGACCCATGACTCGTCCAGAAGCTCTCCGACGGTCACTATGTCCCCCTTCTCCAGGGCGCTGACCATGTCGATGGCGATCCTCTTCGATTGATCGAGGGCATCGCAGTTCTGGCCTTTGTTGAACTTGTCCACCTGGCTTGCGATTATGGTCGCCGACTCGCGGGGCGTACCGGTGTAGCACAGAAGGGATGAGTACTGAAGCTCGTTCACGGTCTCGCGGGGGATCTTCACACGGTTCACGTCGACGGAACCGTTGGATCCGAACTTCATCAGGTTGAATCCGCCGAAGACTGCGGCATACTGGTCCTGCTTCCCGCCTTTGAGACCGATGACCTCCCTCTCGAGCTTGTATGCGAGACGGGCCATCTCCATGCTGGTGAGCCTGATGCCCTGCCACTCGCATATCGCCGCGATGATGGATACTATGACAGTCGACGAGCCGCCGAGTCCCGATCCGGGAGGCGCTTCGGACTGAAGGAACATCTTGAAACCGTCCGTGATGCCGAAATGGTTCGTCACGGCCTTGATGAGATCCATGTTCCCGTCCAGATTGAGCGGACCGCCGTCCAGAGGGGCTTCGTATTTGCCGTAATCGGTGGAATGGACCGACATCGAGTGATCGTTGGTGGGGGTCACCGTGCAGTACGCATAGTGGTTGATCGTAGTGTTGAACACCGCGCCTCCCTTCTCGGAAGCGTACGGCTCCACATCCGTTCCTCCGCCAGCAAGTCCCACCCTGAGTGGTGCTCTGGCCCTGAAATGTATCCCATCCATCCTATCGGCCCTCTTCAACCGTCGAAAACAACACGGTCTAAAGATTATCGATTTGTTCTAAGATGTACACATATAAAGCATTTTCAACAACCGCAACGGTTGTACTGGCACTATATGTGCGCACCCCACAGGTGCCCGCCCTCACAATGCATTGAGGGCCTTGACGTAGTGCTCGGGCTTGCTCCTCTCTATGAGCTCCTCCACCTGATCGGACCCTCCGACCACTCCGACATTGCCGTTGGACGTGGAAAGAAGAGCGTATGCGGACTGTCCCGCTTCGGGAATGAGCTCCGCCTCGTAGACATCCTGAAGCTTCTGGAGCCTTCCGATGGCGGTCTGGGCTGCATCGTGGCTGATCACAGAAAGCACCATGCGGGATTTGCCGGGAAGCTCGCACTTCCCCACGACTATGGTCTCAACATTGATCTTGTTGCGGGTGAACTCACCCATGACCCTCTGCATGACCCCGAACTCGTTCTTGACGATCAGTGATATGACGTGCACTATTACACCTGGGGCTGAAATCGCAACCAATAATAATATTATGTGCGTCACAAGGACGGATAATATGGGCGAGAACACCGAGTGCACACAGGCGGAGGCCGCGGTTCAGAAGGCCGAGAGGCCGCTTCGCATAGTCCTTCTTACGGACAGCTACCATCCGACGGTCGACGGGATGGTCTTCGTCGTCGATTCGGAGAAGAAGGCTCTGGAGAGACTCGGGCACAAGGTGTTCATCGTCGCACCCGATCCGGGGGAGAAGGACCGTATCGAGGGCGTATACTACTTCAAATCCGCCAAATTCTCTGCGTACAACGGATATTACCTTCCCATATACCCGTCCAACAAGCTGGAGATCCTCAGCGAGATCAATCCGGATGTGATCCACTCGCACGGACTGACCCTGATGGCATTGAAGGGATTCATCGCCGCCCATACGATGAAAGTGCCCTATGTCATCACGATGGGGACCATGGTCACAGACGCGATGAAGTACTATCTGCCTGTCAAACTCCCGATCGACATCATGGAGAACCTGTCATGGGTCTATCTGAGAGCGCTTCTGAACCATTCCGATGCGGTTGTGTCGTTCACCACCCCCATCCTCGAGGAGCTTGCGGATAACGGTGTGAAGCCCAGGGCATCCAGGGTGATCACCGCAGGCGTGGACACGGACATGTTCCATCCTATGGAGGAGCCCGAAGGGCTCAGGGAATCGATGGGACTGGTCGGCAAGAGGGCGATTATGTGCGTCGGAAGGCTGTCCTTCGAGAAGCACGTGGAGCAGGTCGTCCAGGCGCTGAAGTACCTTCCGGACGACGTGGACCTCATCATCGACGGGGACGGACCGGCACAGGACTACATCAAAGAGATCATCAAGGAGGAGCATCAGGAGTCCAGGACCCACCTCATAGGGATGGTGAAGAGGGAGGACCTTCCCAAGTACTACACCATGGTCGAGGTCTGCGTGTCCGCATCGAGGTTCGAGACTCAGGGACTGAGCCTGATGGAGGCGATGGCATGCAAGGTGCCGATCGTCGTCCCCAGAGTGCGTGCGTTCAAGGAGATCATCATCGACAACGAGAACGGATTCCTGTTCGACGGCGATATCGAGGACATGGCCAAACGCGTCACCGAAGCTCTGGATTCGTGTCACGGGGAGATACGCGAGCGTGCCATGGAAAGGGCGAAATCCTACTCCGAGGAGAGCAGCGCCAGGAAGCTGGAGGAGCTCTACAGAGAAGTGATCGAGTCCAAGAAAGCACGTCTCGCCAAGTGATTCACAGGGTCGATGCCAGTTCCAACGCCCTTGCGAGGGCCTGGTTCATATTGTAATAACGGAAATCCGCCAGACGTCCGCAGCAGCGCAGGTTCGAGACCTTCTCCGCGCATTCGCGGTAATGCTCATAGGTCGCTTTGCTCTCGTCGGTTATCACCGGATAGTAGGGCTCCAACCCCTTCTCAGGATCGTACGTCAGGGATTCCTCGGTCGCGAACACCGTTCCGGGAAGGTCCTGCTCTGGCAGCTTCTTGTACTCCGTGACACGGACGATGCGCTCGTCCAGAGGGTGCGCCACGACGGCTGCGGGCTGATGCTCCTCTTCATCGGAATGGAACCACTCGAACCTCAGGGAACGGTACGGGAGCCTTCCGAATCTGAATCCGAAGAGCTCGTCCAGCGCCCCGGTGTATATCACGAATGAATCGTCCGCACCGTCCACGACGACCCTGTCGCCTTCGATGCGCATCCTGTCCAGCGCATCGATCCCCAGTCTGACAGTTATCGACGGGTGGTCCAGGAGCCTCTCGAAGAAATCCGTGAAGGACACCCTGGGCATCACCTGGAATTCATCGTCGAAGTAGCGGTCGCCATAGGACATCCTGAGCGGGACGCGCTTCAGAACGCTCGGATCTATCTCCGAAGGTGACTTCCCCCACTGCTTGGAGGTGTATGGGCGGTAATCCTTCTCGAAGAGATACTCGGCATATCCGCGGATCAGCTCGTCCTCGCTGGACAGGGCCTCCAGGACCGTGACCGTCTCGCGTCCGGGGTAGACCTCGGCGATCCTATTTTTGATCGCCTCCGCCTCCTCCTTCGGAAAGAACGTGTCGATCGTGGTGAAATTGAACGGGGTCGGAGTGTACATCCCGTCCCAGACGGCCCCGCACCTCAGTATGTACCTGTCCCATTCCTGGAATCTCTCCATGTAGGCCATCAGGGACGGGTCGTTCGTGTGGAATGTATGAGGCCCGTAGTCCTGCACCAGGAACCCATGCTCATCACGGCGGTCGTGCATGTTGCCGCCGATATGACTGCGCCTCTCCCATATCTCGACCTCATGACCGGATTCGGCCAGATGCCTTGCCACGACGGCCCCGGACAGACCGCAGCCAACCACGATGTACCGCATCAGAAACCGCCGTATCTTTCCATGAACTGGGCGAAGGTCTGCAGGTCCTTGTCCTTGTCCGAGATTATGACGCTGTCCTCGCCGCCGACGAGGTCTAGAGGCCAGTCGACTGCGATCTCGGGGTCCTTCCAGTAGATCCCGTCGTCGAACTCGCCGTAGAACTTCTCGGCGCACTTGTACGAGACGATGGATTCCTCCAGGACGAGATATCCGTGGGCGCATCCGGCGGGAACGAGGATCTCGTTGTGCTTCTCGCCGATGAGATCGAACGCCATCCACTTCATGAACGTCGGACTGTCCTTCCTTAGATCTACTACAACATCCCAAACGTGGCCGTGTATGCATCTGACCAGCTTGGGCTGCTGCTTCACGCGCTGGAAGTGCAGCGCCCTGATGACTCCGCGGTGACTGGTGGTGTAGAACACCTCCGCGAGATCGTGGTGGATCCCGTGCTTCTCGAACACCTCTTTGGAATAGTCCTTGGTGAAGCACCCTCTGATGTCCTCCGCATCGAAAGGCGTGATCTCGTAGAGACCCTCGATCTCCGTTTCCCTGAATTCGAACTGTTGAACCATTAATCTCACTCCAGCGACCTCAACCACTCCGTGGTGCGCCTGCATCCCTCAGCGAAGCTGACCTCCGCCCTGAATCCCGTGTCCTCCTCCGTCTTGGAGCAGTCGAACGTCTCCAACGGGAGACTGACGCCCGTGAACGGGATGTTCCCGAAACGGAACTCCAGTTCGGGAGCGACGGCATCGCGCATCTCCAGGAGGAACTCCCTCAGCGGTTTCGCTCCGGAACTGCCGATCATGTAATCTGTGAAAGGCGAGCCGTTCTCGCCTATGAGCCTGAATGCGCGGGCAACGTCGTCGATGTAGACGAAATCATAGTTCTGCGTGGCGACGGTGAACTCCGGGGAGATCCCGTCGATGCACTTGCGCAGAGTTGAATTGACCAGCCTGGGGCTGAATTCCCCCGGACCGTATGCGTTGGTTATCATCGGCCATATCAGGTCGATGCCTATCTCCGAAGCGGCGGAACGGCACATGATGTGTGCTGTGGCCTTTCCGCAGCCGTAGATATTGCCCTGTCCGGGACGCATGCCGTCGGAATATGCGGCTGCGATGACCTCGCGCTCCATTATCGAACCCGCATGAAGGAATCTTGTGCATCCGAGTGCCTTCGCGACCTTCATCGCATCGACCGTCCATGCCGCATTGTCCAGCTGAAGACGGACATCTGCCCTCTTCGGACCTGCGGAACCTTCCCATGCGAGATCGTAGAACACGTCGCATCCGCCCGAGATGATATCGGACAATTTGGAAATATCCTTGCGGGAGTAGCTTACAACCTCGACATCCAGACCTTCCAGACGCTCCTGACCGCTGTGCACCGCGGCCACGACATCGTATCCGTTGCCGATCAGCTCCCTGACAACTGCCGAGCCGACGAAACCGTTGGCCCCCGTTACCACTGCCCTCATGACATCCCCTCGTAAATTCCGATCTGTCTGCGCATAACATCCAACACATCATCGCCTGCGACCCATGCCTTCGTCCATTCGACCGTGCGGTCTATCGCATCGCCGATATGCCATCTGGGAACGAATCCCAGCTTCTCCCTGATCAACGTGCTGTCCAATTTCAGGAAATTGGCCTCATGAGGACCGTTGTCGTTGTGGGTGACCCAACGGACATCCCCGCCCCAGCTCCCGCAGAACATGTCGGCCAGCTGACCGGTTGTGACGCAGTCCTCCTTCCTGGGGCCGACGTTGTATGCGCCTGCCAGAGAGGGATCAGATGCCTGTGCCTGTATTATCGTGAGATATGCGTGAAGTGGCTCCAGGACATGCTGGTAGGGACGCACCGAGTTGGGATTCCGGAGTTCTATCGGCCTGCCTGCGATCGCCGCGTTGACACAGTCCGGGACGATGCGGTCCTTCGCGAAATCCCCTCCGCCGATGACGTTTCCCGCCCTTGCTGTGGATACGGGGCACACATCTCCGAGGAAGCTCCTCCTGTAGCTGTGCGTGACCAGCTCCGAGCAGCTCTTGGAATTGGAATAGGGATCGTATCCGTCCAACGGATCGGTCTCCGTGTAATGCTTGTCTGTCTCCAGATTGTCGTAGACCTTGTCGGTGGTGACGTTCAGGAACGATTCCGCGCCGGGATGCTTCCTCAGACACTCGAGTATGTTGACCGTGCCCATTACGTTGGTCTCGTATGTGTACCTGGGATCCCTGTACCCTTCGCGGACTATAGGCTGCGCGGCCATGTGGATGACCACATCCGGGTCGACCTCCGAATAGAACGATTCCAGCGAGTCCAGGTCCCTGATGTCCCCGATGCGGGAATCGACCATATCGTCCAGAGAAGCGAGCTCATAGAGACTCGGATCCGTGGGAGGCTCCAGGGAGTATCCGTGGACCTTGGCACCCATACTGTCCAGCAGGACGCACATCCAGGACCCTTTGAACCCCGTGTGGCCGGTCAGGAGCACATCCTTGCCCCTGAAGAAACTGCAGTCCAAGGGGATCACCATACTTTCCAGGGGGCCTTGCCGGAATCCCAGAGCTTCTGGAGACCCTCCTTGTCGCGGAGTGTGTCCATGCACTGCCAGAATCCGTTGTGCTTGTATGCGTTGAGCTGTCCGTCCGCAGCCAGCCTCTCGATCGGCTCGCGCTCGAATGTTGTGTCATCTCCGTCGATGTAGTCGATGACGGAACGGTCCAGGACCATGAATCCCCCGTTGATCCATCCGACATCATCGGCGCTCTTCTCCCTGAATGACAGGACATCGTCGCCGTTCATGTCCATGATGCCGAACCTCCCTGCGGGACGGACCGCGAGGATCGTCGCCTTCTTGCCGCGCTCCTCGTGGAACCTTATCACATCTCCGACAGGAACGTCGGAGACCCCGTCGCCGTATGTGAGGCAGAAGGATTCGTCGTCGCCCAGATAGTCCTTGATGCGCTTGATGCGGCCGCCGGTCATGGTGTTGAGACCGGTATCCGCAACAGTGACCCTCCAGGGCTCCGATTCATTGGAGTGGACGGTCATCGTCCCGGATTTGAAATCGAAGGTTATGTCGCTGTTGTACAGCGCATAGTTGGAGAAGTACTCCTTGATGATGTGCTGCTTGTAACCGGCACAGATTATGAAATCGGTTATCCCGCTGGCGCCGTAGATCTTCATGATATGCCAAAGGATCGGCTTGTCCCCGATCTCGATCATGGGCTTTGGCTTCAGATGACTCTCCTCAGAGATCCTAGTTCCGAAGCCGCCGGCGAGAATTACTGCCTTCATTTTATCGGGTCGCGATTGACGCGCAGGATATTAACGGTTCGCCAGACCGTCTCATTCCGCCGGTCCGTTCCCCTGTCCGGAGTCGAGACCGTTGCGCTTCTTCATCACGAACGACAGCGCAAAGCTCACGGCCAATATCACCACGAGCATCACGAGCGTCATGGTCTGGGCGGATTCCGCATAATATCTGTAGAACTGATCGCTCAGGAGCATTATCGCGCCGTATTTCAGGATGCATCCGAGCGTTATGTAGAACCAGCTCTTCTTGACATCCCATTTTGCGATGCATATGAACGCGCCCGCGAACGGTATCGTCGGAGCGATGCGGTTCAGAAGGAGCAGACGCTCGTCCTTCAGCATCAGGAAGTTGACATACTTGTCCACCACCCTGGAGACCTTGGCGGGTATGCGGATGTGCTTCACCACATAGTACAGCGAGAATATGCCGATCCACTCTGCCAGGATGGCCGCTCCGAGAAGCTCCAGTCCGAACGGTATGGAAGGATCGTAGGAGAAACCCATTATGAAGAAGAACTCGGGAAGCGTGGGGAACAGGAACGCGTCGATCAGGAATATCAGGAAGATGCAGAGTACGACCCCCCATCCGCCGTCCGCGCCGAATATGTCGAACAGGAGCTGCCCCACATCCATCTCAGATGTCCCCGTTGATCACGTCTTTGAACAGCTGCTCCACCTTGAGGATCTGTGTGTCCCAGGTGACCTCGCGGGAGACCTTGATCGCCTTCTTGGAAAGATCCGCCCTGAGGTCCTCGTCGGAGTTGAGGTGGTTGATTGCTTCTGCAAGGCCTTTGCAATCCTTTGGCTTGACATAGTATCCCGCGTCTTTGACGTTTCCTGGAAGGCCGTCGACATCGGTGCAGACGATCGGCTTGCCGTAAGAGAGCGCCTCCAATGCCGCAAGGCCGTATGATTCGTACAGAGAGGGCATCACGAAGAACCTGCATGTCCCCATGAGCCTGGCCTTCTCCTCCTCGGAGACCCACCCCTTGATCTCGACGCGGCTGTCGAGACCGTATCTGGAGATCATCTTCCGGAGCTTCTTCTCCTCCGGACCCGTTCCGCACAGGACGAGCTTGCAATCGGTGGACCTCATGGCCTCGATCAGATAGGTCAGACCTTTCGTGTCCACCAGACGCCCGAGGCTGAGAATGAAGTCGCCCTCTTCGTCACAGAGTTCGGGGACCTCGTCCAGACAGTTGTCGATGGCAGTCATGCGGGACGGCTCGATGCCGTGTTTGATCAGATCCTGTCTGACGAATTCGGTGACGGGCATGATGTGGTCATATGTGTTCAATTTCTTGCGATACAACCTATCATTGGCCTCGGAGATGACCCCCTGTATGCCGCGCCCCTCACCCCACATGTTGTGGTAGGTGAAGATCTTCTTGCCACCATACTTGGCCACCTCGCCGTCGAAGCTCGGGGCCCAGCGATAGTTGTAGTCGACGATGTCAGGCTTTGTGGAGCTGAGATAGTCCAAAGCCCCGTGGGTGACGACGTAAGGGGGGTTGTATACGTTGTAGAATTTGGATGGAATCCTGACGATTCTGTAGCCATCATCGGACTCTTCCTCCAGAGGCGTTCCCGGAAGCTGAGAGGTCAAGATCGTGACGTCATGTCCGAGTCTTGCAAGATGCTTCGCTGTGACATGCATCCTGCGCTCTATTCCGCCCATAGAAGGGAAGAAGTAAGGATTGGCCTCGACAACCGTCATTGACTCCATTAAGACACCTGCTGACTGATGCTGGACTCATGATATGAACATTCGCAAAAATGTCACGTACATGCAGGGACCTCCAGAGACGATGGATCGTCAAACCAGGCGGTTCCCTGTAATGTTCGCACCCTCAGGAACGACTGTCCCGTCACGGAGCACCTCATCTCTTATCGTCGCACCTTTGCCTACGATGCATCCTTCCCCGAGGATCGCATTTGTCAAAGTTACACATTCGATCCTGCACCTGGGCATGACCAGCGAGTTAACGATAGTCGATGATGAGACCTTGCAGCCCCCAGAAACCACAGAAGCCTCAATAACGGAATCAGACACTTCAGCACCATATCCAACGTAAGTTGTGCCCTCACGCTTGCATCCGGATGCTGTCCCCGGACCTTCTGACCCGAACTCCGACTCCGCAACGCACAGATTTGCCCTCAGAAGGTCATGCGGCCTTCCGACATCCATCCAGAGTCCGTCCAGCCTGTGTCCCTGTACCCTTCTTCCCTCGGCGATGACCTTCGGGATCAAGTCCATCGAGAAATCGAAGAATGTGTTCTCGGGCACCAGCTCTATAGCGGTTTTCTGGACGACGTAGACACCCGCGTTTATCAGATTGGAGAAGACCTCCTCCGGCTTCGGCTTGTCCTTGAACGCCGTTATCCTCAGGTCGTCGTCCACACAGGCGATCCCGTAATCGCAGGGATTGTCCACAGGGATCAGCAGATCCGTGATCTCCGCCCCCGTCCTGATATGCGTGGCGATCTCCCCTGCCACATCCAAGTCGGCGAACACATCGCCGTTGGCGGCGACGAACGTCTCGTCCAGCCTGTCCTCGACGAGCTTTATCGCCCCTCCGGTGCCGCGGGGCTCGTCCTCATATGAATACTCTATATGGATCCCAAGATCGCTTCCGTCCCCGAGGACCTCCATCATGCCGGGCTTGTACCCGCAGGCCAGGATGACCTCTTCGATGCCTGCCCTGGCCATGGACCTCAGGAGATACCATATGCAGGGACGGTCGGCCACGGGCAAAACGGGCTTCGGGCGCGTCTCCGTCAGCGGAAGGAGTCTTGTCCCCTTGCCGCCGACCATGATGACCGCCTGCTTCACCTTCGTCATCGGTTCCCGCCTCCGGGCATCCTGATCTTCAGCACGTTCAGCTCCGTTCCAACGCCCAACGACCTGGCCACAGGGACGCATTTGGTCCTCAGTATGTGCGCTATCGGCACCGGGAGATCGAAATCGGATGATGCTTCGTAGTTGGCCATCCCCTTCGCCAGGATGAACCCGCAGCGGGAGATCTCCTCGGCCATATCGTCGGGGACGTCGTTCCAGTCGACGCCGATGTAGAACTTGCCGGTGGTGACTATCCTGTCCATCTCCCTGTCGAGACCGATGCGCTCGGCATCCTGCATCGTCACGTCGTTGAGGATCGGTGCTCCGCGAACGACTCCCACGACGCGCTTGCCCATGCGGCGAAGCTGCCTGATCAGGACCTTGTCCAGCTGGGATTCGCCGCAGTTGTCGAAGATGTAAACGACTCCGGGGACCTTGTCCAGGACTGCCCTCATGGCATCGATGTCGTCGTGGCCCAGGCCCTGCGCCATCATCCCGTCGAAGACTCCCATGAACTCGTCCGGGTCGCTTATCGCCGTTCCCGCCCCGAAATCCATTATGTTGCCGACCACGGCCGCCATCACCGCTGCCCTGAGCGGATCGTCCGACGACTTCACGGCATCGTCCAAGGCGGTCATGAACGGTTCGGCCACTTCATCGGCCCTGACCTTCAGGTCGTAGTACGGGTCCTCCGAGCCCACTGCCTCATACGCGCGGCGGTGGACCTCTGTGGCGATCTCGACCGATCTCATGCCGGGGTCCATCATGGCGGAGAACACGTCCGCAGCGGATTTCACAGCCTCGAACTCGCGCCCGTTGCCGACCAGACGGGACTGGAAAAGGACCCTTTTCATGAGACACGGGGCACAATCAGCATCGAATCTCATTTGAAACACCAGAATGAAGCCTGTATCACGCCACAGGCGGCGTTGGTTAAGGATGTGGGGTCGCCCCCACGTTTTGTACCTTACTCAGACGACGGTGTTCGAGACGCACTCGACGTTCTCGATACCGGCGATGGAGCTAAGTGCCTGCTCGAGCTTTCCACCGACCTCTTCGTCGGTGTCGTCGATCAGGAACCCTGCGTTGACCTTCATGAGTCCGAAGGCGACGGGGAGGACCTTTGTCTCGAGGAGCTGGACCCCTGCGGGGAGAACTCCGGAGAGCTGGTTGATCACATTGTCGAGATCGACCTCGGTGCTCTCGGGCATGAGGTCGTAAGCTGCTGCAATCTGTCCCATCTGGATTCCTCACGGTCCGATGAATCCGCATTTCTTGCACTCGTAGGATACACCCTGGTCACGGCAGTTGGAGCACCTTCCAATCTCGTACTCACCGCAGCGGGGGCACTTGAAGAAAGTATTTGCCTTGCCAACCAGCCTCTTACCACAGGAAGAGCATATTTTATCGGCTGCCATGATGAACCGATTAGTATTCTCCTATATAACCTAAATTACGGAAGGTTCCCCTATGGGAATGCACCATAGGGTGATATGGAGGCCGATATCACTTCTTCTCGGCGGGGTACATCTCGTAGTAGTCCACGTGGTACAGCTTCGCGATGACCTTGGCGGTGAACTTCCCGAAACCCCACAGCTGGTGGAACGTCATTATGGGGACCTTGGGGTTGAGATGCGACTCGCCCTCCGCCCTGGTTCCGAAATCGTACCTGAAATAGCGGATGTCCAGCTTCCTGTCGGAGAATTTGAGGAGATCCATCAGGACCTTCCATCCGCGGAGCTCCAGGCTGTCCCAGTTGTCGAGGATCTCCTGCCTGAAGACATCGCAGCGTAGGGCGAACAGACCGCTCATCATGTCCTTGGTGGTCTGCTTCCCGTGAAGCTTGAAGAAGAACTTGCAGAACAGTTCGACCAGTTCCGATCCGGCCGCCCTCTTGAATCCCATAGACATCCTGCTGGTCCTCCATCCGACGCAGAGGTCCGCTCCTGCATCCATCTGCGCCACGAGTCCGCCGAGTGCGGAAACGGGGTGCTGGAAGTCGCAGTCCATGCACATCGCATAATCTGTGTCGGCGATGGTGAATCCCTCGAGGACCGATGCTCCGAGACCTCTCTTGGCAGGGTCGCGGACATAGAATGTCAGAAGCGGGTCGTTGAGGGCCTCAACCTCCTCGCGGGTCCTGTCCGTGGAGTTATCGTCCATGAAAAGGATCTTGTAGTCAGGATATGCGGCCCTGATCGCCTTGGCTATGTTGGCGATGTTCTTCTCTTCGTTGTATGTGGGGATCACAATCGTACAGGTTCCTGTCATATCCTATCCTCCGGCTGTCATGGGATGCGGCCGCGCCGCATGTCTTTCTGACAGTCGCTAGGTCCGACGATTATAAAACCGCAACGGCTGACGGAAGTGCAATCTGATTGACGGATTTGTGTGGGCCCTGATTCAAGGTACCAAATAGTACAACACATTGTACCACCTTGGTGACAGAATGGCATTCTCGCTGACATTGACCGAGGAAGAAGAGGGTCTCGCCAGAAGATATTCTGAATCGTCAGGCATTTCGATGGAGGAGGCCTTCAAAAGGGCATTGTTCGAAAAGATCGAGGACGAATACGACCTTACAGCCGGGGAAGCAGCATACAGCAGGTTTCTTGAGAACCCCCAAACCTACACCCATAGTGAAGTTCTGAAAATGTTCGATGACGACGAATGAGCCGTGTCACAAATGTGATCGGGCACTGAAAAAAGGTCACCAACTCGCTGGTCACCTACCCCACAAAATTAAGAATCACGGCGCCGTCGGACCCCTCATGAGCATGTTCGGCACCAACGGAGTACGCGGGATCGCCAATGAATACCTTAGCTGCGAACTCGCAGTCGGAATGGGAAAGGCGACGGCCGAAGTCTTGGGAAGGAAGATCGCCGTTGCCGCCGACACGCGCATAACATCGCCGATGATCAAAAGCGCCCTGTGTGCCGGACTCATGTCCGCAGGTGCTGACATCGTTGACCTCGGCATGGTCCCCACCCCCGCGCTTCAGCTCTATGTCAAGACGCACGACGACGTCATGGGCGGGGTCATGATAACCGCATCCCACAACCCTCCCGAGTTCAACGGCATCAAATGCATCTCCGGCGACGGGACCGAATGCTCGAAGGCCGAGGAGAACGCGATAGAGGATGCCTATGCGAACGGCGTCGGGACCGTATCGTGGAAGCAGGCCGGGAACATCACCCAGATCTCGGATGCATCCGAGCAGTATGTGGACTCCATCGTCTCCAAGGTGGATGCCGACCTCATCAGATCGGCGGGGCTCACAGTGTGCATCGACTGCGCCAACGGGGCATCCGTCAACACCACCCCCCTCCTGCTGAGGAAGCTCGGCGTGAGGGCGATAACCATCAACGGGAATGCCCAGGGGGAGTTCCCCGGACACCCCAGCGAACCCACGGAGGACAACCTGACCGACCTGAAAAGGATGGTCGCCGAGACCGGTGCGGACCTCGGTGCGGCGCATGACGGCGACGCAGACAGATGCGTCTTCGTCACGGACGGCGGAAGATACGTGAGCGGCGACGTGTCCCTCGCCCTCCTCGCGAAGCACATGCTCGGAAAAAGGAAAGGGAGGATCATGATCACCGTGGCCACCTCGTCCCTTGTGAAGGAGGTCACCGAATCCGAAGGCGGCAAGATATGCTACACGGCGGTGGGATCGCCGATAGTCGCACGCACAATGATGACCGAATCGGGGATATTCGGAGGAGAGGAGAACGGCGGACTGATCTTCGCGGACCACCAGTACTGCCGTGACGGCGCCATGGGCCTGGCCAGGATGCTGGAGCTTGTGGCGATGAGCAGGAGGCCCCTGTCCGCCCTGATATCGGAGCTTCCCAGATACACCACGATCAAGAAGGGCATCCCCTGTCCCGATGAGAAGAAGGCATCCGTGACGGACATCATCGCCGGGAACCACAGTGACGGAAAGGTCAACAGGACCGACGGCCTGAGGATAGACTACGACGACGGATGGGTGCTTCTCCGTCCGTCCGGTACGGAACCCAAATACAGGATCTACTCAGAATCGAAGGATCCGAAGACCGCGGAAGACCGCGCGGTGTCGTTCGTCAGGGAGTTCGAGGACGCCCTCGGAAAGCTCTGACAGACCGTCAGTATCCGAGCTTGTGAAGCTTAGCCTTCATCTGCATGACGGGCCTGACCTCTGCGGCATCTATGCCGCGGATCTTCGCCATGAACACGGAGACATAATCTCCGAGGATTATCGCACGGAACATGTTCTCCAGCGGAGAGACCCCGTCGATCGGGATGACCAGGACCTTCTGCTCCGGATGCGTGGAACCTACCGTCACATCCAGGGATGCGGGTTCCGGGATATCCCCGCGGAGCACCACGAGCAGGCATTCTCTTTGGGGAGCCTCGGACCAGGCATTCGCATGACAGGTCCCGAACTCGGGCTCCGATTCGCAGAATGCAACGAATTTGGAGTTCTCGTTGACCTGCGTCTTCCATCTGAATGCCACCGAGCGCATGTAGCTGTCCGAACAGATGACGGGAACATTGCCCATGAACTCCTTCGCGATGGCCATCGCCTGACCGTCCGGAGACGAGACCACGTCGCGATACTCCCTCAGAGACGGGATGAATCCGCGTATCCTCTCCGACAGGTCGGGACCGCCGGCGCATCTTATGACCGCCAGGGTGTAGCCGATCATGTACCCTATGGCATGCCTCGGGTGCATCCCGACCGGCAGCGGCATCATGTCGTCGCCGTTCCTGCGGGCCTCGTCCATCAGGATCCCGCCGGATGTTATCACGACGACCCTGCATCCGCGTGCTTTGGCCTGATGGTACATCTCCAACGTCTCCGCGGTGTTCCCTGAATAGCTGGAGACCACGGCAAGTGTGCGCGAATCGACCCAATCAGGCAGATCGGGGTACTTTATGAGACGTATCGGCACCCTACTCTCCTCGTAGCAGCAGTCCGCAGCGAAATCCCCGCTGACAGCCGAACCTCCGACTCCGCAGAGGATTATCTCATCGCAATCAATCTTGAAATCGAATTCTTCGGAAAGGGAACCTTCCAGATCGTCCACGAAATGATAGAGCTGAAGGTCCGTGGGGATCGAATCCGTCATGCATCCCTCCCTGCAAGCGCCATCCCCAGGATGAGCGCGTTGCAATCCTTGGCGGCCGCATCCGTCCCGGGCACATCGTGGACCATGACGTTGCGTCCGTTCTCGGACAGGACCTCGAGCATGGAATCCACTATATCCGTCACGATCCCGTCGCCGTTGTCGCCGCGGATGACAACCATGGTCAAGCTGGGAGCATGCGCATTGGCGTCGGACCATCCGACAAGCTCGTTGTGATCGAATTCCGGAAGCTCTCCGCAGAATGCGGCCTTTCCGGCACATGCGGTGAACGATGTTCTGCATAGTTTCGCCGCGGCATGGATGTCCGAAGTGCTGTAGAAGGCATAGAGACGTCCGGGAGAAAGAGGGGCGACCTCGGAACAGGCCGTCTCGAACCTCCTTATGCAGTCGATGTCGTCTGAAAGCGCCCCGACGGCATCGAACGTGCCTGCGGACGTGATGATCGACGCAGCAGCACCGAGAGCGAAACCTATCGATTCCGCGAACCCGAACCTTTCGGGGATTCTAACGACTTCCACCCCTTCTGCACCGATATCCGATCCCACCAGTGCGAACACCCTGCATCCGCGGGAAAGGAGCTCTTCCGAAAGTGCCCTCGCACATGTCTCGCCGATGATTATCGCAACGACATCCTCTCTGACCCATCCGGGGACACGGAGATCGGAGATGCAAGGCACCGGCGAGGGCGAGCGGCAATCGGCAAGGTCGCTGATAATGTCCCCTGCCAGAGAAACAGGGTCGCAACCGAATATGCACACCCTGCCCGCATTGAAATCAGGCACAGTGAACGAGATTCCGGAAAGAATGGCATCTGACAGACCGCCTTTGAGAACCTTCTCATTTATCACGTCAGACTCAGAGCCCATCCCGAACCTCCTGGATTATGATATCGGGTGATTGTCTCTGACTAATAAAGACTCTTATGGATATTCTGACCGGACACGATGCAATTGCAAGCCGTAGTCAAGGCCCCAACAATGTAATCGGTATCACGTGCACTCCGTCTTCACGAGTATATGCATAGTTGGTCGCGGTCACAACTGCAAGGAATGCGGGCTCACCCATAGAATCCGTGTTCACTTTGTCTCTCAACTTGAGGAGATTTGCTGCGGCATCGTCGATCCAGTGGCTACCTAGTTTCACCTCTATCGCAGCCCACCGCCCATCATGAAGGTGAATTATGGCGTCAGCCTCCAGACCGTTTTTATCCCGATAATGGAAGATGTCCCCATCTAACGCTTGCACATATGTACGGAGATCGCGGATCACAAGTGATTCGAATAGAAGACCGAACGTGTTGACGTCTCTCAGCAGATCCGCAGGAGATGCGGACAGAAAATGAGCGGCGATGGCAGGATCACAGAAATGAACTGTATTGGCAACTCTGATTGGAGTTTTGGACCGAAGATCTGGCTCCCATGCCTCTAATTCTTCGAGAACGAACAGACTTCTGAGAAATTCCAGATACGAATCCAGTGTATTCTCGGACATATTGCTCTGAGATGACCCCATATCCTGAATTATAGTAACCTTGGATAACGGGGCTGAAATGAACCTTGACAGGGATCTCATCACAGCACGGATCTTCTTACTGTCACGACGACGTTCTGACCCCGATATGATCTCCGTGTTCACGATTGTGTCGCAATAACCTTTAACAAGCTTCATCGCAGCCACATCGCTTTTTCCTACGACACTGGGCCACCCTCCACGCACGATGATTCTAGCGATATCTTCCAAGGTCTTGTCTGATGCGGCACCTATGGTGTTATCTTCTTCGAATAAACGTTTAAGTGAGACTGCGCCCGTTGAATCCCCTGACTCAAACAAAGACATCGTGCCCATCCTAAGTCTGTATATCCGACCTGCGCCAGAGTGCTTGATCTTACTCCGATCTACGACTACAGATCCCGTCAAGATGAATTGTCCCGGCTCCTGACGATCGTCTACAGCAACACGGACCGCATCCCATATCTCGGGAGCATCTTGCCATTCATCGATCATTCTTGGAACACTACCTTCCAACAACACTGACGGATTCAACTTTGCCAATTCAACGTTCTTCTCCCCCTCCGTTGAATCATACATCCTGAGAATGCTTTTGGAAACTCTCGACGCGGTTGTTGTTTTTCCAACCCATTTTGGACCCTCGATTACAATGGCTCCAAAAATCTCTAAATCCGCTTCTAATTCAGAATCGATTAACCGTGCGAGATATGCCATATGCCAGAATACGATTTTTACATATATGTATGTAATCCCAATTGAGGGTTTTGGCTGGTTTTCATTGAGGGTTTTGGACGTGTTTCATTGAGGTTTTTGGCTAGTTTTTATTGAGGTTTTTGGCT